>JBEGJP010000339.1:0-9472 GCA_041184525.1 Pseudomonadota bacterium | reverse complement strand
GGGCCAACAATGGCAAGGCAGGCACCTTCTTTCTTGAGAAGCTCGTGCACCGACTCGGAAACGTCTTTGGGCGTCACCGCTTCGATTCTTTCCTTAAATCCCAGAAAATTGTCGAAACCGAGCCCGTAAATATCGCTCATGGCCAGCTGTGAGGCCTGATAGTGGTGGTGTTGGCTGTCGAGACTTTGTCCGCCCAAGAGCGAATTCTTGGCGCGCAAGAGCTCTTCTGCCGCAGGCGGTTCCGTTGCAATTCTTTCGAGATGAGACTTGAGTCCGGCCACTGCCTGCTGCGCTTTGCCCGATGCTGTCGCGATGTAGCTGTTGAATGAACCTCCCCAGAGTGACGGAGCCTGCGAACAACCGACGCTGTATGCCAACGATTGGGCATCACGCAGATCCATGAAGAGTCTGCCCCCTTGCCCGCCGAGCACGCCGCAGGCCACTTCGAGAGCAGTACGCTTTTGCTCAGAAAGAGTGTAGCCGCGCACGCTCAGACTGATGTGCGCCTGTTCGCGCTCGAGACGATCGAATCCCACTCTTGCCGTGCGCGGCATTTGCGGTGCGGCATCGGCTGTGCGCAACGGAGCACCCGCGCTTTCTTCCGTTTGTTCGCCCGAGAGCAGAGCCGACAATTCAACGGCGACGGTTTCAAGAGTCTCATGAGTGTTGAACTGTCCGGCACCAGAGAGAACAAAGGTGTTGACCCTCCGGAAACGGCTCCACTGGGTGACGACATCGTCGAGCGTGATGTTGTGCAACGTATCGAGTGAACCTAAGGAAGGGCGAGAATAGGGATGAGCGCCATAAAGAAGTGCGCCATTGAGTCGGCCGAGTCGGGAGCCCGGACTGTCTTTTTGAGCAATCAAAACCTCTTCGGTCTCGCGCATCACGCGCTCAAACTGCTCGGCACTGAACGCCGGACGCACAAGGCAATCGACGAGCATGTGCAATGCGCGTGGTTGAACTTCGCTCAGAGCATCGAGCCGCAATCCAAACAGGTCGCGCCCTGAAAATGCACTGACGGACGCGCCCAACTCTTCGAGTTCGGTCACGAAAGAACGGTAGGATTGACGAGTGGTCCCGCGGGTGAGCATTTGCGCGAGGAAGGCATTCAAGCCAATTTTGCTCTCCGGTTCTTCGTGCTGTCCCCAACGCCACACGAGCACGTGGCTGGAGACAGGCAGACGCGTCGACGGACGTGTGTTGAAATTCAACTTTGCGAGATCCGACAGTGCCACACTCTCCTGCCGGATCGCAGGATTGCGTTCGGAAACTTGATGAACACGTGAACGGATGCGCGAAACAGGAGTGTCTTGAGTGTCTCGGTTCCCCAAGATCTGCCGGATGACGTTTGCGCCCTCCGAGAGTGTTTCCTGCAATGTGCCTAGGTTGATGATGCTTTCGTGTTCTTGATTCGCTGCCGCAACGCAAATCGCGCGCCCGCTGAGCAGACTCTCGCACACCTGTTGGGCGCAAGCCTGCACCTGTTCGGTCGTGACCCTGCTCAGTTTTTGTAAAAACAACGTATCAAACTCAAGACGTGCGGTTGTGAGAAGGTTGTTGCCCACACTGCGCACCAGTCCTTCGACACTTTCGCGGGAGTATATTTTGTCCGCTTTGGCCGATGTGAGCACACGCTGGAGTTCGGAGTGCGAAGGGCCTTCTTTTGCAAGGCGAGCAATTTCTCCGATTCCTGCCAAGACAGCTTCACGCGCCGTTTCGCTGCGCGCATAGAAACCGAATCCCGAAAAACCAAACGGGAAGCGTGGTGTGTAGAGTGACGCCTCGATGGCAGTGACCAGTTGTGCTTCGTCTTTCACCGCATGGGAAAGGCGTGAAGAATCGCCATGACCTAAGATGCTGGCATACATTTCCCAAGCAGCAGTTGCGTCATCTTCGAGACGGGGTGCTGGGACGGTCAGTTGCAGCCGCGTTTCTTGGTAGGGCCCGTGAATGACTTCGCACACCGGCGAGGAGTGTTGTGGCCAAGCATGAGTTTTGCTCCAGTGCCGCTGCGGAAGACTGTTGGGAAGGAATTCCTGCGCGAGCTGGTCGAGCTTGGCATTCATTTCGCCGAGGTGGAAATCGCCGGCAGCAACAAAAAACATATTGTTCGGGATGTACCAGCGTTTGTAAAAAGCGCGGAGTGATTCGCGGTTGAATGTTTTGACCACCTCTTCGTAACCGATCACAGGACGGGCTTTGGGATGGCCTTCGAAAATGCGGGCAAAGAGGGCTTTGCTGACGCGAGCTGAGGGATTGTCACGGCCCCTGCGGATCTCTTCAATGACCACTTCCAACTCACGGGAGAGCTCTTCCGAGTCGAGCAGGCTGGAGCACACAACATCGAACAGAAGTTCTGTGCCCTGAAAAGCGAATTCGCGCGGGGCATTGATGTAGAAAACAGTGTGGTCGAATGTTGTGTAGGCGTTGATTTCACCGCCGGCAAGTTCCACCTGCCGCGCCACGTCGCCCGTGCGAGGGAATTTCTCGGTGCCCTTGAAGAGCATGTGTTCGAGCACATGCGCCATGCCGAATTCTTCGGGAGCTTCATCGAGGCTTCCTGTCTTCACCCACAATTGAAGAGTGACCAGCGGCGCAAAATCAACTCTTTCAAGATACGCCTCACACCCGTTGGACAGGTAGCGGTTGAGGACGTTGGTGTTCGAGGTGTGTGTCGAAACGATGGCATCCGAAGTGGGCATGGGGTTTCCTTCTTGAAAAGGTGCCGTCAAGGTCCGAAAGTTTTATTTCCGGACTTCACTGAAAATTCAAACTCAGGGTGAAGGAATAGGAAGTGCATGCAGGGCTGCGATGGCACAGCGCACTCGGCGTCGGACCATCTCCTTGCCAATGACTTCCATCGATTCAAACAAAGGCGGTGTTTCCTTGGCACCGGTGGTCGCAACACGCAGCGGCATATAGATGTCTTTTGCTTTCAGATTCTTCTCTGACAGGAACTTCTCCATGGCAGCCGTAATGTCGGCCACTTTCCATACTTCCAGAGTTTCAAGAGCATCGAGTGCATCGGCCAGTGCCTGTGCGGTGTCGGCCGGAGCGCGACCTTTGGGAAGAAGCAGAGCGGTGTCGTACTTCAAATCTCCTGAGAAGAAAAAGTGTGTGGCACCGATGAAATCTTCGAATTTTTCGACGCGTTCACGAATGAGCGGGACAATTTGCTTCAAGTAGTCGGCTGAGAAAATTTCCCGTTGGAGAAAACTGACGTAGGCGTCAGTTGTGAGAGCACGCATGTAGTGGCCGTTGATCCAAGCCAACTTCTCCAAATCGAAGACAGGCCCGCCGAGTGTCATGCGTTCCAGAGAAAAATGAGAAATCATATCCTCTGTCGTGAAAATTTCTTTGTCGTCGCCGTAACTCCAGCCCATGAGTGCCAAATAGTTGCGCAGCGCGTCGGGAAGGATCCCTTTGCGTTTGTAGTAGTTGATGCTTGTGGGCTGTTTGCGCTTCGAGATTTTGCTTTTGTCGGCATTGCGCAACAGCGGCAAATGCGTGAAATGCGGCCGTTCCCAACCGAAAGCGTCGTAAAGGACAACGTGTTTTGGGGTGGAGGAAATCCACTCCTCGCCGCGAATCACGTGCGAGATTTGCATCTCATGATCATCCACCACATTGGCCAGATGATAGGTCGGAAAGCCATCTGATTTTAAAAGAACCTGATCGTCCACGCCTTCATTTTCAAACTCGAGGTCGCCACGGAGACCATCGTGGAACACAGTTTTACCTGTGAGCGGCATCTTCATACGGATGGTGAACGACTCGCTGCTTTGAGCACGGCGCGAGGATTCTTCTGCCGAGAGTTGTCGGCAGTGCCGGTCGTATCCACCTTGAAGTTTTTGCGCCATGCGATCCTTGCGGACGGTGTCGAGGCGTTCGCTGCTGCAGAAACAGCGGTAGGCATGTCCTTTGTTGAGCAGTGCTTGGGCATGTTCTTGGTAGAGTTTTGTTCTTTCGCTCTGCCGGTAGGGAGCGTGTGGGCCTCCGACATCAGGACCCTCATCCCAAGGCAGACCCACCCAACGCAAGCAATCGAGGATCATTGCCTCGCTGTCTTTGCGGAAACGGTTTTGGTCGGTGTCTTCGATTCTGACAATGAATTTACCGCCATGTTTTTTGGCGAAAACGTAGTTAAAAAGTGCGATGTAAGCCGTTCCGATGTGGGGATCGCCTGTCGGGCTTGGGGCGATGCGGACGCGGACAGGGCGTGTGGGGTTCGAAATCATGATGTCCTCGTTCATAAAACTCAGGAAAAATGAACTATTGCACGCTTTATTGGGGTTTTGCAACGCGCAGGAGGGGAGTCATTTCTGCTACACCTCACCGCACATTTGGTTGGCCTCTGCGTACAATGGGGACAGCGCAGGGGATTAGAGACCATGAATCACTCCCGACTGATTTGGAGCATGCTCGGTGTTGCAGGTGCGCTCTTGGCTGCAGCAGCCGGAGCCGTTCATGTGGCATCGACGCATTATCGTTTCCAAGTGCGTGTCATCGATGCCCGCGGTCCGCTGGCTGGGGCTTGGGTTGCTCTCAATGATGGTGATGCACTGACCACCGATGCTCAAGGACGGGTGCAATTCGAAGCGCGGCGTTTTGAATTTGATGACGCACTGCTGACTGCGGCTGATGCGTCGCTCAGCCAATTGCATTTGTCACAATCCATGCGGATTCGTCCGTCGTGGAATCCTTGGGTCCGTTCGTCGGACATTGAAATCCGATTGGCTGACGCCGAGGCACAGAGCCCGCTGGAGTCGGCACAGCGCAAATCGCAAAATAGCGTGGAAAGTCCGCTCGCGCTCGAGGGAACACTCGCGCAGAGCGAGGCGGGGCCGGAGAGTTTCGAAACTCCATTGAATGAAGAAGAATTGAGTGAATCGGAGCGTCCTTCTCTCACAAATGAAAAATTTGAAGTGGCACTGACAGAACTTTCGCAAGGTCAGGCTGCGTTTTTTGTCTGTGTGACATCGGGATTGAGCTCCACATTTTGTCGCAATTTTTCGGTTGCAAAAGTGTTCTCCGGCGTGGCGGTTTCTTCAAACAACTCAACGGTCGAAGTGTCTTCGGCGAACCAATGGAAGGAAGGGATTTTATCGGAGGGGTCACCCGCAACTCCCCCGCCGTCTTCCGATCCGATTTCGACGGTGGATGCTGCCGTACATGCTGAGAATTCAGCGCTGGACCGCAGTCTTGTCCGCGTTGAAATTTTATCTGCGGGCAAGCCTCTTGAAGGTGCAGTTGTTTATATGAGCCGCTTGCGGGACAATCGGGTGAGAGAACTGGGCCGCACGGCCGCCGACGGGAGTCTCAAGCTCAAAGTGCCTTCGGAATTTTGGGGTGAAACGGTGACAGTGTTTCACTCCTGCTGTGCGCCGCGCACCTTTCCTTCCAAGCTGGTGCGGCAAGGGGGCGAATCCCGCTTGCGTCTCGAGGTGCAGGCCGGCAGCGGTTTTGGTGTTCTTATTCAACACGATGCATACGGTTTTTTGCGCAGATTCAGTGGTTTTGAGATGCTCTCAGAGGAAGGGAAACTGGCCGTGTCTGGTCAGGACGGTTTTGCGCTCTACGACGGGAGCAAGACCCCACAGGCTTTTCTAAAAAAGGTTCTCGTTCGGGGCGCGCGGCCTTCTGATTTCTTCGCGGATTCAAAATCCACGGCGCTGAACTCGGCTCATCCCTTAAGCTATGTTGTCGCTCCCGACGAAGTCTATCGTCCTTCGCTTGCGGTTCTCGAGACGCAGGAGGGGCGTCCTTACTCAGGTCTCCTCAAAAATGCGTCCTTGCGGCGCTGGCGCCGCGATTTTATGGCGCGTTTGATGCAGCAAACGACCCTACGCGGTTTGGTTTCTACGGAATGTGAGTCGCGACTCGCAGCCGCCGGTGAAAGTGCAGTCGCCATCACTTCTCATGGTTGGGCAAAGACCCATTTGGCCGGTGAATGGGATTTTCTGCTGACGATCGATTACAGCGATTTTAAAGGCGGGGTGCAACTCGCGGCCGTCAATCATGAAGGAGAAAGTTTTTTCGCGCAGAGCAATAATTTTTCGAAGAACAGCAGCGAGCTCCCCGAGCAAATATCGCGTCGCGGCTTCGAGGAGTTTCTCAGCAAATTTCCTTTTGAAGGTTATGTGCTCCGCCAGAATGGGCAACAGGTGGATCTGACATTTGCGAATGAGAAAGACTACGGTCTTAAAAACGAGACTCCTGTTGCGTTTTATCAGCTTGCTTCAACAGAAACGGGACAGCGCGCCGTCGAATTGGCTGCGTTGGGATTGATTGAATCAGACGGCACTTCCTCGGGTGTCCGTGCCAAGGTAACACATTGGAACAACCGGACGCGTAAAACAAGCGTTCTGCCCGATGTCGTAAAGGTTTTGAAGGTGAGTGCAGAGTTCTACAAACGCGAGGCAGTGCGCTCTCAGATGGCCAAAGGCGATGTGAAGAAGGCTTTGTGAGCTTTAGAAAAGTTCTTCTCGTGTGCTGCGGGGAGCGAAGTCGAACCAACGCAAAAAAACATCTTTGCTGCGAGCCGGAATTTCCCTCAACTGATAAAAGAGCGAACTTCCGCTTTTGTCACAGGGAAGAGCAGTGGCGTCCATTCCAAAGCTTTTGGCAAGCCACAAGGCCCGTTTCAAATGAAACTCTTGGCTGACGATGATTCCTTTGCGGATGCCAAAAATTTCGATTGCTCTCCTGAGAGAATCGTAAGTTGAAAAACCGAGCGGGTCGCTGAGGACAGCTTGACGGGGAAGTCCGTTTTGTAAAGCGTAACTGCGCATGGCTGCCGTTTCATTGTAGTGAAAATCGGTGCCGTCGCCGGAAAGCAAAATGCGAATTTCAGGCTGACGGGCGAAAACTTCAAGAGCCTTATTCATGCGGCACTTGAGCATACCCGAAGGTTCCCTCCGCAGAACGCCGGCGCCAAGGACAATGAGAGTGGGTTCGTCGCTCTCTTCGGGGCGCCGTGGCGTCCTTCCCAAGTCGGGTGCGTTGTAGAGGGGGAGGGACAGTGCAACCACGATGTTGGTGAATGCGACCACCAGAATTCCCAGCAGCACAGGGCTGATACCCAGCAGAAGAGTGAGTCGTTTCGCCGTCAAGAGTGGACCTCGCATTTGGAGCTATCCTGCCAATTTTGCGTCAGGTCGTCAAAATGGCCTGAAAAACCAATTGAGTGGTATTTTAGGAGCAGGTGCTCTAGATGGAGGCGCGCGCTTATGCATTTTGGCAAGACTCGTCCTGTTTGGTTTCAAACCCATCGCGGACCACGCGTCTCTTTGGCCCTTTCGATGGCGGCATGGGGAACGCTCACCCTCACCATGCCGGAGTCTGCGGCTTGGGCTGCCATCACGGGCCAAGCGCGAGTGAATTTTGACAAACGTCAAATGATGTTGCCGTTGCGCAGGGTGGGGCTTTTGCCTGTGGTTCAAAACACGGTTGAAGCAAGAAAGACATTGTCCGATCAGGTTGCATTGAAAGGAGTGCTGGCTCAACCGTTGAGTGCTGACGATTTTGCATTCAAATTCAACGCGCAAGTCAAAGCAGTTGCCGATGCCAACGGACGTTTTTGGGCTCTCGATGCCTTGGCAGAGGAAAATGCTTCGGGCCGTTCTCCCGCTGCAGCATCTGAGCTTTCTTCTTTTCGAAAAAGCCAATTGCAGAAAGAGTACGATCTCGATGGTTGGGTGAGCGTGAATGTCTACTTCACTGCGGATCACACGGCTGTGCGCGTGGCTCTTCTCTCTGCGCAGAACAACTCCGTCATCGCACGGGAAGATGTGCTTTTGCCCTTCGGATCCAATTGGGATGCGTTGGCGCAAGCTTATGTTCAGGCTTTCGGCAGGCTCTCCGATACCATCGGCCATGATGGCCGAGTGGTTTTTGAAAACAATGAATTGATGGGCATCGATTTCGGTTCGGAGAGGGGAATCAGTGCAGGTCAGCGTTTGAAGGCAGGGCTTGTGGTGCAAAGTGCCGCCCATCCTCAGACGGGTGAAGTTCTTCGCTACCAGCGCACACCTCTCATGGAAATCGAAGTGGTTGAAGTGAAGCAGGGTGCTGCTCTGTGCCGCAAAGTGGCAACCGATCCTGAGCTGCTCAAGCAAGCGGAACAGGCTTATGGTGCCGGCGTGGACCACAAGCTTCCCTTACTTGTGTGGAGAAATGATGCGACCGCGAGTGTGCCTGCTTGGCAAAGTCCGACATCGGCGGGCAAAGCGGATTCAGTGGGTGAAGGATTCACATCCCGTCCGGAGCGTCCGAATGCCGTGGGCCGTCTGATGCCTGTTGAACCCGATGCAAAATCCAATTCATCTCTGCGACCGGAAAAACCTCAGGACGCCTCTGCTTCTGCTTCTCAGGTGGCATTTTACGGAGCACCGGCTTCATTGGCGCAGCCCTCTGTGGCGCAACGCGATCCTTTTGCACCGGGCGCAGCAATGAAAGTGGGCGTCGGCGTGACGGAAGGCACTCTCCAATTGAGTAAAGGTCCTGTCACTTCGGCGGTCCCCGATATTCTCTTCAATCAGGTTTGGTTGCGCGACGGATTCCGATTCAATCCGGAGTGGGACGTGCACTATGGGGCTGAGTATGTGTCCTTTTCCGGTGACACCAACGGCAGTCGTGTGACGGGCCGTGTGGGTGGGATGGCATCGGCAGCAATTCTCGCGCTCCCCGATTTGCCGTTGCGGTGGGGAGCGGAAGGACAGCTCTCGAGTGGGACGATTAAAACAAAGAAGAGCAAAAAAACCTTGGACGCGCTTGAACTCTACGGGATTGTTGCCACGCAGAGAAAGTTGGAAGGAGATTGGAATTTGGAAGGTGAACTCAAGCCTTCCATCACGGGGCTGCTTGCCGGCGCGCTGGCATACGAATTTTCATTGGATGTGCACCCCGGCATTGCGCCCAAGGAGTTGGGAGTTCAATGGAAGGTTTGGGATGACGGTGATTATTGGAGCGAATGGTCTTTGGGTGTGACGTGGAAATTGGGACTGGTCGAGTGAAAGAACAACGGTTTTTGTCTCGATTCAATCCTTTCCTGCGTATTTTTCTGACGTGTTTTTTCACTCCGATGGGGCTTGTCGTTCCCTCTCCACAGGCTCTTGCCTCGAGCAAAGCGAGTTCAGGCGTCGGCCAGATCATCCGCGAGGCGCGCTGCAAAGTTCTCGTGCGCGGACCATTGAATGCCAGTGAGGGAGACATTCTGAACGTTTCTCGTCGTTCAGACGGAAAAACAGGTGTTTTGGGGCAGGCTCGGATTCTGAAATTGAAGCCCACACGCGCGACTGCGGCTCTTGTCAATGTCCGCAGTGACTGCAGGCGTTTCTTGGGAGCATTTGTTGTCGTTCCCACTGAAACCTCAGGACGACTGTCAGCCTCAGAAATTGACCAAAGAAGAGCTCCGTCTGGCCCGCCTCCTCTGATGCGGGCGCAATTCGGCTTGGGACCGGGCTTATCA
>JBEGJP010000338.1:0-14276 GCA_041184525.1 Pseudomonadota bacterium | reverse complement strand
GGTCTGAGACACGCAGCGACAAGGGGCGTTGGGCATCCGTTTCCATCTGAATGAGTTCTTCTCTGCTCATGCCAAGAAGGTCGCTGAGAAGTTCACCGACTTTGATGCGCGCAGGAAGAACGGGCAGTTCGGGGATATAGCCAATTTTTCCGCGTGGTGGAGAATTCTGATTGAACCACTGAATTTGACCGGAGGTGGGGCGCATGAGTCCCAGCAGGCAGCGCAACAGAGTCGATTTTCCCGCGCCATTGCGACCGACAAGAAGGACGATGCCCGAGGTGTTGATTTGAAGATCGGGAATGTCCCAGAGAATTTTGTCTTTTTCTCTGCTCAGGATGTCGTCGGAATGCCATTTGTATTGAAGATTTTTGGCAGAAAGAAAATTTTCAGTCATGGGGAACGGTTCCTCCCTCATTTTTTTTCTCGCATATTCCTCGCTTCACCAATTGGGGTCGGGAAAATGGGAATATATCCGAGAGCTTTTTGCAAGTCTTCTCTTTGTCTTTGTCGAGAAAGGGGTCTTGCCCCGATTTCAATTTGTTGATTGTGATCCCGAGCCATTTCGCCTGTGGATATTCTGCGGCCACTTTTTCGTATTCCTTCGCAATGGCATTGAGATCGTCGCTCAAAATGTGAGTCAGGTATGCAGCTGTGAGGACAAGATTGCTCCTCAATCGGGGATCATCAGAGCCGAGATGTGCTACTGAGACGGCTTCCATTGCATCATTCCGCACGAAGGCGAGGTAGCTGGTAGGGAAGAGAAAGATTTCGTGCATCCCGATTTTTTCTTTGGCAAACTCAGGGAGGTCTTTGAGAAAATCCTGAAAGCGGAGATTCGCTTTTTCAAGGGTTCTTTTCTCGACGTCAGTGCTGTTCTCCAAATGCCATAAGTTCACCGTCGATGCCAAACCCTCGAGTGCCCACATTGTCCATGCGAATTCGCGGTGCCCAAAGGACAAAGCCGCGGTGACAATGTTTTTGTCCAAGCGGCCGCGTGCGGGAGTGGGTGTTTGAGGCTCTGCAATGGAAAATGAGATAAAAAGACAAGAGAGGCCGGTGAGAAGGAGTCCGATTGCCCCTCGGCTGGACAAAGCAAAAGTCACATTTCAACTCCTCGCACAGATCTGATTTTCAGATTCCAATCATGGGACGGAGGTGCGCGATGAAACTGATTAAGATTTCAATAGAGAGACTCAAAACAAGGAGGCTGAAATCTACATAAGAACCGGAATGATACATGACGAGTTTGGGGAATTTGCGTTTGAGATAATTTGCCGGTGGATCGATCAAGGGAAAGACCATGCGGCCAATCATGGAAGATTCATCGGCGCGTGCCAGCCTCAGCACCACACCCACGATCAGAAAGATGGAGTACAGGCGGAGCAGCGAAGTGATTGTTGAGAAGAAAAAATCGACAAGATGGAGCACGGTGCATCCTCCTACAAAACCGAATTGTAAGATGTCGCATCCCGCTGGCAAAAACCGCAGACAGAGGGAGTGGAGTCAAAATACTGACATGAGCTTCATAACAAGGAATGATTTGCCGACATTCCCTCATGCTGAGCGGGTGAGTGCCATGGAGGGCGCGTGCGGTGAAAGTATCCGATTCTGAGACGGCGGAGTTGTCTGGACTTGAGTTCGACGTTCTCGAATTTTCACTTCCCAAAAAAAAGTCTGTCAAACCCTCTCGCTTCGCTGCGAAAATTGAGATGCCCTCGACCGATGCGGCAGCCGATGTCCGCTTTTGTATCCCAGTGTCTCTGGTGCGCGAGGTCATCCGCCTTCCGCTGCTTGATGCTCTTCCCGCAGGAAGTCCGGGTTTTTTGGGTGTTTTTCAGTGGCGGCAGGCTGCGGTTCCTGCCCTCTCGCTGTCTGCTGTGTGGGGGCTCGGTCAGCGCATCGATCCCGAACATGGGAGAATTGTCGTGGTCGATGCCTATGGATCTTTTTATGGATTGGTGGTTTCTGGTGTTCGGAAGATCAGGCGCATCAGCACTGAGGACATCATGCCGCCGCAGGTGAGTTTGTATTCGGGAGTCAGGGGTTTGATTCTCGATGAAAACAGACGATTTGTTTTTCTTCTGGATATTGAAAAGGCGTTGGCTGAGAGCTCTTTTCCAGACGGCGATTTTCGCAAGAAAGTTGCGACGGCGTCGTTGCCGGACAGCACTCAGAGTTCCTTTTTCGGGGCACATCGGCCTGTTGTTGTGGTGGTCGACGAATCTGCGACAGCGCGAGCAAGAACGATCGAATTCTTGTTTTCGTATCCCGTTGATGTCGTGGAAAGTGCAAGTGCCTCAGAGGCTTTGCGGGAATGTCAGAAGTTGTGGCAGCAAAAGAAAGATTTTCTGGTGGTTTCGGAAACCGATTTGCCCGACTTAGACGGTTTTTCATTTGTGTCACAAATGCGTTCGTATGACGAATTCTCAGATATTCCTATTTTTCTGCATGCCAATTTTACCTCTGACTTCGAAAGACGGCGGGTCCGAACGGCAGGAGCGGATGCTGCCATAAGCAAATTCAATCGTTCTCAATTGCAGACGGTGATGTCGGTGTATCTGGACATCCTGAGTTCGAAAAGAGAGGTCAGAAAAATCTCATGACCCACACGATGATTCGTTTGAAAGCACGAGATTATCTTTTTCGCGAAGGCGATCCCTGCAATGGCGTCTATATCGTTCGGCAGGGGAGCGTTGAAATCTTCCGCGAGAGAGAGGGTGTCTCGGTGAGTCTTGCTGTCATGACCGCAGGCGATGTGATTGGAACAAGCACAATATTCTCACGTGCGGCAAGAACCGCATCAGCGCGCGCAGTTCTTGGATCTGAGATCATCCACGTCAGTCTTGACACGTTGGACGGCCATTTCAAAAACCTCCCAGTCTGGGTGGAGGCGGTGATTAAAGACTCAGTCTCAAGATTTCGGATTGCGTACGACAAGCTCGTTGAATCGAAATTGAATGAGAGGAAGCTCCAGCAAAAGTTGGGCACGCAGTTTCATGCGGCGGCCCAATTTGCTTTTTTTCTTGCTTATGCGATTCGGGTGGGGCTCATCCGCGATGAAGGAATTGATTTGTTCCCCCTCAAAGGATTTATCGAACACTGCGAGTCAGTCCTCATGCGCCGTTCCGAGGTCTTTGAATCGTTCTTGGAGAGCTTCGTTTCCGGCTCATTGATAAAAATTCAAATGGACAAGAAGTGGGGACGTTCCGTGTTTTCGCCTCAGCCGGCAGTTCTGGAAGATTTTGCTCGGTTCCTGCTGCAAAGCCACGCGAACGGTTTTCAGGGATTCGTCCATCGGAAACACCAGAATTTACTTTCAGCGCTGGTGCGGCTGTCACGTCGGCCCGATGCCAAGGAGTACTACACGAAGGTCGAGATCTGTGAGCGGATCGGAAAGGAAGCCGCGCTGCGGATTGGTCCCGAACTCATCGATGAGCTTGTCAGTCTGAAAGTGATGTCTGCGAAGAACGGTGAGGATGCCTTTCAATGGAACGACAAGCAATTGCAGCGCAGGCTCATTTTCGAAAGCACATGTCGGGCATTGCGTGATGCAGAGACGAACGCAAAGCCCGAACAGGTGGCTTGAGGTCTCCTTTAAGGTTCGGCCGAATTGAACACTCGCCCCCAGAGGTCCTGAACATTGTTGGCTCCGAACTGTTCCTGCATGACGTCGGGCAAAGCACGACGTTGGACGCAGACTGCCGAGAGAATACGTTGCCACGTGGCAGAGATGCCGCCCCCCTCGCGCGACAGCTGGGCTGTCAGCAAATGTGATCGGGCGTAAAGGCGTCCGACCAGAGGAGCGGGGGCCTCGGTGAACGGGCGTTCCATTTCCGGTTCAATGAATTGGAGAGCCTTGCGTCCTGAGGTGCGAAACAGTTCGGCCTGACTTTGACTCACATCGCGCCCTTCAAAAATTTGTGCCAGCCCTTCACCGATCCATGAAGGCAGGACATCGCCGCAAAATGCATACATGTAGGCGTGTGTTGTTTCGTGTTTGGCGAGTCGTTCCAAAATGGCGGGCGGAACCGTGCCTCCGTTGGAGGTGCGTCCCACAGGAATCCGGATGTAGCCGTCAAACACGGCAGCAGCCCACGGTGGGGCGCCCGTGATTTGATTGAAATCATTTGTCGGCACCAACCATGCTCGCAAACGGGCATGGGAAGGAAGCGGACCGAGGATTTGATTGAGCTTGGATTGGACTGATTCTATGGCGCGTGCGACGGCCTCTGCCTGTGGACGCAATTCAGGAGCGGAATAGCTCACGTCTATTCCCTGCCTGCTGACGGCATCCTGAACGCGAAGAAAACTCTTCTTTTGCTCCAGTCTTTTCTTTCTCGATTCAACAAAAAGCATCAATTCAGCAACGGAGTTCTCTTTGGCGACCTCGGGTCGGGCCAGCATTTCATTCATTCGGTTGAGAAGATCATCTGCCTGCTCCACCTCGTCCTGACTGAGTGCCAAATCGATCAAGACGCGCAGGCTGTCGGCGTCGGTGCCGCTCTTCGAGAGATCCTCAAGAAGTTCCTTGGCTGATTCGATTTGTCCTTGTCTGAGTTTCAGCCGGGCGAGGGCTTTGCTGGCATCCTGATTTCCCAGCCGAGAGGATTCTTCGAATGCGGCTTCCGCCTCGGCCACTTCTTTTTTCTGCAATTTGAAAAAACCTAGCGCCAGCAATGCCGTGCCGAGATTTTTTTGAGTGAGTGCATCTTGAGGTTGAATTTTCAATGCCGCTTTGAGTTGATTGACTGCGCCTTCGTAATTGCCCATTTGAAAATGGGCATAGGCATCAAAACGACGCTCCGCCGCTTGCGCGGCCAAAGGGGACATCGCCACTGCGCCGGCTGCAGTGGCTGGGTTTTGAGCAGGAACGGCAAGCGAAGGTGAATTGAGCACGGAAGTGGCGATCGAGTGACCAGAGTCTGGTGTGGGGCGTTGTTCAGGGGAAGTTTTGTTCGAAAGAAAAAAGGTGACAATGGGCGCCGTTTGCCAAGCGAAAACCGCCAGCGTGGATCCCGCAAGGGCGAGAAACAACGTGGAACGGCGCATGGTTTGACCTCATGATGGTGTGAGGAGGGTGACAACTTCGTAGTGTCTGCTCCCGGGAAACATATCATAAAGTTCAAAAGTGCGTGCCAAGTATCCGGCTTCTTCGAGGAGTCGAAGGTCCCGCAACAACGTATCGGGGTTGCAACTCATGTAGGCAATAGCGCGCGGTTTCAATTGGACGATGGCCGAGAGAACCTCAGGCTGGCAGCCGCGTCTGGACGGATTGATGCTGACCACATCGGCTTTTGTCAGACCGCTCTGCATCCGAAGCGCAGGCAAAACCTCTTCGGCTCGCCCTTGGTGGAATTGGACATTTTTGAGATCGTTGGCAAGGGCATTGGCATGTGCGTCGGCAATGCTCGAGGGTGTTTCCTCGATGCCAATCACTTTGCAGCCAGCCTTGCCCATGAGGAGGGCCAATGAACCGACGCCGCAATACAGGTCGAGTGCGGTTTCACCCGCACGAGGGGCGAGCCAATCCATCATTCTGAAATAGGCTTTCTCGGCGACAGAAGGATTGATTTGAAAGAAGCTGCTTGCTGAAATGCGCAACTGGAGATTGGCGAGGGAATCTTTCAGATAATCTTGTCCGACGAGCAAAGAAGTGTTCTGATGAGCAGGTGCTTCATCTGCGTCTGCTTCATTGTTCTGATTGAAAATGGCGTTTCCGTCGGTGGCATTGACGTGCAGGAGCACGCCTGACACGAAGTCGAGGCGTTCTTTGATATTGCGCGCGAAAGGCCTCAGTTTGAGTTTGTCATCTGCGGTGACCACGAGAGTCAACAGGGTGTCCCGCGCACGGTGGGAAGTGCGAATCACCACATATCGCAACAGCCCTTGTCTGGTTTTCTCATTGTAGACGCTGATGTTCTGGTCACGGATGGCCGTGCGCAAATGATGGAGAATTTTATTCAGGCGTTCGTGCTGGATGGGGCATTCGCCGATATCCACAACAAAGTGTGTGCCGGGTTTGTACAGGCCGATATTGATGAAGCGTTTGTCCGGCGGCGAGAACTTGTCGTTGACTACGAGTTTGGCGCTGTGACGGTAGCCCATCCGATCGGGCGAGGGGAGACACTCCGGTATGGAGTGTGTGCCGGACAAACGGGCCCCCGCCAATTTTTTTCTGAAATCTTCAGTTTTTTGGGTCAACTGATCGCGGTAATCGAGGTCCAGCATGGGGCAGGACTGGCACTGGTCAAGAACGCGACAGATGGTCTCATGGAAGACCTTCTGCGACTGACCATCCACATTCAACATCATGCGGCGGGTCGTGCCAGAGCGTGGCCCTTTGGGAATCGGAGCGCCGAGATGATCCCGCGCGGGCGAAGGTGCTTTCGGTGTTGGACCGGAAGACCTCTGTCGGTTGGCTGTCGGGCGTCTATTGTCTCTGGTTTGCTTGGTCATACGTTTTCCTTATCGAGGCAGGGAGCTCTATCGATTCCATTTGATTTTTTCAACGGCCAATCGCGGAGTTTGTTCTTCGAGTTGGCCGGAGGGTCGTCTGCGGAAAAAGCGCACATCAAACTGAGCCACCAGCGGCTTCCAAGTCTGCACAAGTTCCTGCCAACGGACAAATTCAATAGGAGAACTCGCCGATTTGCTGGGCTTATGAAGGTAGACATCCTCGGCGATGTGAATCACAGCATGTTTGAATGATGTGTATGACACGGAGTCTTTTCCGTCGATGATGGCAACAAGATCACCAAACTCCAAACCCTGTGCCTGTTGCTGAGGGCTCAGTTCGTCGTATCCGAGCCAAAGGGCATGGCTGAACTCATCATGGTTGATGAGGGCCAAACTATGGCCGGGCTCTTTCACCATATTGATGTTTTTGAGTTGAATGATGGCCGGATCAGCAAACTGAAGTGCGGTTGCGAAGCAATTGCGCCCGCGGAAAGGCGAATAGCGGCCCAAGAGTTTTCTCATATGTGTCGGAAGGAGAGTCTGGAAGGGCATCTGCAGTGCATGAGGTTGCGCTTTGAGCCAGTTTTCCGCGATGTTCCGAATTTCCTCGAAACGGTGAGAGAAATGTGCGCTCCAACGTTGGACCGTGGTGGGATCTCCACTTTTCAGGGCTCTAACTTCCTCGACGGGGATGAACGGCTCAATGCTGGGGTAAGCAAGAGCTTGCGAAAGTTTGTCAAGGTCCAGCCAATCGAGATCGTTTTGCGCCAAAGGCAGAAGAGCGACTGTTGTCGGTACGGTTTCGTCCGCCTTCTGATCCGGCTGCTTTCTTTCGATGCGTGTTTCCAAGCTTTTCATAAGCTGAAAGCTGGCCGTTTCTGATTGGTTGATTTTGCGGAATGTGCTGTCACTGGCCAATTGAGCCAGCAAGGGCCGCAGCTCGGATGTCTTCAAGCGCAAAACAATGGGCTCTGCAATTTCCGGCTTTCGCTTTTCAGCCTCGATTCTCATTCGAAGTGTTTTATTGTTGGGCCGCAGTGTTTTGGGCTCCACGTAGAGGCTTGAATTCCAGCGTGATGCAGGAGCGGCCAAAGAAGGGGAGGCTTCATCGACAACAAGTGAGTTGCCGCCGCCGACAGTCGATGACGCTGAAATGTTTTGAGGCATGGCTCCTAGAAGAGCAATTGCCAAAGCCCACCAGAATCGTCCCACAAATCCCTCTTCAAGACCGGCATCGTGTTGTTTTCCTGAACCGGTCACAGTGACTGAGGGGATATCGGAATGGGAAACGGGGCAGCGGCGGCAAAAATTGCCTCAGGCGTTGGAAGAGACCTCGGGATGGACGAGCGCCCAAGCTTCGGCCAAAAGCCGGTCGGCACGATTCTCATTCGGTGCCAATTCGGGTGTCGGAATGCCCTTCATCGAGAGAAGACTTTGTGAAACATCCACAACAGCTTCTTGGTAAGTGGACAATTTGAGATCAGAGAGTTCTCTCATTTGACGCATCATCTTGTACATGTGTCTTGCTGTGAGGGCGCGATCTTTCCAGCGATCGAGAGTTTTTTGATCGGCAGGAGGGGGGAGGCTTTCTGTCGTTTCAGGCAATCGTGACTTGAGGCTCCGGACCTCGCTTTGCAGTGTTTCGAGTTGCAGTTTTTGCTTGTCCGAGAAATTTTTTTCACTTTTCAGTTTTGAAGAGGTGGTTTGGAGTTCCAAAGAGGTTTCCTTCAAACGGAGGCGAAGATCACCGAGTTCCTGCTCTAAGGCAGCAGCGCGCTTTTTGTCGGGAGAATTTTGATCGAGATCCTTGAGACGTTCGAGAAGCGCTTTGTTTTCAGCCAGAATTTTAAAATGAAGACCTTCCGCACGGGAATCGAAGTCTTTCAATTGCTGCTCCGATTGCCGCAGTGTGGCTTTGAGCTGTTTGACTTCATCTTTGAGATGACCGTTTGACTTCCTCAGCTCGAGAAGCTCAGCGGTGTGTTTGTTTGTTTCAGCTGCGGGCTTGGTTTCAGGCTTGGGGCGTGGGGCGGTGTTCCGCACCTGAACTGCCGAGGCACGGGCCTGTTCCATGGTCAGTTTGTTCTGCAAAGATTGGATGTGTTCTTGCAATCGGCTTCGGCTGATAAAAAGAAAAAGCGTGGCGACAGAGGCCAAGCCCCCGAATCCGAGTGAGGCATACACAAGAGCTGATTCCATCGCGAACTCCTAGCGTTCCATAACGCCCAGAAATGGGGCGTTGAATGGGGTGTGTCATGGAGTTCTTTATACACGAGATTCAGCGGACTATGAAATCCCGCAGGCGGTTGGCGACGACGGTGCGGGGCAACCAGAAGAGAACAGCCAGATGTTCCACAAGGTCGCACGACGCGTCGGTGTGACGGAGCGCAGTTTGAATGAGTGCCGAAGGCATCAGGAGAGCTCCGGCAAAGATGTTGAGTCGAACGTCAATGACGGGTGTGAGTTCGGGGAAGTTGTGTTCACCCATCAGAACATGGCGGCCAATCTCGCGGGCAATCAGGAAGCGCAAGAAGGGCTTCATATCGCCGCTGCGGTGCGTGATGATGGTTTGGTTGTTTCGGTTCTCTACTTTGAGTGCCGGAGAACCGCTCACATCACCTTCCTGAACAACGACGCTCTCGTCGAGAACTTCTACAATTTCAGGCAGCATGACGGGAAGCGCGTTCACGCGGGCCCTGAGCAGCAGTTCTTCCGCGCGGGCCTCAATTTGGTTGCGGTTGACTTCCACGAGTTCTTCAAAGGACTGCACGCCCAGTGCACTTTGAAAGCGGCTTGTGTTGCGGAAGTAGTCGCGTTTGAGTTCATCGAGTTGCTTTTGATTGAGGCTCGTTTGTCCGAAACCGCGGTACTCCTGCAGCGCCTCTTCGACGTCGCAGCGGCCTGAGATGATGTCGAAAATGTCTCGCTCATCCACATCCAGATGCTGAGCAATGGCTTTCACTGTCTCGAGTGAACGGATGTTCTTCTTGCCTCTTTTCCAATGGCTGCAGTCGGCAGGATCGAAACCGAGAATGGCACCCACATGCTGGTCAATCACTTTGACTTCAAAGGAGTGCTTGATGTTCAGAGCCTCTTTGCAGAACTTGAACAATTCCGCACTCTGGGGATAACGATTCTCGTCGGTACGTTTCATGACGAAAAGTCCTTTTTTCGTGATGCCTCACCTGAAGCGCTCCGGTGGGGCGGGCCCTGCAACAGTCCCTTGTCCCATAAAGGAACAACTCCCCTCAGAATTTGTCAAGAGACTGCAAGACTGCTTGAGGAATAAGGTTTTTGAGGGTGAGGTGCAAGTTTGCCGCCAAAAACTTTGACAGTTTGATTTGGGCTGCTCAATTAACTTTTGTTAGCCTGAAAATAGTGCTGGCCCGAATCAGGCATGTTCGGGCTTTGTAATTGGAGAAGGCTATGGGCTTTCGTATTATGACCAACACATCCTCAGTGACCGGTCAACGGCATTTGAGGAACACGCGCAGGCTGCTGGATCAGAGCTTAGAACGGCTTGCATCTGGTTACCGGATCAACAAGGCCGGTGACGATGCGGCCGGATTGGCTATCAGCGAAAAGCTGCGAGCCAAGATCCGCGGTTTGCAGGTCGCGCAAAGAAACGCCAACGATGGTATTTCTCTCGCGCAGGTGGCCGAAGGCGGGCTCAATGAAATCCAGAACATTCTTGTTCGCATGCGTGAACTTGGAGTTCAATCGGCCTCAGATACCATCGGTCCCAAAGAGCGCAGCTACCTCGACAACGAGTATCAGGCACTCAAGTCTGAAGTCGATCGTATTGCCAACGGAACGGATTTCAACGGAACAAATCTTCTTGATGGAACCGGCGGAACTCTCGACATTCAGGTGAACACCGGTGGCGAAAACATCCTCGGGGTCGACCGTATCAGTTACGATGCTTCGCGTGCCGACGCCAATACAGATAAAATCGGCATCTCTGATTTGTCTATTGCGGACAAGGAAGGTGCTCAGAAAAGTCTGGCCAAGGTGGATTCTGCACTCGATTATATCTCCGCGTTGCGCGGCGATTTGGGTGCGATGCAGAACCGTTTGATCTCCACGATCAACAACATTGGTATCAGTGTTGAAAACCTGAGTGCTGCCAACAGCCGCATCAAGGACGTGGATATTGCGGATGAATCGGCAGAGCTCACGCGAAACAACATTTTGATGCAAGCCGGTACATCGGTGTTGGCACAATCCAACCAAGTGCCGCGTATGGCCTTGGACTTGTTGCGTCAGTGAGTTGATTTCAACAGCTCGAATTTTTTTCCATCCAGAGCAAGCACTCTTTGATTTTTTCTTCGGCTCTGGGTGATCCCAGAGACCATCTCACGTAGTTGTCTTCCTGTGCTCGAATCACCTTGCCCTGCACCCCTGTTTGCTCCTGCGCCCCTTGAATGTCTGAGGTGTTCAGGCCTTTTTGGCAGCGAAACAGCACAAAGGGAGCTTCCGTCTTCATGAAATATCCGCAGCGCGATTGCCACGCCTGAAGATTTTTCGAAGCCTGTTTCATGAGATCCCAATTGCGTTTGTAATAGTCGTGTTCTTCGAGTGCTGACAGGCAAAGTTCGAGCGACCACGGACCCGGCCCGAGCGACATGGCCTGCACCGACGGCACGTGACCCACTGCAAAGCCGCACCTCACTCCGGGGAGTCCGAAGAACTTGCTGAAGCTTCCCAAACTGATGATGTTGGGCGCATTCGTCAGGGGGACAAACGTCTCCGGTGAAAATGAATTGTAGACCTGATCGAGTAGAAAAATGTTCTGAGGGAACAAACGTGCCAAACGAAGAACTTCCTCTCGCGCGACCTTGTGTCCTGTGGGGTTGTTGGGCGTTGCCAAGAGGACGAGGGAAGGTTGGGGCATGCTGTGAAGGTCGGCTTCAAATTCTGCTGCAGGATGCAGAAAAGCGTTGTCCACGCTCAGGAGGGGTGTTTGTTTTACACTCAGCTCGAGCCCCTGCATCATCCGCATGTATTCTGCCCATCCCCAACTGGTCGTCACGACGGGCATGCGCTTGATGGCCGCCCAACTGAGAATTTTGAAGAGGGCGTCTTCCGCGCCGTGGTAGAGGGTCAGCAGTGACGGCTCCACCTGCAAGGAGGCCGACAGGCGGGCGATGAAGGATTCCAGCTGCTTTCGTGTGGCATAGGTCGATACCATTTCAGGCGGAACAGGACCGGCGAGGAAGCGCCTGACCTTGGCGGCGTGTTCAAAATGGTATTCGTTGCGGTGAAGCAAGAGCGGCTTGAGGTCCATGCGCCGACGCGCTCCTTTACATCAAATCCTGACGTGAGGCGCGTAGCACTGTTTGGATGACCCTACAACTAAACCCAGCCATGCGCCCTCGCAATCTCGTGGTACAGACCTCATGATGCGTTTCATGCGGCCCTCAATTCTTCGCCTCCGGAAAGTGCATTCAACAATCGCTGCGCTTCTGTGTCGGAGGGGTCGGCAGCAACGATTTGTTTCATCTTCTCCCGAGCATCGTCAAAGTGACCATCAAGATAGTGCATGATGCCCTCGGAGAAGAGAGCCACGTTGTTTTGTTTCCGGAGCCTTGTCCCCTCTGTGTCAGCGCCGAAGTACTCAAAGACATCGAGAGTGGCCGTCTTTTTGTTGTTCCAGACGCGGTCCAGCGGGCGAAGTCCGGCAGGCAAGTCCTGATTTCCTTGCGCAGTTTTGAGTGTGCACATCAACTCGTGACTGCAAACGATGCGCGCTGCATATTGGTTCGCCGCGTGTGCCAATGCAGCAGCACTTCCTTCGGTATCGCCCTGAATCCACGGCTGAAGAGCGCCGGACACTTCAAGGAAGCGCAGTGTGACCGGTGCGACGTGCGCACCGAAATTAAATTCACGTGCAGCTCCTTCGCCGAGATTGTGCTGCGTGCTCCATTGTTTGAGCGCCATCTGTGTGTCTTTGATCCACTGAAATGCGTTGTGAACGGAATCGTTGAAGACAACTGTCCAGCGTGCGGTCTCATGGCGGATCAAGATTCCACCGCATTGCTCAGCAGTCCGAATGATAAATTCTGTCAGTTGCAAGGACTCAGCTGAACTTGCGGTGTCCGATGGAACACGTCGCAACTCGGAGTTGGTTTGCCGAACCGCAATGCAAATATGAATTCCCTTGAAAACGAATTCCCGTGAGCTGTCGATCTTGTGGGGTTCTTCAACAGAGAAGACTTTGATGAGGTTCGAGGGTATGAATTTTTGACCGAGCGCTACCTGTTGTTCAAGCGTCTGGCAACGGTTCAATGATTCGAGTTGATGGCCGAGTGACGTTGTCAGAGCTTCGAGCATTTTCTCGCCCACCGCAGTGAAGCCTGTGCTCTTTTTTGCGCAAGTTGAAATCCATCCGAAACAATTTTGGTTGACTTCAACCGGCATTGAAATGGAAACTTCAGAAGCGCTCGGCACGGCAGTCTCAGGAACGGTGGGCTGTTGTTCAGAAAAAGTGGGTGACTCGAATCCCAGCTTGGGCAGTTCCCGATTGCAGAAGTTCATCACGAGGCTGATCGCTTGCGAACGATGTCGGGTGTTGCCTATCTGGGAGATAAACTTCACCAGATTCTCCTGCTGTTGAAGAGCATCCTTTTCTATTTGAATGTCTGCCCAAGTGTATCGAGGCTGGAAGCTCATGACCGTGCACAGGCTTAAGGCCGGAAAGAACAAAGTGCTCCAGTTGAAGTTGTTGTGGCTGTCGTTTGCCAACAGTGGCCCAGCAGCAAAAATTGCCGATAAAAGAAAAACTCCGGACAGAGACCACCAGAACCGTGATGTTTCACCTTGATTTTCCGTGACCGTGGCTTGCCGATGGAGCCATGCCGTCCAACGCCATGACTTCGTCTTTGGGTGGAGAGACAGCCCCAGACTTCCAAGAAACAGACCTGCACACAGCAACAGAAGGGCTTCTTGTGAGCGAATCATCTGCACAGCGGCATTTGTTCCGGCAGGGAATGAAAAAGAAGTGAGAAACGTCAGGGCGGTGATCAAGGCCGATGCGGTGATGGCATGGAAAGTGGAGGGTTGTCTCGTTCTCCAAAGCCGCGAAAGAAAATCAAGCATCGTGTACGTCAGCCAACCATAGATGAAAGTTGAAACGGCAAGGCTCGCCTGCAATGAGATCTCTGTGAAAAACAACGACTCCTTTGAAAGAGCGTCGGTGGTCGAAAGATGCCAAAACGCGCGTGCTGTCAGCAGTTGGCTCAGTGAGATCAGGAGAGGAGGATTCCCTGCCCAGATGGCAAAAGCAAAAGCAAACAAGGGTGCCAAGAGAGACAATCCCAGCTCGAGGAGCCGACCTTGGTGGGGCGCGGGTTGAAGTGCAAAGACACGGTTCAACTGACTCTGGCCTACGATCACAGGAGGTAATGACTGTGGGCCAAACACGCCTTCGGGAGAGATTTTGTTTTCGAACTGCAGCCAATTCTTTCCGCCGAAGCTCACTTTTTTCAGGGGCCATCCACTGTTTTCAGGACGGCACGTTTGTTCAATGCAATTGAGATGTCCTGCGAGCGCCAGCGCGGGTGCGTCTTTGCTTGCCAGTTGATCGAGAAACTTGATCTCTTGCGGCGAAAGACGATGTGAGAGACGGACGTGGGTCGGTGCGGATGAAAAGTTTTGCGGCAGAGCGTGATTGGAAAGCGCGAGAGGAAAAGTCTCGATATTCACTTCATAGCCTGCGGGCTGGCGCTTGTTCAAAACTCGTGTGCACGATTTGTCGATCGCGTCTTTCGGGCAGCGATAATATTCACTGAGCCAGTCGGTCACCTTCAGGTGCGGCACGC
>JBEGJP010000337.1:0-2607 GCA_041184525.1 Pseudomonadota bacterium | reverse complement strand
CCCGTCGTCTTGGACGGCACACATCTGACGCTGCTTCAGCTCGTCTCCATTGCCCGTCAGCGTGCCAAAGTCCAATTGGCCGCGGATGCAATTGCAAAGGTCAAATTGGCTCGAGGCGCCGTCGAATCCCGACTGGGGAGCGGTGAAACTTTTGATGGCATAAATACAGGCTTCGGTGCTTTGGCTGCGGTCCGTATCCCGGATCAACAACTCAAGCAATTGCAGGTCAATCTCATCCGCTCCCATGCTTGTGGAGTAGGTGAACCTCTTTCTGTCGAGGTTGTCCGTGCGGTGATGGTCCTCCGACTTCAGACAATGCTGAGAGGAAATTCGGGTGTCCGTGAAGACACTCTCCGACAGATGGAATTCTTTCTTAACGAGAACATCCACCCCGTCATTCCGAGTCAAGGGTCTGTGGGCGCTTGCGGAGACCTCGCCCCACTCGCCCATCTCGCTCTTGCGCTTATTGGAGAAGGAGTTGTCGAGTGGAATGGGTCAACACACTCGGCCGCAGTAGTCCTCCAAAATCTGAATCGTCCGGCACTTCAACCCGAAGCGAAGGAAGGCCTGTCTTTGATCAATGGAACGCAGGTCATGACTGCCATTGGTTTGCTCTCGCTCGCCACTGCTTCTGACCTCATGTGCAGCGCAGATATCACATTGGCCATGTCACTCGATGCCACAATGGGTACTGCAACGGCATTTCGTCCCGAAATCCAATCTGTCCGCCCGCATGCAGGCCAAATAAAATCTGCATCAAATATGAGACGGGTTTTAGCTGATGATGGCTTACGTTTGAGCCATGCGGGCTGCAAAAAAGTGCAGGATCCCTATTCTTTTCGATGTGCTCCACAAGTGCACGGGGCCGCTCGAAATGCCTATAGTCACGTTCTTGAAACACTCCTCATCGAAGCCAATTCCAGCACTGACAATCCGCTCGTCTTCACCGAAACGAACGAAATTCTAAGCGGCGGAAACTTCCATGGTGAACCTGTCGCCATGGTTCTTGATTATCTCGCCATCGCGATTGCTGAAATTGCGAGCATTTCAGAGCGCCGGATCGACAAACTGGTGAATCCTCATATGAGTGGCCTCCCCGCATTTCTGATGAAGGATTCGGGCCTCAATTCCGGATTCATGATCCCCCACGTCGTGGCAGCCTCTTTGGTCAGTGAGAACAAGATCCATTGCCACCCCGCCTCGGTGGACACCATTCCAACCTCTGCAGAACAGGAAGATCATGTCAGTATGGGCATGGCCTCCGCGCTCAAACTCCAACGAGTCCTGAAAAACACCTCTCGGGTTCTTGCGATCGAAGCCCTCGCCGCTGCGCAAGGGCTCGAATTTCACAATCCTTTGCAAGGGGGAATGGGCGTCCGCGCAGCCCACCAATTCATTCGCAGCCGTTCACCCGCATTGAATTGCGACAGAGCTTTGGCAACAGACATCGAGACCGTTGCAGAATCCATTTTCTCAGGTGAATTCCGAAAACACGTCGAACAGCTTCTGGGCGAACTCGAGACATGAAAAACAAGGCCAACAAATTTTCCAAACAGAAACAGGAAAAATACAAACCCAAAAGCTCAGATAAAAAACGAGCGTCGAAAGATGGAGCTCCAAAGAAACACTCGGAATCGCGGGATGAAAATTCAGAACTTCCCCAGCCCGCCCGTCGGGCATCTCATCGTCAGAGTCACAATGGCCGGGAACATCTTGAATCCCATCGCGAGAATCACAGCCCTCGCACCACGGCTGGAAAAGCCAACCCTACTCAGAGTCTGACAATGGAAGGTCAAGTCAAACGACAAAGCACCCTCCGAAAAGCCAATAACGTCAGGTCTGTTCAGACGGAAACTTACGCAACCGACTCCACCCACACGAGCTGGATCGCACAAGTGAGTCCAGAAACCCTCACCATCTGGCAGAACGACTTCTTAAGGCCAAAATACCCACAACATGGAATTAAAAACATCGGTCGAGATTTTTATGTGCTCTCACTCGATCGAAATGCGTCATCAGCGGAAATCCTTGAAACTGTATTTCCACGCTGGGTCTGCCCCATCGAACTGCAATGGCCGGTCAACCCGAAATCAGCTCAGTTTATCGAAAAAGCCGTCACCGGCATTACCAAGACCTTCGGCTCCCAATGGGAATCCATACAAGTTCTATCTTGCATTCCGGAGCTGAAGTCTCTGGCCAGTCTGCTCAAGGCAAGGCTCAAAAAACTCCACTTGCAGGGAGTCGAGCACGCGTCGACTCGTTCGCCCCTTCCCACACCATCCTCGGAAAGCGCACTCCCTCAAAATCACCATTCCATCGCAAGACTAGACAAAGACTCCCGTCCCGCAAGACATCTCGCAGTCTTAATCCACTCTAAAGGCCTTTTGGCGGGGACCCGAACCAACAAACACGGCTTCGGAAGTGTCTTTCCCGGTGGTTTAGGATTCCTTCACTCTTCTTTAAACCAAGCAAACCAAAACGAATCAGGTGCTCCCGACAATCTGAGATCAAAACCCACCCCATCCGGTTCAACCAAAATCAACGCAGAATCCACCTCATCCGGTTCAACCAAAATCAACGCAGAATCCACCCCATCCGGTTCAACCA
>JBEGJP010000336.1:0-3243 GCA_041184525.1 Pseudomonadota bacterium | reverse complement strand
TCAGAAATGAGGTATTTTATTTTACTTTTTATTTGCATATTTTAATTCGATATTCGCGAAAAAGTGCCAATAGTGGATTCAATGTGGACGGGCACCAAAGTGCGCCTCAAGGGAGGTTCTCCAATGAAATCAGCAACCCTGTCTCTCGTTGCTCTGGGTCTTATCCTCATCAATGCCTGTGGCACAGCCGAATTCAACAAACAGGCTTCGCAAAAGAAGAATGTCACTGCACTCGTCCAAATGCGTCCGCGGTGACGTGCAAAGTGCAGACGCCACCATTCAGTTCTGGCTCAATACAAACGGTCGTTCGGTCACAACTTACACCCTGAATGAAGCAGGACACCCGCCCCCGAGCAAAGCCATTTTTCAAGGCATAGATGAAATGCCCCTCCAATCGTCAGGTCATGGTAACTTCATTCAAAACACTGCAATGACGACATAAAATTCAATCTGCGCCACCCCTTGCCTGAGCTCCTTTAATTGTGGTTTACACAGCCTTATTGCAGCGAAAATCCGCTCACGGAAAATGAAAAACAGCCTGCGAAAGGGCCGCGCATCGTGACAAAGCCAGAACGTGTTTTTTTGATCGAAGTGGGTCCGCGCGATGGCTTTCAAGGCGAAAGTCGCTGGATTCCTACCGAACAGAAAATCCGTTGGATTCAGGCATCATTGGCCGCAGGCTCCAAAGATATTCAAATTGCATCGTTCGTCCAAAGCAAAGTTGTACCCCAGATGGCCGATGCCGAAGAGGTTTGCGCCGCACTCCGAAATTTCCGCAACCAACACACTGCATTGACCAATGTCCGCTTCAGTGCCTTGGCTCTCAATCCCAAAGGTGTGGAACGCGCCATTGCCGCAGGTATCGATGCCATCGACATCTCGATGTCCGTCAGTGAAACACACTCCCTGCGCAACACGAGGCGTTCCTTGGCGGAAGCCTATGCCGACTTGACGACCATGGTGGAATTGGCCCGCAGTGCAGGACTGAAAGTGCGCGTGGGGCTTCAGTGCGCCTTCGGCTGTGCCTCTGAAGGCGCCATTCCGACGACCCGTGTTCTTTCTCATTTTGAAAATCTTTTGAAGCTCAATCCTGACATCCTCAGCTTGGCCGATTCGACAGGAATGGGACAACCGCACACCATCACAGAAATTGTAGGTGAATGTCTGAATCAGGTGGGCAGCAAACCACTCGTTTTGCATTTGCATGACACCTACGGACGTGCGCTGTTGAATTTGTACACCGCGCTTGAGCTGGGTGTGCGCCACTTCGATACTGCCTTCGGTGGACTGGGTGGTTGCCCCTTCATTCCCGACGCAACAGGCAACTTGGCCACCGAAGATGTCGCTTCGCTGCTGCACGACTTGGGCATGGAGACCGGCGTACGCGTCGACGACGTGATCGCCATCCGCGGCGAGCTTTCAGAATTTTTTGAGCGCCCCCTTCCCGGCAAGGCGCGCAGGAAAGCGCAATGAGAGCTCAAACACTCGCAGAAAAAATTCTCTCCGAAAAAGTCGGCAAGCGCGTGTGTGCCGGCGACATGATCACAGCCCCTGTGGACCTGTGCACAGCGAGCGACACCACTGCTCCTTTGGCCATTCGCGCATTTGAAGACATGGGTGGAACGCGGCTCGCGCATCCTGAAAAAGTCGTGCTGGTGATTGACCATGCTTCTCCTGCGCCCAATGAACGCATTGCCAACTTGCACAATCTGATGCGTAACTTTGCACGCGCGCATGGATGCACGTTGTTCGAAAGCGGCGAAGGCATCATCCATCATGTGGTGCTCGAAAAAAATTTAGCTCCCTGCGGTTCGCTGGTGTTTGGTGCTGATTCGCACACGACAACTTACGGCGCATGGGGTTCCTTCGCAGCAGGAATTGGTTCCACCGATGCCGCTGCCATTTGGAAAACGGGTTCCACTTGGCTCAAAGTTCCCCACACCATCCGCATTGAACTTTCAGGCACTCCGCGTGACGGCGTGTCTGCCAAAGATGTCATGCTCCATCTGCTGGGCCACATGGGCATGCAAAAAGCCAACTACCACGCCATTGAATTTGCGGGTGACTTTGTTGAACATCTTCCTCTCTCCGAGCGCATTCCGTTGGCCAATATGGTGGCCGAGCTCGGAGGAAAAGTGGGGATCGTTGAAGCGAGCAACACGCTCAAAGCCGATGCAGGCGCGCATTATTCAACCGTTGTAGAAGTGAACGTGTCCTCTCTCGTGCCGCAAATCGCATTCCCCGGCTCACCTGCCGACGCACGCCCTCTTTCCGAGGCCAGAGGAACTCCCATCTCCTATGCTTTTTTGGGGACGTGCACCAACTCACGCATCGAAGATCTGCGCATCGCTGCTCGTATTGTGGCAGGCAAGAAAGTGGCTGACGGTGTCCGCTTTTTTGTCTCGCCGGCCTCGCGATCCACTCTGCTCGAAGCCACCCGCGACGGCACTCTCGCCACACTTCTTGAGGCCGGTGCGACATTGCTCGCGACCGGTTGTGGCCCCTGCGTGGGCACCCATATGGGTGTTCCGGCGGATGGAGAGGTTGTGATTTCGTCAGGCAACCGGAATTTCGCAGGCCGCATGGGCAACCGGAACGCTCGCGTTTATCTGGCCTCGCCTGCTGCGGTTGCCAGCGCTGCTCTGGCAGGATCGATTGTGGAGCCTCACACATGACAAACCTCCACACACAAAATTCTTCGCACACAGCTGTTCCTGATCAGAGCACCGTTGCACCCCCATGCAAGCGTGTGTGCCTCGGCCATGCGCACGTGTACGGCGATGCCATCGATACCGATCGCATCATCGCGGGCAAATACACCAAGACTCTCGACACAGGTGAGCTTGCGGCCCATGTTCTCGAAGATCTCGATCCTGAATTTCGTGCCCGTCTGAAGGCAGGTGATATCCTTGTCGCAGGAGAACATTTTGGCTGCGGCTCTTCCCGTGAACAAGCACCTCTGGCGCTCAAGGCGGCCGGTGTCGGCGTTGTGATCGCAAAATCGTTTGCACGCATCTTCTTCCGCAATGCCATCAACATCGGTCTGCCTGTGCTCGAGGTTCCGGAGCTCGTTGTTGAAAATGGCGACCAGCTCGAAATCGATCTGGAAAATGGTGTCGTGATCAATCTCACAAGGAACTTCAGGGCACAGGGCACAAAGCTTCCGCCCGTCATGCTGCGTATTTTAAACAGCGGTGGACTCGTTCCCTTCCTGCGTGCCGGAGGAACGTTCCATGACGTTTG
>JBEGJP010000335.1:0-8594 GCA_041184525.1 Pseudomonadota bacterium | reverse complement strand
CTCGAAGATCTCGCTCTGGCATTTGATACGGCCCGCATCGATATCCGAAAGAACAACCAAGAACTCATTCGCGCAAAAGAAACTGCGGAATTGGCTGTGAAGGCACGTTCTGAATTCTTTGCGGTCATCAGCCACGAACTGAGGACTCCGATGAACGGAGTGATCGGCATGTCTGACCTGCTCCTGCAAACAGAATTGAATCTGGAGCAGCGGGAGTATGCTGAAACAATCAGGAGCTGTGGCGATTTGCTTCTCAATGTGATCAACGATGTGTTGGATTTTGCCAAGATTGAATCAGGAAAGTTGGAACTCGAGTACCGCTCGACAGACCTTCTCGATAGTGCGCGCGCGGTGTTGAAGATTGCGGCACCCATGGCAGCAAGGAAAAAAATCGAATTGAGTCTGCACGAGGATCAGAATGCGCATGGAAAATGGATCACCGACCCCACGCGACTGCGGCAAATTCTCCTCAATCTCGTCAACAATGCCGTAAAATTCACAGAAAGTGGGCGAGTTTGGATGGAAGTGGGAGTGCGCGAAACTTCGAACTCATCCGCTCAAATTCAATTTTCTGTGCATGACACCGGAATTGGTATTGCCCAAGAGCAAATGGCGCGGCTCTTCCGACCTTTTTCCCAAGCCGATTCGAGCACCTCGAGGCGCTTTGGCGGGACCGGTTTGGGCCTTGCCATTTGCCAAAGACTCGTTGACAGTATGGGCGGAAAAATTTGGGTCGAAAGCACTCTCAGCATGGGGTCCACTTTTTTTGTGCGATTGCCCATGCAGAGAGAAATATCCAAATCGTGCGACACACCTCTTGAGAAATTGGCTCTTCCTTCGCAATTGGCGAAAACTTACCCTCTGAGAATTTTGGTGGCAGAAGACAACCTCGTCAACCAAAAGCTGATCCAACGTCTGCTCAACAAATTGGGTTACGAAGTCGTTGTTGTGGGCAGCGGCAAACAGGCGCTCGACACTTTGATGTCCACTTCATTTGATCTTGTGCTCATGGACATCCAGATGCCGGAGATGGACGGGCTCGAGGCCACACGTCAAATTCGGTCACTCGCATCACTCCCCCAACCCACAGTCGTGGCCATGACGGCGGGAGCTCTGACGACCGACAAGGAAGCCTGCCTGAGTGCAGGCATGGACGATTACATCGCAAAGCCTATTGCACTTGAGAAGCTTGTGACAGTTCTCATTCGAACGTCACAGGACGCTGCCATGGTGAGCGGTGAATCTGCGCATCCACAGGGAGAACACCAAGGCACCGACGCTCACAGCAATCATGGAGATCATCACCAACCATAAAAAGTGCTCGGCGGTCGAAAGCAGCGAACCCAGCCCGAAGAGGACGAGCGACGCCAAACTCGTGAATGCTCCCGCCACGCCGTTCACGCTGCCCCGTTGCCCCTCGGGGATCAGTGTCTGGCGAATTTCAGTTTCACCCAAACTGAAACCGTAGAGGCCGATCCGCGAGAGAAGGATGCACCCCAAGAAGGCCCAACCTCCTGCCCATGGGGAAAGAAAAAAAACAAGACTGGCCACAACCATGGCAGCCTGAAAGCAAATGAAAGCCCGCGCGCTGGAGAGCAACCCCCAGCGGCGACGCAGGAAAGGAAAGAGAACTGTGGCAAGAAGTCCGAACACGGCGCCCAAACCTCGAAAGACGCCCAGTGACGATTCCTGCAAATTCCACGCCCCCTTCAGAAAGGAGGTCAGCAGCACTCCGTGAGGGCTCAACACGGAAAGCCAGAGGCATGCATATGCCACCATGGCCCACGCTGCAGGTTGGCGACGGAACAGCACCCATCCGGCAGTGAGCCTCCTCAAAAGACTGCTTTTTTCAAGCACACTGGGATGCGCGGTGGCTTGTTGCAGTTCCTTCGAGCTCATGAACACAGTGCGCAAAAGCAGAATTTCCGGAACAAAGGAAATCAGATTCCAAGCCGCGATCCAAAGGAACCCTGAAAGTGGTGCGCTGCTCACTGAAAAGGCCATGAGCGAACCTGCCAGAACCGGCGACGTGACTTCGGTGAAAAGGTCGAGCTGCTTGAGCCGGCTGTTGATATGAGAGAGTCGCTGCGCAGGCACAAGGGCAGGAATCCAATCGTTACCCACGGCAATATCCATGAGGCCTGCTCCGAGGTTTGCTGTCACTGTCCCAAGCGTGATCAGTGCAAACAAGAGAATGAATTCAAAATGGCTGTTGAAAGACATTGACGTCACTTGAAAACGTGAAAGAAAAACAAGGCAAGCAGTCACAACCAGAACACCGGCACTTTGCATCACCGTGCCCAAGTAGGCTGAATGAACGCGCTTCCAGCGATCGATGACTCCCGCGAGCCATGGCTGAAGAAGGACTGTTCCCAACTTCGAAACGAAGAAGAGGAATGCCACCAGAGAAAATTGCTGCGGGAAGAGAAAGACCAATGCAAGAGGAACAGCAAAATCCCACGCCTGATCCCCTGAACGTGTCAGAAAACGGCTGAGCAAAATTCTGTTTTCGAACGAAAAAAATCCCCGCATGGCGGGGATTTTCTCCAGTTCAAAGCGAATTGTCAAAGCGAGATCGCAGAGCCGATCATCCGCCCTTCACAACACCCAGCTTGGCTCGCTCTTCCTTGAGAATTTTCACAGGCAACGCGATGTAGCCGTTTTTCTCAACTGCTTCCTGACCTTGTGCAGAAAGCACATAGAGCAAGAACTCGCGGCGCGCAGGGTCGAGATCCTGCTTGGGAGCCTTGTTGATGTAAATGAGAAGGTAGCGGCCGAGCGGATAAGTACCGGAAAGTGCCGTTTCCTCTGTCGCAGGCACAACGTCACCACCGGCCTTCAGTGACAGGGGAACAGCCTTCACAGCGTCCGTCTTGTAACCAATTCCGCTGTAACCAATGCCGTACTTGTCGGAAGCCACGCCCTGCACCACAGCAGCGGAACCCGGTTGTTCCTTCACGCTGTCTTTGAAGTCGCCTTTGGCGAGAGCGTGATCCTTAAAGTAGCCGTAAGTTCCGGAAGCGCTATTGCGTCCATAAAGCTGGATAGGCTTGTTGGCCCATTCGCCTGTCAGGCCGAGGTCGCCCCAAGTCGCAATGTCACTCTTCGCGCCGCTCTTGCGGGTTTTGGAGAAGATGGCATCCACGTCCTGAAGGCTCAGCGACTTGATGGGGTTGTCGCGATGTACGTAAACCGCAAGCACGTCGAGTGAAGTTTTGATGGCCGTCGGCTCATAACCAAATTTGGCTTTGAATGCCGAAACTTCTTCACCCTTCATCGGACGGCTCATAGGGCCGAATTGCGCAGTTCCTTCAATGAGTGCGGTAGGAGCAGTCGCAGAGCCCTTGCCTTCCACCTCAATTTTTACACCAGGGTAGAACTTGCGGAATGCTTCTGACCACAGCGCCATTTCATTGTTCATGGAATCGGAACCGATGGACTTCAAAGTTCCTGTCACACCTGACGTTGCCTTGTAGCTGGGCAAGGCTTCTTTGTTGGCCTTGGCTGCGGCCGACGCTGAGGTCGCAACAGTCGCTGCAGAAAAAATAGCGAGAGCCGAAATCATCTTATTGCGCAGATTCATGAATGAGCCTCCTGAAAAGAAGAAACGCAACCCCTCTGTGCTAGCCCACCCGCGGCAGCCCGAGCAAAGGCCGTGTGTGAAGGTCTTGTGACAATCCGGCCGCCCGCACCGAAATGGGGAACGTGAAGCCCTTCTGATGCAAAAATTTCACAAGCCTTGCACAACGCACTCTGGTTTCCAGCCAAAAAAAGGGACATCCTTCAGGTCTATTGAGATTTCTGCTCCTTCAACAATGGAGTGCAATCGTGTTTGGAACACTCAGGGCATCGTTGCGTCTGCTGGGAATCTTGTTTTCTGCTCTTTTATTAAACATATTTCTCCTCCTGCTGCTTCCCTTTCCGCGACTTCGTCCAGCACTAACTTCGCTCTTTTTCAATTGGCTCCTTGTCCTGTCTGGAATTGAAGTCCAAGGCTTTTCCGAATGTGAGGTGAACGCACCCAAGGAGCAGGTTCTGGTTGTCGCCAATCACGTGAGCTATCTCGATATTCTCATCATCAATGCACTTTTCCCCTGTGTCTTTCTTGCCAAATCGGAAGTGGCAGGGTGGCCAGTCTTCGGCTGGGTCGCGCGAGCTTTAGGCTGTGTTTTTGTCAAACGAGACTCACTGATGGGGCGCGCAAACGCTCTCCGCTCCTGCTTGCGCACCCTGAAGACAAACAATCTCGCCCTCTTTCCGGAGGGAACCACCACCTCTCTTCGGCATCCGCCATTGGACAGCTGGACACGAGGACACGGATGGATTGCCAAACGTGCGGGCATTCAATTTATTCTTTGCTTTGGGCTCGCCTATGAAAACCAAGAGCAAGCGGCTTGGACGGACGACACCAGTTTGCTGCCTCATCTGCTGCAAACCCTTCGGGCCAAACGAACACGCGTGCGGATGAATGCAGCGTGGATGCCTGTGCAATCAGGTATGAATACCAATGAAATCGCCCGTTCAACACACAAAAACATCTGCTGGGCGGTGGACTATGTCGGTGCTCGCTGAAATCACGTCCTTCACCGAACGCTATCATTCAGAATTGATTTTGAGAAACATCGACACCGTGCTGTGCAATGACGGCAGTTTTGAAATCCCTTGTCTCGAACTCAAGCCTTCGCATCCAAAAATCAAAGAAAAAGATAGATTCACATTGCTTCTTGTTGCTGGAGTGCATGGTCTCGAAAAGATAGGTGTCACAGTCCTTCTTCATTATCTTGAACATGTCATCGAAACCGCACGTTGGAACAGTGCAGTACGTTCGATGCTCAGCTCAGCGCGGATTGTCGCTCTGCCGGCATTGAACCCTTCGGGAATACATGCCGGACGGCGTGCCAATGCCAACGGTGTCGACCTCATGCGCAACGCACCCGTGCGTGCAGAATCGCCCGTGCCTTTCCTCGGAGGCCAGACTATCTCACCTCTGCTTCCTTATTACCGCGGGGGTGGCGAAATTGAGGTGGAAAGCCGCGCCCTCATCAACGTCGTTCAAAATCTTTTGGAGACCTCAACAGGACTCATTGCACTCGACCTGCACAGCGGTTTTGGCGCGCGGGATCGCGTGTGGACGCCGTGGGCAATGTCTTCAGCACTTCCGCCCCATTGGGAGCATTATCTGACGCTGGAAAAGGCACTCAATGAGTCGTTCCCAGACCACGTCTACAAATTCGAGCGACAGTCGCAAAGTTACCAAACAGACGGCGACATTTGGGACTATCTGCTTATTGAGAATCAAAGCCGCAATGGCCCACTTTTCATGCCGCTCGCACTCGAAATGGGAAGTTGGAATTGGTTAAAGAAAGCCCCATGGCGGGCCTTCAGCAAAATAGGCTGGTTTCATCCCGTGGCTCCTCACCGCGTTCAAAGGGTGTGCCGCAGGCATCTCACTCTGCTCGACTTCCTTCTGAATGTGTGCGCCAATGGCACAGAATTCTTCAAAAATTGAAGAACATCCTTCTGCACCGCTCAGACATTGTTCTCGTTGAAAAATGGATCACGAAATCGTGCGAATGAAACACGGGATCATGAGAAGGACCGCCGTGAAGCTTTGCACCCAACATGAGATAAGAACGTAGAAGAGGTGGCAGCAGGCCTTTGATGTGATCTTTTGAATAGAGGCCGGCGTCTCCCTCCGCCGGCACAAGAGCCGGACAAGGAAAGCTCTCTGCCCACGCGCCCTGTTCTCGCAGGTACTGGCTCAATCCGACTGCTTCATCATGATTGACATTGAAGACGCTCACGCTTCCAAACGCTTCGGAACGGCCACTTTCATTCATGTACGAGGCAATGGCATTCCAGAGCAGCTTAGGGATGCTTCCATTCCTGTAAGCAGGGTGAACACAACTGCGACCCAATTCCACTGCCGTGCGCGGATCAAAACTCTCTATCAATGCGGCCAAATCAAACTCATTCGCAGAATAGGGAATGAGTCCTGCATTCAAAATCCGGTCGACCGGCAAGAGGCGGTACGTTCCGACAATGCGGTTCTCGGCTTTCACAATCAAATGGTCTGCATGTTGATCGTAGATATCCTCATCACGCATCTCGCCCGATCCGAGCGCATGAGCGGCGAGAAAAACATCGTATCTGAGAGAAAAAACCTCATCGAGTTCTTCCGGACGCGCGAGCCTGACCTCAAAGGGGTTCACTCTTGTTTCCGCTGAAGGAGTCACGCTTCCTTCCTGTGCAGGAAGAACTGCCCTCTGGCCAAGAGCCTGAAATGATTTCATTTTGGTCTGAAGTTCGTGAATGGTCATCTCTCATCTCCTTTTCGTCGCAGCCTTCAGCACCATTTTTCCAAATTCGATGGCCCTTCAGAAGCCTGAAAAATGCCGAAAAAGTGAATGAAATATGGAGAATATCTGGCAAATTTGTGAGCCCCGTCGCCCCGCGGTGACAACCAGAAGGCTGAGGCAGAAACGTTACAGTCTTGTCACAGAACTGGGGTGTACAGCGCTGCAGTTCGTGTCATGGTTGTCCTCAAGACAATTTGTATCGAGAGGCGAATGGTGACAGAAATGAACTTCATCACAAGATCCGCTCTGAGGCTCTTGAATCAAGCGTTTCAAGTCCACGTGCTTTCAAAAATTCTTCTTGTCATTTTAGGGTTGGCCCAGCTCCCCGCATTCTCTATCGCCTCGGCAGCGGAGCAAAAACTCAAAGAAGAAACTGAGCTTCATTTGAGCCTCACCGAACAAGCGTTTTCAAAACTCATCCAAAGTGTGGCACCCACTGCTGAGAGAATTCAAAGAACTGATCTTTATTTCGATTCGCACAACGGCTCTGAGTTTGTTCTCCGGCGGAACGTAGAAGAGGCGAAACTGCGAATTCAGATGCGTGACGATTCTTTTGTCATTCAAAAATCGTGGCTCATTGACTCATCGACAGTGAACACGGGTGAATATGAATGGATGGTCTCAAAGAGAGAATCATCGGTGGTCAAGCAATCTCTCAAGGGAGACCTTCCTGAGAAAATCGCCCAATCGCTGACAGTTCTGAGTTCCGGAGTCACACGAAATAGTTTGAGCCTTTCACAGAAGACCCTCCTTGAAAACCTTTGGAGCACCTTGCCTTGGCCGCGACTCACTGACTTCGACAGCGCGGCACAACGCTGGCCCATTCAATGGGTCCCTGCTGCTCTGGTGAAAAAGGAAAGGTGGCTCATACCAATCTCACCGACCGGCAAGAAAAATGCACCGCTCTATATCCAACTGGGTCGTGACACCGATGTTCTTGGTTCCGGAAAGCCGCAGGCCTTCGAGGTCGAGTTGGAGTTGAGTCGAGATTTGGAAGAATCGGATTCCGAAATTGCAGACAAGGTTTCCCTGTGGCTCCTTCGACACGGAATTGTGACAGAAGATACCAAAGTCCCCACCCGTACTGATTTTTTTCGCCGGCTTGAAAGCCTTTATCCGTAGACACAATTTCGCCATGAATGACTCATTGACACTTGGATGTGAAACGATTGTGTCGTGCTTGCCCGCTGGCTCGTTTGCCCGCTAAGAGCCCTGCGTTCCCGCCCTGCGGGACTCAACGGAGGATTTTCTTATGCGAATTATTTCTGCTCTCGTTCTCTCTTCCATCAGTGCTGCAGCTGTTGCCGCACCCTTCACCTTCAAAGGTTCTGACACCCTTGCCGGATTGATCACCGATGCGATTCAGTCGGCTGGCTTGCAGGATGAACTCCACTATGCAGGCGGCGGCTCAGGTAAAGGCGAAGAGGCCATTGTGGCCGGCCAACAGGGTTTGGCACCCATGTCGCGTGAAATGAAGAAGGAAGCCGTCGCCAAGGCTCTTTCTGCTGGAATCAATGTTGTGGCTCACCCCATTGCCCTCGACGGCATCGGCGTGTTCGTGAACCAAAACAATCCTGTCAACAAGCTCAGCATGGCTCAAGTCAAGGCTGTCTTCAGCTGCGAAATCACCGACTGGGCAAAACTCACTGGCGGTCAAATGAGCGGAGCCATCCAAGTGTTCCGCCGCGACGACAATTCCGGCACCACCGACACTTTCAAGACCATTGTTGGTCTCAAGGCCTTTGGTCCTTGCGTGAAAGTTCTTGCTGAAACCATCGACATCGCCAACGAAACAGCATCCAATGCAACTGCAGTCGGATACTCCGGCCTGTCGGCAACGCGCCCCGGAAACCACGCTGTTGCACTCTCGAAAGTGGAAGGACAAGGCGGATACCTGCCGACTGTTCACAACATCCGCGCCAAACTCTATCCACTTTCCCGCACTCTCTTTGTTTATGAAGCAACGGGCAGCTACACGATGAGCCCAGCTGAGTCGAAGCTGTTGCCTCAATTGCTCGACCGTTCTTTCCTTGATCCGATTGTTCAACAGAACGATTTCATCACATTGGACTGAGTTGCCATGACAAAACATCTGCGCTTCTTGTTGGGGTGCGTGGCTGTCGCGCTGATCGTCGGGTGTGAGGGGAAAGAATCCCCTCAACCCGACACAGTCGTTTCTGTGCCACCCGGTATCCCTGCCCCATCCACACCTCCGAATTTGAACGAGCCCCAGGC
>JBEGJP010000334.1:0-41369 GCA_041184525.1 Pseudomonadota bacterium | reverse complement strand
AGCGTTGGCTGAAGGAGAACAGTCAGGTGAGATTTTTTGGTCACATGTATTTGGTCAACGAGGATCGTACCTTGAGGCCGACGTTCAAAGATTTTTTCAGGGTACTGAAGCACAATAAACTAAATGCGTTGGCGTTTCCGGAACTCACAGAAAAATATGCAAAGATTGTCATGCTGGATAGGGTTTTCGGAACGGTGTTGGACGCCTTGGTGGCGAGAAGAACTCACCATCGAACTGTCGTTTCGGTACTTTTGCCGACGGTGAAAAAGGACGGCAGCGTGTCCTCTTCAGAGGGTCAGTTCTTGTTGAGTGTACCCGGCCTTGTAGGAAAGAGGGTGTCCAAAGAACAGAAGCAGACTCTCGATGACGCTGTTGCGACAATGGCACAGAGTGTGGGTATTCAGCTGCCGCAAAACGATAGCCAAGGGCTTGTTGTGTTCAAAGGAACAGGCTTAGGTTCTGAGAAGGCTGCTGTGCAGGCGAAGCTGGTGACACCTGAAGGTGAACAAACAAAGACGACGAAGAAATCGCGCGGTGATGCACAATCTAAAAGTTCAGATTCGACAACTCAAAGTGCTGCTCCGGTCGCACAGGGAAGTTCTCCCCAAGAGAAGAGCGTCGTCGAAGAAAAGCCCTCACAAGTGAGCCGATTCAGAATGATCGTTCTGCCTCGGGCAGCCGGATGTCAGCCGTTTGAATGGTGGACATCGAGTCCGTATTTTGGGCTGGTTGCGAGCCAGCCGATTGTTGAAGAGCCGGCACCTCGTGGACGCGTGATTCGTATTTTTCCCTGCGGTTTGCGCGATCAGGTGATTGAATTGAGCTGGTTTCAGAATCATGAAGGCCTTGACCCTGCAGGTGCGACGGCTGCGACGGCATCGCGATGGTTAGGCGGATCTCTTCAATTGAATTCACATGTTTTCTCGGCCGAAAGTCAGGATGCTCCATCATTTTTGATTGGCCCTCAGGCACTGAATCTGGATTCACTGCCTTTGAAGCTTGTGCATTATCAGCCTGCAGAGGTGAAGAAGATTTTTGAAATTGAGCTTCGGCGCGAAGTGGAGAGAGAGTCTCTTGCACGTATTCTCAATTTGAACACACAGATGCAATCGCCTCATCAGGCAGCGCGCACGCTGGTGTATTTTTTCCGTGAGCCCATCAGACGCTAGATGTCAGGATGGGTTTCGATGAACGCGCCACGGATTGCCTTGTTGCTGAGGCTTGATCACCATATCATCGATATTGATGTGCCGAGGTTTGCTGAGGGCGAAGAGTATACAGTCAGCGATGTCCCCAGCATCCAATGATTCGATCCCTTTGTAGATGTTTTGGGCTCGTTCCGAATCACCGGAAAAACGAACTAAACTGAACTCTGTGTTCACCATCCCCGGAGAGATGAGCAGAACTCTGAGATTTTGATGGAGTGTTTCCAGCCTCAGGGCTTCATGGAAAGCACGAAAGGCGTGCTTGGTCGCACAGTAGACAGCACCGTTGTCATAGGATGTGTGCGCTGCAACACTCGAGATGGCAACAATATCCCCTCCTCCGGAGTGGGCCATGTGTTGCGCTGCCATTCGACTCACCTGAAAGGCGGCGGAGATGTTGGTTTGAATCATGGCCTGCCAGTCGGATTTGGATGACTGGAGTACGGGGTCCCAGCCTTTGGCAAGACCGGCATTGTTGATCAGAATTTGAGCCTCAAAGAACTTATTTTCTTCCAACACTTCGCATGCCGTGTCAGAAGCGAGATCGAGTTCCAGACATTGAATCCGAAGCTGCGGGTTCAAGTTTAAAAGTTCGCTTTTCAGTTCTTTCAACCGTGACAGACGTCGCGCGACGAGATTCAGGTGGCATCCGTCGAGTGCGAGTCGAACTGCAGTTGCAAGGCCAATTCCCGATGAAGCTCCGGTGACAAGTGCTGTGCGACCGGCGAGAGAATGATGACGCGATCGGAGCGCAGATTGGATTACTTCACTCAACATGTTTTCAGCTTCACTGGATGGAGGAGACGTAGTCTTGAACAGCTTTTTTGAAAGTGTTCACACGTTCCACACTTGTTTTGTATGCTTCCAGCGACTGACCTGCGGATGCGGGAGTGCACACTGAAATATAAAACTTTATTTTAGGCTCCGTGCCGCTGGGACGCATAGAAATTTTTGAACCGTCCGACATTTCAAGTTGAATGACATCAGATTTCGGAAGCTGATTGAAGGCTTGAGAAGCGAGGAATGTTCCCTTGGTGCACAACCTGACTGTTTGTTCTTTGTAGTCGAAAATGGATTTGACCTCTGAACCTGCAAAGACAGAGACAGGCGACGAGCGCATGGCTGACATCAGACGTCCGATGCGCTGTGCTCCTTCTTGACCTTCGAGATCGACTGTAATGAGATCTTCTTGCCAAGCTCCGTGTTTTTCAAACAAAGACAGCAAGACTTCGCAGGGGCTCAGACCGCTGTTCTTGAAGGATTGCACCATTTCTACGGCTTGGCAGAGTGCTCCGATGCCGTCTTTGTCGCGCACATAGTCGCCCGGCATGAATCCGAAGCTTTCTTCAGTTCCAAAGAGGTATTTGTGGTCGCTTTTACCCAGACGCTCCCATTCATTGACGACACCGGCAATCCATTTGAAGCCTGTGAGTGTGTCAAAGATTGCGACCTCGAAGGAGGTACAAATGCGAGCGTGCAGGTCGGAAGTGACGATTGTTTTAATGACTTTGTGGGAGGGGGTGAGTGTCCCTTGCTTCTTTCGGGTCGAGAGGATGTGATGGATGAGCAAGGCACCCGTTTGATTGCCGTTGAGGAAAACGTAGTCTCCAAAAGCTTGATGCTTGAAAGTTGATTGGGCTGATTTTGGATCGCGGACAACCAAAGCGAGACGGTCGGAATCGGGGTCAGTGGCGAGAACGACATCTGCCTGAAGACGAGAGGCATGCTGGATAGCAAGTTTGAGAGCAGAGGGTTCTTCGGGATTGGGTTTGGAGACGGTAGGGAAGTTGCCATCGGGAGCTGCCTGCTCCGGCACAATAAACAAATTCTTGTATCCCCATTCAGAAAGTGCCCGCGCCGCCGGCGCCGCGCCTGTTCCGTGCAGCGGTGTGTACACAATGCTGAGATTTTTTGTTTGAGCGGGCTCGAGTTGCAGAGCTTTGACTTGTGAAAAATAGGAATCCACAACCGCGGCCGGCACGGATTGAATGAGCCCTTGAGTCACTGCGGTTTGGAAAGAAACTGATTTGGCTTGGTCGAAACGAGTGACAGCATAGACCTCGGCCAAGATGGCTTTGTCATGTGGAGGAGTGATTTGTGCCCCGTCATCCCAATAGACTTTGTAACCGTTGTATTGGGGAGGATTGTGGCTGGCTGTGATGCAAAGGCCCCCTGTGCACCCGAGATTGCGGACTGCAAATGAGAGGCAGGGAGTCGTTTGAATTTCATCGAAAAGAAAAACTTTAATTTTGTTTGCAGCGAGGACGCAGGCGGCCTGCTCGGCAAAATAACGTGAAGTCAATCGGCTGTCATAGGCGATCACCACACCTCTGTTTGCAGCACTGTTGCCTTGCTTCAAGATGTAATTGGCGAAACCTTGGGTTGCTTTTCTGACAACCGGACCATTCATGCGGTTGCTGCCTGCACCCACAATGCCTCTCAGTCCCCCAGTGCCGAATTCCAATTCTCTCCAGAAGCGCTCGCGCAGTTCAGTTGCTTCGTGCTTTCCAATGAGTTGACGGATTTCATGCTTTGCTTCGTCTTCAACTGAAGGATCTTGCAGCCAGAGCTCAAGGCGCTCTGCCCCTTCGCCCAGTTCGTTGCGGAGCAATTGTGAAATGGTGTTGTCGGTCATTTGGCTTGAGCCTTTCTGAGTTCAACAATATTCTCTGAAACAGAGTTCAGAAATTTTTGAATTTTATTTCTCGTGAAGGAGTCAGTGTCGGGGTATTTCACGAGAATATTTTCGAGAATCTGTTTGCATTGAGATAAACTGTCAAGTTTGGATTGACGATCAGTTGATATATTTCCACGTTGGAAAAGTTCATTTGCCTTCCGGCGGAGTTCCCGTACATGGGCCTCCGAAGCCTCCCTCCGGAGACTGCGCGTTTTTTCATTTTTTTGAGCGTCTGAAAGAGTATCTAAGGTTTCCACTGCGTTGCCTGGTTTGCCTTCATTGAGTGCAGTTCGTGCGAGTTGAAGGGCCCGATCTGCCGTCAAATCGCCTTTCTCATTGTTGGCTGAAGTGTCAGCCGTGAGAGGTGCATTGCAGGATGTGGTGAGTTCCGATCCGGCAGTCTTGGAAGATGCTGATGTGCCGATTAATGAGTCAATTCTGAGTTGGTGGGCACGGCTCGGGAAGAGTTTGCGGATACGTGTCGCGGCTTCTTCAGACCCTGCGGCATCAGCCCGTAAACGTGCTTCCTCGAGGCTCACAATCTGGCTGGCGAATGAGAGTTCAATGGCGGAGAAGAGCCTCAGGCGTGCTGCGTTGAGACGATCTTTTGTGGTGCCCGCTGGAACCTGAGAGATGAGTTCATCAAATTGTGACAGTGCGCCTGCCTGAGTGTTCGGGTCGGAAAGCTGAGTGCGGATTTCCTTGAGAAGGGCGATTTGAGGGCCTGACAACAGGCTTTCGGCGGTCTGAAGTTCCGACCTGAGGACTTGTCCTGACACCAGATTCATGAATTGGAGTGCCGACTGGCCAATCGCCTTTGCGAAAGCTTGGCGAGAAGCAGTGGTTTCTCCTGCCGCCATGAGCGCATCCGCGCGAAGCTGTTCGACGAAGGCGAGGTCGAAGAGCGGGGCTTCGGTTTTGACGGTTGTCTCCAATGCCGACAGCAGCTTTGAAAGTAAATCTTTATCGCTGGGAGATTTTTGGTGCGAGCACCACAGGACCGCCAATACGACACTGTTCGCATAGGACTCGGGAGGTGCCACAAGCTGTGACTCAAGTTGGCGAATGGTTGTGCAATCTCGTTTGGCTAGAGCACTTTCGAACTGCGTGACAAACGGCGCGGCTGACCTCGTGATATCCTGTTGGGGTTTTTCCGTGTTTGCAGCAACTCCTGCCGTCTTTTGTCCCGAAGCTTGAACTTGCGGTTGAACCGGAGGGGGAATTTCGTGCGGCAGGGTGGCACATGCAATGGTTGTGCTGGAGACAAGTACAGAAAAGAAAATTCGAGAATTGTGCAAAAACTGACTGGTCGGCTTCATGGGGCCACTCCGGAAATATGGCGAGGAATACGTGCCCGGAATGTTACCAGTCGCTTGAGAGACCAATCAAGTAGCGGCGTTCCTTCTGCGCTTTTCCGTCAGAAAAAAGTGCAGCTTCGTAGCTCGCGGCTTCGAGAGTGAAATGTGGCATGGGCAAGGAAATGCCGAAGGATGTCCGAGTTTCATTCAAGCCGGCCCGCAGGGAGAACGACTTCGTAGACATGGCATTGCCGGGAAATAACTCAATCCCCGCGTGGGTGAGCTGGTTGATGTTGACGTCGTGGAGTCCATATGTTTTGCCGCCGTTTTTCAGTGGCAAGGGGTAGATGTCCCCTGAAATTTTGACGTTGAATTTGTACTGTCCGAGTCTGATGCGAGGGATAATACTCAATCCTGCGCGGATTTCCGTAGGATCGAGAAGCGTTTCCGGAATGGTGTCTTGCCGGCCGCCTGAACGTTTCGCACCGCAGACGGATTGTGATTTTCCGGTTGCCGGATTGAGATACTGATCGACGCAGTCGGTGGGTAAGTTCAGAACGCTGAGACCGAAAGTGGGAAGCCAATAATCGCTGGCAGTGACTGCAATTCCCAAGTCAATCGCATTCGAGGTTGTTTTGTGAGTGGACTTTTTCAAGTCAGACAGAAGGCTTTTTGAACTCGATATCTCTGACAGTGAGAATGTATCGTCTGTATTCCAGCGGATGTTGGGGCGGAAACTGATTGCTGCTGAAACAGCGCCACTGCGTGAGCTGATGATGGAACTGAGCACTGCGCTGGCTGTTGTTTGCGTTTTGATTTGCCGAGTGAGGCCGCCATCTTCGCTCGGAAGAGTGAGGAGTGTTGTTCTCACCGGCAGCCCCAGAAAATAGGTCGGGCCTCTTTTTTCGCCCATGACCAGCCATGGGAAAGACTGAAATTCAAAATAGCCTCGACTGGCTGAGGAGAGGCTGGCGAGATTCTTCAACCAAGAGCTGGGATTGAGAGCTTTGCCCTTGAAAGTGGACAATGCGGCAGCATTTCCTCCGAGGGACAGGTTCGGAACGTCGATCACATCCACTTGATTTCGGCTCCGCGGATTGCGGGTTCTGGACAGATTGGCAGGATTCGCAAAGGCTGCGTCTTCATTGATGGCGTGTGCTGTTTGACTGCCACCGAGAGCTTTTTGATAGGGTGAGCTCCAAGAATTTTTCCATTCGAGTGTCTGTGGTGCAGTTTCGGCAGCGCTTGCGTTCAAATGACCAACGATCGGAAGCAAAGCAGTCAAAGCCCTGCCGACGATGTTCTTTTTGAAACAACGGCGAGATTTGGAAACTGAAGAATTGTGAAAATCGAAGTCGGTCAAGGCGATCCCCCTCCGAAGTGGGATCGGAGTTGTTTGAGAAAAACTGAATTCCCTGTAGGTTGGGTTCATGTCGGTGCAAACTATTCCTACTAAGAAATTTAAGACTTCAAAATCATGAGTTTTTTTTCAAGTGAAATAGAGAAACTGTTGAGAGGTGTCGGTTCGCGTCAGGTGATTCCAGACGATAAGGCCATCGAAGAGTTTCACAATTGGGTCGCATCGCAAGAGATGGTTGAGACGCACGTCCACTTGGAAGCTGCAGTCGGCGCGAGCTTTTACCTCGAAAGAATGAATTCTTCCGAATTGAATTCACCCCCTCCTTGGAAGAGGGCACCCTTCGCTGATTTGCGTGACTTCATCAGGGCGTGGGTCGATTTGAGCAGGTGTGTGCGCAGTGAGTCTGATTTTGAAAAAATGGTGATGATGTTTGTCCAAGGACGGGCGCAGCAGCGCATTTTGTACACGGAGTGCTACATTTCACCGGCAGACTATTCGTTCATGCGTCGCAGATTTGCAATTGCCCCCGAGGTGTTTGATTTTGCGAACGTCCTCAAAGCTTATGTGCGTGGATTGAAGGCAGCATTGAAAAGATTCCCCGGTTGTGAGGTCCGATTTGTGGTCGATGCACTTTGGCCATCGAACCGAGAGGAGCGCGAGCAGATTCTTCAGACTCTCGAAATGAGTACCAAAGATTCAGATTTCTTTGATGAGCAAGGAAAGCCATACATCGTCGCAATTGGTTTGGGAGGCGCTGAAAGCCACCATGATATTGATGGCCATCGTGAGTTTATGAGCAGCGTCAGATCGCTTGGTTTTAAGGTGGATATTCACAGCGGCGAGGGTGGCGATTTAACGATTCACAGAAAGACTTTGGAAGAAATCAATCCAGACAGAGTCGCGCATGGTTTTGCAGGTTTCTCAGACGGATTTTATTTTTCAAAAAACATCGTGATGTGTCCTTTGAGCAATTTGCTTTTAAGCACGTTTAAAGGGAAGCCCGAGGAACATCCCGTTTTTCAACTCTTGAAATCGGGCGCACCGTTTGCATTGGGAACAGATGACCCTCTTTTGCTGGGGCACACTCTCGCTCAGGAGTTCGCTTTTCTTTTTGCTGTTGCGGGTGCGTTGGATAAAAGCATGTTCTATAAAATTCGGAGAAATACTCTGCAAAGTGTCCTCGCTCCGGAGATCTGTGCCAGAGTATTTCCGTCCGAATCTTAATCAGGAGGCAAGCGCCAGCATTGTTTCCAACGGAGAGGGCTTGGTGCCCACTTTCGCGGGTTTGACGTTCTCTTTGATTTTTTTCAATTTTGTCAGCGGCAAGACTCTTCCTGATTTCTTACCGTCGCTGCGCATCATCTGCAGACTCGCGAGAAGATCTTCTATGATTAGATTTTTTCCGGGTTTGTTCCCCTTGAGAATGAGTTCGATTTGTTGAAGTTCTTCGTCGAGGAGTTCCTTTGAAACCTCGCCAAAGAGCTTCAGGTGTTTCTGCAAAACAGAGCATAGGCTCTCTGCAAGTTGCTTCTGAGAGACGTCGGCTGCGGCACGGATGAGAAGCGCTATGTGGTGCGCTGTCATAGAGAGTGCCAGATGTTCTCGAGAAACCCACTCGGAATAGGATGCCATAAAGCTCGGAAATTCATCGGGGTGCTTCAGCATATAGTGCCTAAGAACACTGTGACTCATTTCAGCGAGTGCAGGTGCTGCCGTGAAAAATGTGCTCAGATGTTCGGCCAGAAAAAAGAATGCTGCTGTACCTCGTTTCTTCTGTTCAAAAAAGGCATTGAGCAGATCGTCCAGAAGGCTTTGACCAAAACGGCTGATCACGCGGTTCAATTGGCTGCTTGTGTTCGTGTTGAGGGGGTTCTTGGATAAATAATGCAGCAAGGAAACGCGAATGGCATTGTTGTTCACGTTGCTGCGTGCGAGCAAACTGGTCGTCACATATTCAACGACACGTGCCGCTCCCTGTGGATCGAGACCGCTTTTTCCACCCTGTTCTGCAACCATGAGGCCGAACTCAGTGACCAACACCAGAATTGCTTGGCCGATGGTGTTCTTTGCTCTCTGATCATTGAGTTCGAGATCGGAAAGATGAAGCATTGCCATTGCAATTTCTTTGTAGAAATCGGCGTCGTGCGACGTTTCCATCAGCACTCTGAGGAAAAGCAAACTGGTGTCCCAGTCCTTCTCGTGAGCCAGCCCTGCAGCAACAAGCCAAATGGGTGCCTCGAGGTGTTTCTGCTGCTCATAAAGCGACTTCATCCGTTTTGCGGCATGTCGCACAATCATTTCTCTTGATTCCTGCGACGAGAACTTAAAACCGCGCTGGAAATTGAGTTTGTGAGTGTCGTTGGCATGGATGCGCTGCGTTGAACCGTCATCCAGTTCGGCAAGGGCAACCTGCAAGGCTTGTTCGGGTTCGAGTTCTCTCAGATGGTGGGACATTTTGCAGCCTCCCTTGGGTTCTCTGGATTCAATTCGACTGGTGACGTTTCACGTAGTCGACAATCCGGCTACGAGATGTTTCGTCGAGCCCTCTGAGTTCGAGCCCGTATCCCACATGAATTCCGTTTTCACGGGCCTGCCTCACCACCACTGCTTTCAAATGCATGGGTTTTCCGAGGCCCTTGCCTTCCTTGAGAGTGAGTTTCACGTCGTCATTCATTTTGAAAACGGCGTCTTCCGTTTCAAGGAATAGACCTGATGTAGAAATGTTCGTTATGTGCCCCGAGGCAACGTGGGTGTCGTTGTGTGCGACGACCAATTCGTGGATCATGGCACGGGGTGCCCTGCGTCCTTTGGCTGCGTTTGATGCCACAGGCACAGAGGCCAGAGGTGTTTTGACGGGATCTCGGAGTTCAGTGACTTCACCTAAGACCCGCCAATCAGGAAATCCTTCGCGGTAAACAAGGTCGGATTCGGTCAAAGAGCCTTCAGCGATGGCGGACTTCAGCTCCCCTTCTGTCATGGGACCGACCTGCTCTTCCTTGGCATAGTAAAACCAGATTCTCTCGTTAAGTGCCGCACCCATTTGGATTTTCCCCCCGAGTTTTTGGTTTTCCAAAAGACACAAGGTTCATCGGAACCTCTTGGTGGGAACTTGACGATAATTTAAAATTCCTTAAGAAAATTTGTATTAAGTTAATGCTTTTGGTTGGTTGTGTTGTGTCTTGGCTCACGCTTCCGACCGTGTTTGAATCAGATAGGATAGAAGAAATTGAGGGTTCGGAGGTCCGAGATGGCTCTTCGCCGCATTGCGGTTTGTTTTTCAACCTTTGTCGCTTTTTGGGGGGCCTCCGCCAGCGTGATGGCGTCTTCAGCAGAAGCAGACAAATTGAAACGACTTGCCAGCTTAGACTCTATGTCAACGGGTTCTCAGTCTGAATATTTTCAGGTTCTCGGGAAGCTGGAGCAGATGGACGCCTTGGGTCAGAAGGCATCCCTGATTTCACCTGAGTTTTTTCAATCCTTGAATTGGATCGGCCGCACTGCGTGTGTCAATTACGTCTGCAGCGTGATGGCGATAGAGCAATGCAGGCGCGTTTTGGACACCGCCCTCAGAGATGAAGCCCTCGTCGTCCGCGACCATGGGCTACGAATTCTTTTGTCTTCGCGTCAGTTCACGACGCAAGAAAAGCGATTGGCAGCGGAACGATCCGTGAGTGACGACAGAAATTACAGAAAGGGTCGGCCCTTTTGGATTGTCGACAGGGCAAGAACTTTTTTGTCGGCAGAATTGAAAACTTCAGTGGCCGATTGAATTCACGGCAAATTTTAATTTTTGAATGACTTCTTTCAGCCATCGCGGATCCCTGACACCTTCGAAACTCAATTCGACGCGTCGGTTGCGTGCCCAAGCCAGAGGTGACTGACGCGGATCGATAGGTCTTTTGGGGCCAAAGCCAAGGGCATTGATTCGCTGGGCAGAAACTCCGGAACGAATCAGGGCATCTCTGACAGACGTGGCACGGGCTTGAGACAATTTCATGTTGTGTTCGAGAGAGCCGCGGATGTCGGTATGTCCTTCCACTGTGAGAAGAGTCCAGCGATCTGGGAATTGAGCGAGAGAACGTCCCAACTCTCGGAGGAAAGTTTCGGACTTTTTGAGAAGTGTTGCTCTGTCAGTCTCAAAATTGATGGTTTCTGAATCGAGCAAAAAACGAACGTTTTCTTGAACAACGGTCTGTTGGATGGTTCTTTCGACAGGAACGTTCTTTATTACTTCATCGGTGGTTTGTGTTCTCACGTCTTTGACAATTGTTTTTGGGGAGAACAGGCTGCCTCCGAACTGAAGGCTGAGCATGCCGATATGTACTTGCCTTTCATGCAAATTGACGTCGGTCATGTATTCCAGCATGAGACGTGGCTTCCAAGTTGTGGAGTTGGTGAGAGCGAGTTGCATGCCCAGAAAAATTGCAGAACGGTAGACTTTTGCAGAGTCCGGTCCGAAGGATGCGTTGGTTCCTATCATCGCGGTAGCACTGGGACCGAGCGACCACACTGCGTCGCCGTCAGTGGGTTCATTCAGACGCAGACGGCTCGCAAATTCGAGGATGCCGGTGTCTGTAGAAATACGAACGTTTTGAAGTTGAATGCTGGTGCCTGGGGTTGTTCCCTCAACGGTGTCGCTTTCGCCGCGCAAGATCGTCTTATAGAATCCGCCGCCCCCCTCGATTTCAAGATCCTTTGAGGTCAAAGTGGCAGCCAACTTTCCTCCAAGAATGTGGCCTTGCTTGGAGCTTTCGAGTGCATCCACAGGAACTGTCTGAATGTAAGCACCGTCCAGACCGAGAAAAATATCTAAGCCATAGCCGCTCGCGCGATTCGAATCTGAGGTGGTGTGGACTGTGCGAGACTGGTTGACACCTGCCCAGCAAGGAGTGGCGCAGCTGAGAGCCAGCAACCATAAGATGTTCCGTCCACTCATCAACACACGTCTTATCGGCACAACGCACCTCGACACGTTTCAGGTGTTGAAAAGCGAAGAAAGAGTTGGTTGATGGCTCCGGTGACTGAGTCAGGGTTGGTCAATCCTGTAAACGCAAGATCGACGCCTGTGGGATCGAATGGACTGTGCGTTTGTTCCTGCAATGCGCTCTCTCCCAAGCCTTGTGACCTGATCTTTTCTGAACTCAACGCACCCGAGCTGACAATGGCGTTGCGTATGGACTGAGCTCGAGCCTCGCTCAGTTGCTGGTCTTTTTTACTTTGACCGCTGGATCGGACAGAAACCTCGATGCTGACGGTGCGGAAATGGGGAGATTGTTGCTTCAGAGTTTGTCCCAGTGCAGAAATAAAGGGCTGATCTTTTGGATTCAATCTGACCTGCGACTTTTCGAAATGCAGAAGATTCAATGGCAAAGATATCTTGGCAACATCTCTTTGGACAGTTCTTGTGACGACCTTCGGAATTTCAACTTTTTGAACCTTCTCCCGCTTCACATAGACATCAGTATTTCTGAGAAGGACGTCGTAGTCCTGAATAGGAATTCCGAACTGGAGTCCTGCGCTGTAAAGAACAACTTGTCTTTTATTGTCCGGAATCTCAGCCATGAGCTGGCCGGTCACGCGGAAAATTCCTGATTCCTTGAGAATATCGATGGCGAAGAGTCCACCCCCGAGAAACATGTTGTTGACCATTCCATTCCGCTGGCTCAGAGAAAGGTCGGTTCCGAAATAGTCTTGGAGGACAACGCCGAAGTTCACCCGAGGTGTGATTCTAAAACGGGTACCTGCCTCAGCAAATGCAGATTGCGTGTAGATGCGTTGACCCAGTGCCGGATCGGTAGGATTAGGACCTTTTGTGGTCCCATACAGAGCGGAGTAACTCCATCCCAAGCCTGATTCGAGGATCCAATTTTCAAAGAGAAACGAGAGAAGCGATTTTCCGGCCAGCAACCCACCCGTGTAGGGCCCTTCGCGCGGGATGGTGGTTGCGTGAGTCAGGTAGCCAGCATCAACGCCCACCTGAACCACGAGAGGCATGGAATCGTCTGAGCGTATGACGCGCTCGGAATTACGCGCGTAGACCTGCGCGTTCGTTTCGGCAAAAGAATAAAACGGAACTGCAAAGAAAAAGGAAGTGCAAAGCCATCTGAGAGTTCGCTTCGGGATCATTGAGATGCAACTCCCTTTTTCACCCCATGTAGGACAGAAGCTGAACTTCTCCCTGAGACAAACCTAATTTGCGGCAAATTGCCGAGAGATCTGTTCCCTCATGGATAAGACGCCGCGCTTCTGAATACTTTTCCGCTTGCAGTTCTTTCAGAATTTCATCGGAAGGTACATTTTCATCGAGGAAGCGGAGGACGCGTTGCGCGCTCGCAGTCGCCTCGTTGATGATTTGTGTCGATTGGTCGGCCTGCTGAATGGACTTTTCCAATTGCATGCGTTGGCGATTGACCTGATTGAGGGTGTTTTCGGTGAGTTCCGCAGACTGCTTTTCAAGAATACTCATCAATTCGTCACACTTCTGGGTCATCTCGAGCCATTCGTCGTGGGCGTCTGTGCCAATTCGCTTGAGTTTAGAGAGAGTCTCTTCAGAGATTTTTTTGGCTTGATTCAACTCTCTCGAAACAGACTGCTGGAGTTCCATGAGTTCGGAGCGTTCATGATCGAGTCGGGCAAACTCACGCTCCCTCAGCTTCTTTCCATTGGAGAGCCAACGGAAGCAGGTCATGAAAAATACGGCTTCAAGGAGGAGAAAAACGAAACCAAAGATGGAAACGATGAGGATTGTATTCACATTCCACCCGCGCTGACACCGACGTAATCCGCCAAGACTCGGCCGTCGATGGGGTCGATATTGACTGTTTGTACAGTGATCAAATAGCGATTCGGCCGTTTTCCGACGTCTTCGCAATTAATAACACGGCTCAGCACCTGAAAAGAGGAGGGCGCTTCAGTGTGTCTGTATTCAACGTGTCTTGATTTTCTGGCCCAATAATCGGGAATTTCAATCAGAAGGCGCATCAGAGAACCTTGCTCATACGACAAAGAAGAAAAGAATGTGGCGCCATCCGGCGCAATGGTCACAGTTTCTCCCTGCAGCATCTTGGCGAGCGTGTTTGTGATATTGAACTTGCAATATCTGAGAGGAATCTTTTTTGAAACAAGCTTCATTCTGAGCGAGGAGAGCAATTCAAGTGTCGAAATTTTGTTGCTATGAGAGCCATTATCATCGTTCTCTGCAAGAACATCTTCGAATGTTGTGATTGTCTCGGTCATTTATGCCCCCCGGTTGGCAAAGATTTTTTCCATTTTTTCTTTCAGAGTAGACGCGTTGAACGGCTTGACGATGTACCCGTTGACACCGGATTTGACGGCTTCAACGATACACGATTTGTCTGCCTCTGCAGTCACCATGAGGAATGGGACTTTACTCAAGGTGGAGTCTGCACGGACTGTGCGCAGCAGTTCTATTCCGTTCATCTTAGGCATGTTCCAGTCTGAAATAACAAATTGGATGTGTGCGTTCTCCCGCAAAACAGCAAGAGCGCTCTCACCATCTTCTGCCTCATGAATGTTGAGAAAGCCAAGTTGCCTTAAAACCTGCCGAACAATTTTTCTCATGGTAGGGAAATCGTCGACAACAAGGATACTGATATCGTTTGATGGCAGAGTCATGGTCCGATGAACCCCTTTTATTCCTGCAAGAGATTTTTTAGCTTGGATCGCATCTTCTGGACTGCTTGAGTGTGGAGCTGAGAAACGCGTGATTCAGTCACATCAAGAATACGCCCGATTTCCTTGAGGTTGAGATCCTCATAGTAATACAAGCTCAACACCAGTTTCTGCTTTTCAGGAAGTTCTTCGACGGCCTTCTGCAAGAGGTCGCGAACACCCTTGGCCTTCAGCATCGTGAATGGGTTCTTTGAATTGGGATTTTCGAGACATTCGAGCAACGATTTCTTGTCGCCGGAGTGAACGCCTCCCAATTCTTCGAGACTGAGCATGGATACGCGGGTTCTTCCTGACTTCTCATGAAACTCTTCAAGAGTGATCTCGAGCTGAGCGGCGGTTTCCTTGTCAGTGGGAGGACGCCCCAATCTTTGTTCAAGCTCACTGCGAGCGCGCTCTTCGCGTTTATTGGTTTCGCGCACAGAACGTGGAACCCAGTCCTGGTTTCTCAACTCGTCGAGAATTGCGCCTCTGATTCGGAATTCAGCGTAGGTTTTGAATTTGTTGTCGCGGCTGGGGTCATATTTGTCGATGGCGTCCATCAGACCGATGACACCGGCGGAGAAAAGATCATCGAGATCGATGTTGGACGGGAGACGCGCTGCAATCTTTTGGGCGATGTATTTGATGAGGGGGGCGTAGTCCATAATGACCTGATTTCTCATCGGGTCATTGGCTGAGTTTTGCACGGTCTTTTGCCCTGCATTTGCCTTCTTTGCAGCAGCAGTTTTCCGTGCGGCATTCTCGCCGCTTTCCGTGGCATAGATGGACGTTCGGACCTCCGCCTTGCCCGCGGCGGATTTGTCGCTGTTCTTTTCCTGTGCCGGTTGCTTTTTTGCTGCGGTTCCCGTGCTCATACTTTCCCCCGAACAGGAATCATCGAATCGAAAGTTCCGAATTGTGGCCTGAAACAAGACGCTTCCAAAAGAACTGCATGGTTCCTTTGGGCTGCGGAATCTCGCTGTTGAAAAGCATGTCCCGTGCAATTCCGCGGATACCCCTCGACGCTTCTGAGAAGGGATATCTTTGGACGTAAGGGGTGCGTTCCTTGACAGAATTCCTGACCGAGTCACACCATGGAATACTTCCCGCGAAACTCAATTTGACTTGAAGATATTCATTCGCAACGGAGCTCAACTTGTCATAGACGCGCAGAGCTTCGTCTTCGCTTTTTGCCATGTTGACGATCAGTTTAAATGAAGTTTCATTATTTGTTTGAGACAGAACCTTCATCGTCGCATAAGCATCTGCGAGACTGGTGGGTTCGGGAGTGGAAACGAGGACCACATCCGAAGCGCTGGCAGCCCAATACTGGACATTCTTCGAAATGCCTGCCGGCGTGTCGATGAGGACGACGTCAAAGTCGTCTTGAATGCTCTCAATTTGGTCCAAAAGAACAAGTTTCTGCATTTTTCCCAGCTCGCTGACTCGTGGCATTCCGCTGGACGCCGGAATGAGTTTCAATCCTTCCGGTCCAGTGACGATGACATCCTTGAGTTCGCAGTCTCCAGCCAAAACGTCTTCGAGAGTCGAATTCGCTCTGAGGTTCAGCAAAACATCCAAGTTGGCCAGTCCAAAATCACCGTCTATGACCAATGTTCTCATCCCCTCGCGCACGAAGCAGAGTCCAAGGTTTGCAGTGGTCAAAGTTTTGCCGACGCCCCCTTTGCCACCGGTCACTGTGAGGACGCGCGGTGCATGGTAAGACCGTCCGGGAGAGGGTGAGGCAAAGTGCGCATACTTGCCTGCAGTGCTCTGCTGGACTGGGGTGTTCTTCGCGTCTTCCATAATGCGACGTAATGTTGAAGCTTGATCAAACACTTTTGTTCTCTCCCAAAGATCAGAGTCTGAAAATTCTTTCGACGACACGTTCCTTCGTTGCCGGCTCGAGGTCCTCCGGCACTTTTTGCCCAGTTGTGAAAAATGAAAGTGGAATTTTGCTTGTGATGTTTGTGTTGAGAATTTCGCCGAAACTCCACGATTCGTCGAGTTTCGTGAAGATCAGGCTCTGCGGATTGACCGCACGGAATGCTTTCAGATTTTCATCCAAATCCCGTTGCTTCATGCTGGCAGATTGAACCATGTGAAAGTGAACCGGAAACGGCATGCTCGTCAGGAGTTTCAGCTGATCCATTTGCGCATTGTGCTTGCTGCTCCGCCCAGCTGTATCGATGAAGATGAAGTCGTAGTCATAAAACTTCGTGATGAATGCCTCCAGGTCCTGCAGGTCGCTGATCTCGCAGAAGGGGCAGTCGAGGATTTTGGAGTAGGCTCGGAGTTGGTCTGCCGCGGCCACTCTGAAGGAATCCATGCTGGCCAATGCGACGCGCTTCTTGTCATTGAGCTGCATCCTTGCAGCCAGCTTTGCAATTGTCGTTGTCTTGCCGACGCCCGTCGATCCCACCAGAGAAATGATTTTCTGGTTGGCAAAATTGACTTGCGGGGTGACGCTCATTTGTCTGAAAAGGAACCGTATGCTCTGGTTCAGATAATGCTCTCTGAGTTTTTCTCCGCCTAGAGCCGTCCCGTCTGCGAGAGTGGGGCGTGGACCTGCCGTCACGACGTTGGTGAGTTCAGAAATGATGGCTTCCAAGACGCCTGCTGCCCTAAGCTTGATGCACAAGTCATTCAAGCTCTCGTCGGTGGCGGGCTGAGAATCGTTCTCGCGCATGTAGCGTTGTCGCATCAGGTCGTGAAGGAGAACTCTGATTTCCTGCATCTGATCTGACACATTGACGTGAGGAATTTGTTCGATTTCCCTGCGGACACGGCCGATCTCGTCGCGAAGAAGCTTGACCTCGTCTGAAGGTATATCGTCGAACCTGTTGAGAACTCCCTGCAAGTGGGCATGGTTCGGCTGCGGCTGAGAACTGCGTTGGGTGCTCTGGACGATTTCACTTGAGGAGAGATGACTCGTCCTTGTTGAAACAGGAAGGTTCGAATTCCCCTTCTCCGCATTGGGATCAAATGCACCGGCAATTGTTTTTGCAAGCGATCGGGTTGCAGCGTTGAGCTGTCCGAGGGCAGGCATGTTCTTCAGGATGCTGACCTCATTTTTTTGTTCGACTCGAGGAAAATTGATTCTCTGCGCTTTTGCAGCCTCTTCTGGAGAAAGAACTGTGGAACGATTGAGTGTTTTGCTAACGGGAGTCGGTGTCGAGTTTCCTCGGTTTGTCGTGGCAGCCGGTGCTGCCGTGACCTCGATCAGTCGGACAGGTTTTCCACCCGATTCTGCAGCTGACGTCTTCTCACGAGTCGATAGGATCACCGCATCCCTGCCAAGTTCGCGCTTGACGAGTTTGATGGCATCCTGCATTGAGAAGGCTTCAAATTTGCGAACTTCCATTCTTCACCCCTGAGCCAATCGAGCTTTCAATTTTTATTAAGCAATCATCTGCAGGTTGCGTATTCTGACACCCGACGGCACTTCGTCGTAAGAAAGGACGGCAACCTGAGGAAGATAACGGACAACCAAGCGCTGAAATGCCAAACGAAGTCGAGCTGAAATAAGAAGAACCGGCTGTGAGCCTTCGGATTCAAATACAGAGATTCCCTGCATGAGCTTCTGGAGGATTTCCTGCGCCTGTCGTGCATCAAGATTGAGGTAGGAACTGCCGTTGTCGGTGGTTACAAGCCCGCCGCCAAGGATATCCTCAATCATTCGATCAAAAGTGACAGCCAAGAGTTCGTCCTTTTCGTTGATGTATTTCTGCGAGATTGCCCTGCCCAATGATTTCCGGCACTGCTCTGAGAGCACTTCCGGGTTCTTTACAATCTTACAGTGGTCTGCCAGGCACTCGAAGAGTGAAAGAATGTCTCTCACTGACACATCTTCACGCAGCAAGTTTTGCATGACTTTGACAACATCTCCCAAAGAGAGTCTTTCCGAATGAATAACCTCTTCAACAACTTTTGGATTTGACTCGCGGAGCTTGTCCACCAAATATTGCACATCCTGCCGAGTCAGAAGTTCTGCTGCGTGCTCACGGAGCGCCTTAGTGATGTGGGTTGCGATGACGGTGGCACAATTGACCACCGTGTATCCGCGGAAGACAGCTTCGTCTTTGTCCCGTTTGTGTACCCACATTGCGGGGAGGCCATAGACAGGGTCAGTGGTGGGCTCACCATTCAGGGGCATTTCTACATTTCCCGGATCCATGGCAAGAAAGTAGTCGACCATCAGATGGCCACTCGCAATGCGGCTGCCTTTCAAAGAGATTGAGTACTGACCCGGATCGTGTTGGAGGTTGTCACGAAGTTGTATCTGCGGGACAACAATTCCGAGGTCTTGAGCAAATTGCTTACGAATGCTCTGGATTCGGTCGACCACTTCACCGTCCTGCTGAGGGTCGATCAGGTGAACGAGTGCGTGACCGACCTCAACTGCCAGCACGTCGAGACGCATCAATGTGTCGAGGCTTTCAGCTTCTTTCTTCTCACGTGATTGGCTGTCCATTGTTTTGGCTTCAGCCTCGAGATCCTTCTCTGTCTTCATGCTGCGAGAAGCCACTCTTCCAAGAAAAAACAGAAGGGATGAAAGGGCAAAAAAGGCAATTTTAGGAAAGCCCGGAACAAGTGCAAGAAGCGCTAGAATGCCGCCCGCTACAAAGAGTGCTTTAGGATGTACCCTGATTTGCTTCAGGACTTGTCCGCCAAGGTCGCCCTCGGAGGTGGTGCGGGTGACAATAAGGCCGGCAGCAGTTGAAATCATGAGGGAGGGGATTGCAGCAATGAGTCCATCGCCGACGGCGAGAAGTGTGAATGTCTTTGCCGCGTTTCCTGCACTCATATTGAACTGAACGATGCCTATGATAAGGCCGACAATCATGTTGACGAGAGTGATGATAATGCCCGCTATGGCGTCGCCGCGGACAAACTTGGACGCACCGTCCATAGCACCGTAGAAGTCAGCTTCTTTTTCAACGGCGGAACGCCTCCGACGGGCTTCTTCAGCGTTGATATGACCTGCATTGAGTTCCGCGTCGATTGCCATCTGTTTTCCCGGCATAGCATCGAGAGTAAAGCGGGCAGCGACTTCTGCGATACGGCCGGAACCTTTTGTGATGACCACGAAGTTGATGACAGTCAAGATGATAAAGATCACCAAACCGACGCCGATGTTGTCGGCGATGACGATGTTGCCGAATGCTTTGATGAGCGTGCTCATATTGCCGGATGTATCTGCACCATGCGTGAGAATGGTTCGCGTTGTCGAGACATTGAGCGCAAGTCGGAAGAGCGTTGAGATCAGAAGAATGGTCGGAAACACACCGAACTCAAGCGGTTTGGTGATGTAGACTGCAACGAGCATGATGACGAGAGAGCTCGCAAGCGAAAATGCCAATAGAGTGTCGAGAAGGATGCCCGGAAGAGGAAAAAGCATGATGGGCAGAATGCCCACGACTGCGATTGCCATCAAAACGTCGGGACTGCGCATCCATGACAGAACCGGATTGCCGCCGACTCCTGCACCTGACGTCACTGTTGCCGTTGAGGTTGATGCCATTTCTCAGTCCTCTGCTGCTATTGCCGTTTTCAAACCACAGCACCTTGAAGGTTGAATCTTTCAAAATAGTCGCGACCACGCGCTTGATAGATGACTTTCATGACTTCGATAATTGATGCATAGAGGCTCGGTGGAATCTCCTGACCCACCTTGACTGTTTTATACAGGGTGCGAGCGAGCGCCTTGTTCTCAATCAGCATGATGTCATTCTTTTTTGCTATTTCGCGTATCTTGAGTGCGAGAAAATCCTGTCCCTTAGCCACGACGAGCGGTGCCGGCATGCCGCGGACATAGCGGATCGCAATGGAAAAATGCGTAGGGTTGGTGACGATAAAGGTGGCTGTTGGTACCGCATTGAGGTTCTTCCGCATGATCAATTCTCGCGCCATTCGCCTGCGTTGGCTTCTGACCAGAGGGTCACCTTCTTGTGCTTTGTTTTCTTCTTTGACTTCTTGTTTGGTCATTCTCATTTGACGCTCAAGTCTAAAGAGATTCCAACCGTAGTCGGCGACACCCAACAGCAGCATTGTTATGGCAGTCCAAGTGAGCAGCTTGATGACTGCAGAAAAGAGACTTGTTGCGATAATCCCTGTTGAGAAGAAAAGATAGAGTTCACTCCCCTCAATCTCACGCTTGAGAAAGTAATAGAGCATCACACAGAGAACGATTCCCTTGATCAGGACCTTCACCAATTCCTCGATACCGCCTCCGGATACGAGACGTTGAAGCCCAGAAACAGGATTCAATTTTTCAAATGTGGGGGTGATCTTTTTCCATGACCAATTGAAACGAGTGAGTGCCAAACCAATCAAAGATGGTCCAAGTCCCAGCACCAATGCGACACCAAGAAAAAACGGAACAACCGGAGCTGCAATTTGCCCCACGGCATTGACGAGATCCAGTTCTGATTTCGATTGAAATGAAACGATTGAGAATGCTCTTTGAAATGAGTGTTTCAGTGACTGAGAAATGTTGCTGCCGAGCATCAGGAGACCAACGGTCACGATGAGCAAAGTGAGTGCAGAAAGCACTTCACGCGGGCTCGCGAGCTGGCCATCCTCACGATACTGACGCCGCCTTTCTTCGCTGGCGTCTTCGGTTTTGTCTTGTTGTTGGTCTTCGCGTTCTTCCAAGACTCACCTCAATTTTTCGGAGCAAAAGCTTTTTGAATCTGATTGAAGGCTGCTATTTCGATTCTGCTTCCATGCTGTCCAATCAGCCTGACAAAGGCAGAGGCCGAGAAGAAAAGGACTGCCATGCTCAGCAGGAAGCTGACAGGAAAACTGATCACAAACGCGTTGAGCTGTGGCAGTGCTCGATTTAAAAGTCCCAGTGCCAGTGTCGTCGTCGTTTGGACCAACAGAAGCGGTCCCGCAATTCGCAATCCGATATCAAAGCTCGAAGTGATCGTCTGCATGACAACATTGATGAGCTCTTTGGCATTGACTGCAGATGCCAATGGAACAGTTGAAAATGATTCCACCAACCCCTGAAGAAAAAGATGGTGGACGTTGCATGTGAGCAGGATGATCGTCACAAGCCAGATCTTCAGAGACGAGAATGCGGATTCTTGAGTGCCCGACTGGGGGGTGAAGAGGGTTGCAGTTTGAAAGCCCATGTTGACGCCGACAATATTGGCCGCGATGGAGGCTGCAAAGATGAGGAGCTTTGCAGCGAAACCTACGGCGTAGCCAAAGAAGACTTCCCTCAGAGTGGCCAGACCTAGCATCAGCGGGCTCCATTGAATGAAGCCATGGGTTGCTTTGATATTGCTTTCTACCACCGGCCAAATGCAAAGGCTGAGAGCCAAGGCAAACAGGAGCCGCACGCGACCTGGTATGGTTGAATCACCGAAAACCGGCATGAAAAAAAGAACGCTGACGATGCGCAGAAACATCATCACTGCGAGGGGCCATGCTCTGGGATCCAATTGAAAGAGGCCTTCAAAGTTCATTTGAGCCTGCTGATTTCCGGTATCTTTTTAAAGATGTCCTGTGTGTAATTTGTGATTCGTCGGATCATCCATGGGCTCATGATGGCGAAGACTGCAATCATGGCTGCGATTTTTGGCAAAAAGGAGAGTGTGGCTTCATTGATTTGGGTCGCAGCTTGAAAGATGCTGATCAACAGACCGACAGCGAGAGCCGTGACCAAAAGAGGAAGACTCAATTCAGCTGTTGCGTATATGAGGCCCATCAGAATATCGATGACGTTTTGACTGGTCATGAGAAACTCCTGATAAGAGAACCTGCGAGCAGATTCCAACCATCGACGACGACGAACAGAACTATTTTTAGTGGCAGACTGACAACCGTCGGTGGAAGCATCATCATACCCATGGCCATGAGGACGCTGCTGACAATCATGTCAATGATGATGAATGGCAGATAAACCAGAAATCCAATTTGAAATGCGCTTTTTAGTTCACTGATGATGAAGGAAGGAATAAGGATCCGCATCGGGATGTCTTGTGGCTTTTCAGGCTGCGGACCTTTGGCGAGACTCAGAAACAATTTGACGTCTTCTTTTCTCACCTGAGCGAGCATGAAATCGCGCACCGGAGCCTGTGCTTTATCAAAAGCGACTTCGGCAGAGATGGTTTTTGCCATGTAGGGTTCGATGGCAGTTTCATAGATTTTTGTGGTTGTGGGTCCCATCACGAAATAGGTGAGAAAGAGTGAAAGGCCGATCAGCACTTGGTTGGGAGGCATGCTGGGTGAGCCGAGGGCCTGTCTGACAAACGAGAGCACGATCAAGATTCGTGTGAAGGCGCTTGTGAGAAGTAAAATGGCGGGAGCCAAAGTCAGGATTGTGAGTATGGCTACAACACGCAGCGCCGGTACGAGGTCATCAGAGTTTTCCGAATCGCCGATGCTCAGGGAAAAGAGCGGAATTGAGTTTGATTTCAGAGATGTTTTTGAAGGTTGTATCCCTGGTGCCGAAACGGGCGCAATCTGCGGCACTTTGCCCTGTCCGTTGCCGCCCGATTGTGCGAATGCAAAAGGTGTCATCAGATTCAGAATGAATAGAGAGATCAGCAGACATGCGGCCGGTTTGAGTGCGAGCATCAGACCTCGGATGAGTTTTTTTCCTGACTGGTCTTTCAACATTCCCTATGCCTTTCCGCATTGAATTCGTCCGGTGCGCCATGGAGAGTCAGCCGAGTGGTCTGAGCTCTTTGAGTCTTTCTCTGATCATGTTTGTGACGTTACTTGATTCATCCTGATTGCCTTCTCCGGTGGAAGGTGTTGGAGTCCCGCGCTTGCTTTCCTGTTCAAAAGCATTGGCGAGGTATTTCGGAAAATTGGCACGCGTTTGGCGGAGAGTTGCATCGCCATTGGCTCGCGACTCACTTTGCTCGGATGAGAATGCGACTTCTTTCTTTGACGTGTTGCTCGGGTTTTTTACCGGCAAAGGCTGGGGCTCTCGTTCCTCCCGCCTTTCTGAAGCCGCTGATGCTGATGCCGAGCTGGCTCGCGATCGGCCGGTCTTTTCCCTGATGCTCTTGAGTGCTCCCATGAGCATCTCTGACCGTGCGGTGGCTGTTTCGCCCACGGGCTCGGAGGTTCTTCCGGATGCCACCAGCTGGGGAGATTCCATTGTCAGGAGGGGTTGAGCATTTCGGCCACGCGGACTTTTTTCAGTTCCGCCTTCGTTCGCGGCAAGGTCGGTTTGCCTCGCACCGCTTTCCATTTCGGTCAGCATTGTGATGCCATGTTCTGTTGATGCGATGGCCACCTCTTTGTCACGGATCCTGAGAAGAACGATCTGCCGCTTGGGTGAAAGAGACAATGTGCTCAAGAGTTGAAGCTGCTTTTCCGTTTTTGACAGGCCGAGTGTGCGTCCATTCTTGAGTCGCACAAGCATCAGCCCCGCCGCTGCAAGGCCGAGGAGAAGGAAGGCTCCTGCAGTGAGTGTGTTCCAAGGTGTACCCTCATTGGGACTGAGGGGTATCAACTGACTTTGAAGCGCGGCACCATTCGGGACAACCATGTTCTCCGCAGGATTTTCGCTTGCAGCGGGTGCATTGGGAGTTGATGCAGAAGATTCAATGACCTGCTTGGTCTGTTCACCTTCCGCAGGGTTGTTCTTCTCAGGTGCTGTTGCAGTTTGAGGTAAGGACTGAGGTGGTGTGTTCACTGCGTTTGAATCGGTGGATGGCGCTGCGGCTGAATTGCCTGCAGGAGCTTTAGCGAAAGTACCGGTCGGTTGCGTTGAAGGGCTCACATTTTGTGTGTTTTTTGCCGGTATTGCCAACGGAGATGCACTCTCGGCGGCTGGAATGGGCGGCACCGAAAGTATTTGCGACGCAGCGGGTGCACCTGTTGTGGGCGAAGGTTCCGTCAACTTTTCGAAGACGAGACCCTGAGCCAATGCCTGCTCTGAAAGAGCCGGAAAGGCTGCGAAAAGTGCGATGCACTGAGTCATTCCGAGGAGACAACGGATGGACGCTGCGATGCTTTTCATGAGTGCTCTCCAGTCGTTTTTTGCAGTCATCAAATAGCTTCGGGAGGAGCGACTTCCTCAATTCCGAGACCGCTCATCACATCGGTCAGTCGGACTCCGAATTTTTCATTGACGACCACCACCTCGCCCATCGCGACGAGTTTGTCATTGACGTAAATTTCCATTGGCTCGCCTGCCATTTTATCAAGTTCGATGACCGAGCCCTGACCCAGCTGGAGGAGGTCGTTGACCAAGAGTTTGGTTCGACCGAGTTCCACGGTGACTTTCAGCGGAACATCCAAAACCATTTTCATCTTTGAAAGGTCGATTTTGCTCATCGGGCTGTCGTCTTGATATTTCGACATCAGGTTCTGTTCGATGTCCATGCCTGATCCTGTTGCGCTGCTTTCAATTCCAAAGTCGTCTGCGCTGAATCCTGCGTTGTTGTTTTCCATTTTTAATCTCCCACGGTTTCTGTGATTTTGATTGCCCTGTTGCCCCTGACGACTCCTGGAACACCCTTGAATTTATGCACACCCTCAACAGTAATGTTGAGAGGTTTGTTCGCGTCGTGATCGAGGAGGATGATGTCACCCTCTGCGAATTCCATCATGTCCTTCATGTTGATCCATGCTGAGCCCAGTGTGCATGAGACATTCACATTGGTGTTGAGCAATTGGCTCTTAATTCTGTTGATCCAAATATGGTCAGCCTCGAGCTGTTCATTTTGGAAACCCACACTGAGTTTTGACTTGATGGGCTCGAGAGTCGAGTAAGGGATAATGAGTTTGATGGAGCCACTCATCTTTTCCAGTTCGACATCAAATGTGGTGGAAATGACCACATCGGACGGGGGAACCACTGCCACAAACTGAGGGTTGATTTCCGTTCGTGAGTAGTGAATCTTGAGAGGGAAAACTGGAGCCCACGCTTTTTCCAAATCTTCAATTGCAGCCATGACGATACGCCGTGCAATTTTGATTTCGATGTGAGTGAAGTCTTTTCCTTCAATCTTCGTATATGGAACATCGCCACCGCCGAAGAGACTGTCGACCAGTCCGTAAAGCAACTTGGCCTCGATGACCATGACAGCTGAACCGCGAAGAGGATCGACGCGCAAAATGTTCAGGCAACTGGGCAACGGAAGACTGTTCATGAATTCGCCGAATTTTATCGGTCCGCTGCTGTTGACGCCGATATTTGCCACTTTTCTGAGTGCGGCCGAGAGTGAAACGCGGAAGAGTCGGATGAAACGGTCGTGAATGATGTCCAGCGTCGGCATACGACCACGGATGATACGGTCCTGGTTTGTCAGGTCGTATCCCATGAATTTGGTGTCGCTGCGTCTCTCCTCAGTTTCCTGCGAGTCAATTCGGCCGTCGGAAACTGCATTCAGCAGCGCATCGACTTCGCTTTGACTGAGTACCTGTTGATCCATGTTTCACTCCACCAGAAAATCAGTGAAATAGATTGTTTTTATCGGCCGTTCGAAGGATTCGTTGATCTTGTTTACAAGCTCGCGTCTCAGTTTTTCTTTGCCTTTGTCAGTCAGAAGTTCGAGTCGGGTGCGGGTGCTGACTGATGAGATGATAATGTCGCGCAGTTGCGGTTCCCTTTTTTTGATTTCTTCCTGTTGATTTTTTCCGCCCGTATATTCGATGGACACGCCTATGCGGAGATAACGGTTTTCCAATGGATTTCCGAGGTTGAGATCCATCTTGGGCAGAGCAAATGTCTCGCCGAAGGACTCGTCAGATTGGAAAAGTTTGATGTCTGACTTTTCGTCTTTCTTGGCTTCTTCCGTACCACCTTTGGCAGAATCTTTTCCGCCGCTTTTGGCGTCGGAGGCATGAGGATCTTTTTTAGCGTCTTTTGATTCATCTTTTTTGTCGGAGTGCGGGTCACTCTTGTCGTCATGCTTTGCATCAGAGTGGCCGTCTTGTTTTGCATCAGAGTGGCCGTCTTGTTTTGAATCAGAGTGGCCGTCTTGTTTTGCATCAGAGTGGCCGTCTTGTTTTGCATCGGAGTGGCCATCTTGCTTCGCATCTGCGTGACCGTCTGTCTTTGCGTGACCAGAGTCGTCTGTCGCGCCGTGACCGTGCTCATCCTTTCCATCGGCTTTGGCCGGCTCGTGGCCATTGTCTTTCTTGGCCGCCATGGAGTGATCTTTGTTGACAAAAGTTTTGTAGACAAAGAAACCGCCCGCGGCAGCGGCCGAGAGAAACACGGCGCTGATACCGGCGACCATGACCAGCTTTCTTTTTTTCCTTGCTTCAGCCACTTCGTCTGGCGGCCCTTTTTCACTCTTTGCGGCGTCGGCTTTGCCTTCGTCTTTGGGCTTCTCTTCTTTCTTAGACATGATCTCTCCCGGCGTGTCCGAATGCATCAGCACCAGCTTCTCAGATCTCTGCGCGGATTGGGGGTGTAAATTTGTCCATATGTCGCTTCACATGACGGCAAGATTTGCCTTTTCGAGACCAACTTGGGGAAGCATCATCAAATTGCAGGGGAATCCGTCGTGTTTTTGTTGCGCTCACTCGGCAACAAACGTACTGATCGGATGGGTCAGGATAGGGAATGAAGTTATGGAATTGAACGATTTCGCTTGGAGAGTTTTGTCTTCTTGCGAACTTGGCACGAAGCTCGAGGCGCCGTCCCATCTGACGGACCTTCTTCCGTCTCAGACTTTTGACATTCCCACACAGCCGGGCAGGCCCGCCCATTTGGCTCTCGACAAGTGGAAGAGCTCACCGAAAGTCCCCTTTCCCACACAGAGCGAACTCCATGATCCACGAAACGTGGCTAAGTTGCTTCATTTTTTTGCAAACCATGAGCTTTTGGCTCTCGAATTGATGGCTCTCGCCCTCCTGCGTTTCTCAGATGCTCCTTCGGCCTTTCGGATGGGGGTGGCCAAAACAATGCTCGATGAGCAACGTCACCTTCAGAGCTACATAGGAAAGATGAATGAGCAGGGAATCAAGTTCGGCGATTTGCCGGTGAACGATTTTTTCTGGTCTCAATGCGGCGGAATGAAATCCCCCATGGACTATGTTTCGAGAATGAGCCTGACGTTCGAACAGGCCAATCTCGATTTTGCGTCTTACTTCAGAGATGTCCTTGTGAGCATCGGAGATTCGGAAACTGCACAATTGCTGCAGAGTGTGCTCGATGATGAGATCGGGCATGTGAAGCATGGACTGACTTGGTTTCGACGCTGGAAGCCCGAAGAGAAGTCGGATTGGCAGGCATTTTGCGAGGCCTTAGGGGGCGAAATCAACCCGTCCAGAGCCAAAGGCGCAGTGTTCTCGGTCGACTCTCGCCAGAAGGTGGGTTTGACCCCCGATTTTATTGATTCCTTGAAGATTTACAGCCAGTCGAAAGGCAGTTTGCCGCGACTTTCATTTTTCAATTCGGATGCTGAGGAGCAAATCCGCCTTGGGTTTTCGTCGCCCGTCACTTTGGCTCCTCATTTATTGGCTGCACGTGATGATCTGTCTTCTGTCATGATGTTCGTGCTCAACCAAGACGACCTTCTTCTATTGCCGCGTGAGCTGCCCCGCCGCTTTTTGCTGACTCTCCGTGATTGTGGATTTGCATTGCCGGAAATTCAGCAGGCGCGTTTGGACGCACAAAATATTCAAGCCAACTGCGCACGGCGACGCTTTCGAAGCGTGACACCTTGGGCTGTGACGCCTTGGACGAGAAATCTGGAACGAAGCAGGGTTGTGCTTTCGGACAGACTTCAGACGGACGATCTGCCTTTTCGAGAACTTTATTCGAAAGCCACAGCTCTTGATGTCCTGAAAAAGGTGCTGGGTTCGATTCCGCTGGATGACCGATTGGTTGATAAAGAAGTTCTTGGAGTTGTGGTTGCTGATCCGCAACAGTTTGAAAAAGTCATGGAGACATTGCACTCCTCAGGGCAGCATCGGAGTTTTCTTGCCAAAAAGCCGTGGAGTGCGTCCGGACGCCACCGTCTTGCCGGTGATATCTCACCCTTGAGTTGGGCAGAGCAGCCCCCCTCGGTGAGACGCTGGTTTGAAAAGGCCTGGCAAAGAGATGAGTGTCCCATTGTGCAACCCCTCTTCGATCGTGTCTTTGATGTGTCCGTGCAGGGGCGCGTGGATGAAGATGCTTTGGGTAGCAAGGTTCTCGTGCATGGTTTCACCCGAGTCTTGAATATGCCCAATGGTCAATACGCGGGCACTTGCGTGGGGCGTCTGCTCAGCGGCCTTGATCAGAACCATCTTCGCTTCTGGCACAGTCAACCGTCTGGAGGGCGCGGCACGATAGACACCGTCCTTCGCCATTTTGCGCTTGAGGCCGGACAAGCCATTGCTGAAATGGGGTTTCGAGGCGCCTTCGGGATTGATTCTTTTGTTTTTAAGAAAAAAGATGGTCAATTGGCTCTTTATCCGCTGGTGGAAATCAATCCGCGATTCACCATGGGGCGTGTGGCCCTTGGATTGGAAAAGAGAATGGCACCCGGCCGGATGGGCTTGTGGTTGCACGTTCCATTCGCTTGGTTGGCAAAACTGAAAACGAATTCTTTTGTTGAACTCTGTGAGCGCTGGCAGAAAGATATGCCTCTCGAAACTTATACAAAAAGTGGTGGAACCCTGATTCTCTCCGGCCTCCTTGAAACCACTCCGGCAGAACAAGCGGAACGCGTTTGGTCGTGTTTTGTTGTAGGAAGTGAATTGAACGAGGTTCTCAGAAGGCTGGGAGTTGAAGATTTTTTTGCTCAACGGCTTGAAGATGAGAGTCGGTAGGCCTGATTCGCAGCCTTGAGTGCCAGCGCCTCGTTCTGCAATTGCAATGCGTCTTTTTTACTTTCGGACAGGTCGGTGGTCACTGTTCCCGATGTTCCTTCGGATGGACCCGTACGGAGTGCGGGATCGGTCTGTTCCAGCCACTGCAGAATTTGACTTCGGATCCCGAACGATTGTGTGGCAGTCATGGATTTCGCATACTCAGAATCGAGCATTCCTTGGTAGATGTCTTCAGCATTTGACAATTCTTCAGGTTGCGAGGTTTTGCGCATCGATTTGACCATCATGTCCATGAACATGGTCTCGAATTCTTCAGCAACTTTTTCTGCTTCAGAGCGTTTCTTGATCAGCTCCGGCGAAAGATCTGCAGCTTTTTGAGTCTTTCCAGACTCACGGGCCGATTCTCCCAAGGGAATGCGCAGACCGGACGCTTGGACAGTTGTGTTCAAGGGGAACCTCACATCAATTTGAGCTGTGCTTTCAGAGCCTGTGCGGCATCAAGTGCCTGCAGAATGGACACGAGATCCTTTGGCCCCGCGCCAAGTTCATTGAGTGCTCGGACGAGATCCCCGACCGTTGTTGCACTCGGGATTTTGTTTACAAATCGAGTTTCGTCTTGGACGATGATTTCAAGATTGCCATGGCTGATCGCGACCGGCATCACGGTGACATGAGCACCGCTGATGATGGTACCTGTTCTTTCATTGATCACCACCACTGCTTTGTTGTCCGGTTCGACACGGATTTGTTCCAACACGGCCATGAAGTCGACGGGTGTGAAACTCGGTGTTCCCAAAGCCTGCTCGGGCACTCTGACTCGGATGAGACCGCTGTTGTTGGGAGTGGCAACGAACTCATTGAAGCGTTGGTTGATGGCATGTGAGATTCTGTGCGCTGTGGTAAAATCAGCGTTTTTGAGAGAAAGCTCAACAGAGCCGTTATGAATGAATGTGGATTGAAATTCACGCTCAACGGTTGCGCTTTGGCTGATGGCAATCGTTTTCGGTGCGGTGCTCCGATTGTTGCCTCCGCCTCCTCCCTGTGCACCTGTCATGGCCGTTCCGAGGCTCAGCGGTCCTTGTGCAACAGCATAGACTTGGCCATCGGCAGCACTCAACGGAGTCAGTAACAATGTGCCACCTTCCAAGCTGGCACTGTCACCCACGGATGAGATGTTGATGTCTAAACGGTCTCCGATTCTCGCAAAGGGAGGAAGGTGAGCAGTGACGACCACGGCAGCAATATTGCGCGTGACAACCTCATTGGCTTTGACCTGTGCACCCAGACGGGTCAGAAGGTTGGCTGCAGCGCGGTTGGTGGCAAGACTTTGTTTACTGTCACCCGTTCCCGACAAACCGACGACCAATCCAAGTCCTACGAGGGGATTGCTGCGAACACCACGGATCTCGACCAGATCTTTGAGTCGCACTGGGATAGACGAGACTTCCTCTGAAGGAGTGAAGTCCTTTTTTGAGTTGTCCTGATCGGAGTGTGCTGTAGAGAAATGCACTGTCATCAGAAGAGCCAATAATTTGCTGTAAGTGCGCTTCAATAACATTTCAGTTCACATCCTTGCCGGAGGCTTTGCCATCAGGCTCATTGGGTGAATTTGAGTTTTGATTTGACGCTGGGCTCGACGCGCCTCCTGCTCCCGCCGCTTGTTGAGACAAGCGTTCCCGATCTTTGCGCACCCTGTCTCGTTCCATTTCATTTGCTTTGGCTTGCTCTCGCAGAACATTTTGCGCACTCCGAATCTCATTCCTCAGATCCTCGATGCCGTTGAGCTCTGATTGAAGATCAGGAGCGAAGCCGGCGAGGCGGCGAGACACAACTTCATCCCATCCCTGTGCGCTGTACTCGCGGAGCTTGCCTCCCACGTCTTCATTCACCGCGACGTCGGTCAGATCCCGTGCATCAATTTCATATCCCGTGAGCGCACGTCGAGGAACTTTAGCTAATACCATCGTCACGTTTTCTTCGCCTTGCGGGGATTTGAATCGTCTTGAGCCGCGAAGGTAAACGTCGCCACCCGGTTCAAAACTGACAATTTGCATTTTCAGTGATTTGATGGGTGTTTGAGCAACTTGAAGCGAAGGACTCAGGCTGTCGGGGTCCGTGAGTTTCAATGGATCTGATGCCGCATCCTGCGGCTTCTTGTCTTTCTTGTCTTTTGATTTTTCCGGAGTGGAAGCCGCGGCGCTCTTGGGATCAAACTGCAACTCATCCGGAATCACGACAGTCACAGTTTGACCTTCTTTGTTCGGAGCCGGATCGTTGAACAGGACGCGTGGCTCAGAGGAGTCGGCCCAAATGGAACCCGTGCTGGAACCTGCTTCTTTATTTTTGATGAGCAACTCATCGCGTCGCAAATAAAGCTGATCCACGTCGCGATCGGGACGAGGGACTTCAAAGCGTCGCGTTTGAGGAAGTCCTGATGGGGCCCGCGTTGCTGTGCTTTGACAACTGAACAAAAGGACAGCGAAAGTGATGATGAGCCCGCTGATTGTCAGTTGCAACATCTTTCTTGAATTTTGTGGTCTTTCCGAAAATCTGTTCAGGTGAAATTGGACACCGGCCCAACGGGTTTCGAACTTTTTGATCAGTTGATCCGTTTTCAGCAGGTACCATTCGAGTCCGCTCTCCCACCGGAGATGGACTGATTCGATCCATTCAGCGAACAATTTCCACCTCTCCTTCACCTACCACCTTGGCATCCAAGGTGCGCGACTTCTGAAATGAGAAATTCGGAGCGGAAAGTTCAACAGGGATAATGTCTCCGAGACTTCCGTTGCGGAGCGAACGGCCATTCACTCTGATTTTCAGTGTTGAATCGCGATGGGTGTACGTCGCACGCACGAGAGACTGAGCACGGACATCAGAAATGAAAGGGAGCTTTTCGATCGAAATTGCTTTTTCCCTTTTCAGGAGATCGCGTGCCTTAGTGATATCAAGCCGGCGCCCCACAAAGGTGGCGAGGTGCGTGTTTGCTTCCTCTTTGCTGCTGAAAAGAGTTGTCTGAGGGCAGGAGATCTCTTCCGAGCAGTTCATCACAAAGAAAAGCGACTTTTCAAGTCGGACTCCTTCTGTGATTTTCTCCCATCGCAGACTGGAATACCAAAGTGTTCTTCTCTTTCCTAATTCTACAAGCCAAGTTTGACTGTTTTTCGAATTGTTGGAGAAGGAAATTTTGAATTGCTTCTTATCAGGATTTTCTAACCCTGTTTTTCCTTCTGCCGGCGCAATTTGAACTGAATATCCGGACATATCTGCATTTGCATCGCATTGAATGCAGCGGACGTAGATTCCCTCGGCCAGTGTCCCTGCCGGAAGCTCTTGAGCATCAACAAGTGTCCGTGTCGTTGGAAAGAGTGCTCCCAAAGCCTGTCGGAGAACGTCCTTTTGCTGTTCAGAGACAGCGCCGCGCTGCGCCGTGCCGACGTATTCAACAGCAATCACATCCGCCTGAGGGAGTTCAAACGTCACCATATCATCATCTCATCTGATTGGTTGTTGCCAACATTTCGTCACCCGTCTTGATGACTTTGCTGTTGAGCTCGTAGGCGCGCTGTCCGGTGATCATGGTCACCATTTCTTCGACGATATTCACATTGCTCGATTCCAATTCTCCCTGACCCAGCTGTCCGGTGCCATTTTCCCCCGGTGCGGAAACAATGGGCTCACCGGAAGCAGGACTCGCTGTGTAGAGATTGCGTCCAAGTGAGTTCAGACCTGCGGGGTTGATGAAATTGGAGATCTGAATTTGGCCGATATTTCTGGGCTCGTTCTCTCCCTGAATCGTGGCAGAAACGACGCCATCCATGCCAATCTGCATGCGCAGCGCATTGGCCGGCACGACGATCTCCGGCACGAGAGGCAGGCCTTCGTTGGTGACAAGACGGCCGTCAGGTGCGCGCTTGAATGCACCGTCACGTGTGTAAGAGAGAGTGCCGTCGGGCATCTGGATCCGGAAGAAACCGCGGCCTTTGATCATGACGTCGGTCTCGTTCTTGGTGATTTTGATGCTGCCTTCTTCGAAGGACTTTTCAATCGAAGCCAATCGAACGCCGTTCCCGATTTGAACACCTGTCGGGGCAACTGTTCCGTTGGCGGAACTCAATCCAGGTGCACGGAGGTTTTGATAGAGGAGGTCATTGAAATGAACCCGGCCTCGTTTGAATCCGTTTGTATTGACGTTCGCGATGTTGTTTGACAGTGTGTCGATCAGTTGTTGCTGAGCTTCCATGCCGGTAGCAGATGTTTGAAGGCTGCGGAGCATAGGACCCTCCTTACGGTTGCCGGAGACACTCTTTGCTCAGCATACGTTGGAAACTTGAATGAAGGACTGCTAAACATTTCCGCTCCTCGCCAATCTCCCGTGCGGAAAAATTTGTCTCCTCCGGAGGATTCCACCCCATGGCTGTTGAACGTACCGAATATCTCAAGAGTTTTGATGGAACTGAACTTTTCTTCCGATGCTTTGCACCGGCGGGAATTGCCGATGGCGATTCAAAAATTGACGGGCTCGTTCTTGCAGTGCACGGCTTTGGAGAACATTCGGGTCGTTATGCCTCGTTGGCTGAGGAAGTCTGTTCAAAAAACATGCTTTTTGCCTGTTTCGATTTGCGCGGGCACGGCAAATCAGGACCGCGGCGGGGTGACGTTGAAAATTTGCATGCGCTTGTTTTGGATGTTTTGTTTGTCGTGAATCACAGCAGGTCGCTGCTCGGTTTGAAGCAAAAGAAAGATATGTTCTTCGGTCTTCTCGGACATAGCTTCGGCGGCCTGCTTGTCACTTATGCAGCATCCATCCTTCAAGACACTTGTCCTCCGCTCTTTTTAAGTTCCCCCTTGTTCCGTGTCCGGCAGGAAGTTCCTCAATGGAAGCGCATTGCCGCGGCAGCCTTGCCCCGATTGGCCCCTCTTGCTCCTGTGCCTATTGGTATCGTTCCTGAGAATCTGTCCGAGAATCCCGAAAACAATGCAGCCTATATGGCCGACGAGTTGAATTTGTTTTCAATATCGTCAAGGTTTGGAAACGTTTTTCTCGGCAGCGTCAATGACGAGATGATCCACCAAGCCGTGCAATCTCTGAGAGCTCCCGTCACATTGGTTTTTGCCGGCTCAGACAAGTTGGTGGACCCGGCCAAGACGAGAACAGTGTCCAACTTGTTTCCTAAAGGCCGTTTCAAAATTCATGAAATTTCCGGAGCGGGGCACGAGATTTTCAATGAGATCCCAGCCTACAGGGATCAGGCTTTACAGACATTCCATGAATGGATTGATGCACGAGGGCAGTGCGTGTGATCCGTCTTGAATCTGTCAGCAAAGCCTACGGACCCAAAGTGATCCTCAAAGATGCAACGTTTCATTTTCCGAGCGGGGAAAGAGTGGCACTCGTCGGTGCCAATGGTGCTGGCAAGACGACTCTTTTGAATATTCTTTGCGCGCTCGAAGAGCCCGATGGGGGTGGAATTGTTCGCCCCAAAGACTGTGTCGTAGGTTATTTGCCGCAAGAGCCGAACCCTCATCCTCTGCCCAGTGTTCTTCAGGAATGTGTCTCCGGTCATTTGCACTTGCAGGAACTTTGGAATGCGAGAGAGATGGCGCAAAGGCGTCTCATTGAGCTGGGTGATCTTCCTTCGCTGTCTCAATTCGAGAAGGCACAGGCCAAGTTTGTTGAAGCGGGTGGACTCGCCTTGGAGAGTCGTGCACGGGGAATATTGGTGGGTTTGGGTTTCCAAAGCCAACGGTTGGATTCCGATCCAAGAACGCTCTCAGGCGGATGGAGGATGCGACTTGAATTGGCCAAGGTTTTTCTGAATGAGCCTGATTTTCTTGTTCTTGACGAGCCGACCAACCATCTGGATTTGCCGAGTTTGGTGTGGGTGGAAAATTATTTGCGGCAGTTCGCGGGATGTTTGGTTTTTGTCTCGCATGACAGAGGTCTTCTGAACCGTCTGGCCACGATCACTTTGCATTTGTCCAAGGGCAAAATGACGGTTTACAAGGGTAATTTTGATGCCTTCTTGGAGCAGAAGGATGCTATCGAGCAACAAGATTTAGCACGGGCTGCAGCTTTGGCGCGGAGAAAATCGGAGCTGACCCGATTTGTCGAGCGCTTCGGTGCCAAGGCAAGTAAAGCAAGGCAGGCGCAGGCGCGTGTCAAGATGATTGCCCGTTTGCAGGACCTCGAGGATGAGCTTGATCTTCCGCAACGCGAATCTGAGGTGGGATTTGCCTTCACTCAGCCCACTCCCAGCGGCAGGGATGTTTATCAACTCGAAAATCTGTCGATTGGTTACGCAGCCGGCTCCCCGCTCGCAAGTCAAGTCAATTTGTCGGTGCAGCGTGGCCAGCGCATTTGTATCATTGGTGCAAACGGAATTGGGAAGTCGACTCTTTTGCAGACTCTTGCCGGAGTGATTCCGCCCCTGTCTGGCTCCGCAAGGCAAGGTCACAACGTATCGATGGCCTACTTTGCACAGGATCAGTTGTCTGTCCTCGATGCGGAGCGTTCGGCGCTTTGGAATGTTCTGAACGCTACGGAATTGAGTGAGAAAGAGGCGCGATCTGTATTAGGGCAGTTTCTTTTTCAAGGTGATGATGTTCATAAGCCTGTGAAAGTGCTTTCGGGCGGTGAAAAAAACAGAGTGGGCTTGGCAATCCTTCTTTCGCGCCAAGCAAACCTGATGATCCTAGACGAGCCGACCAACCATTTGGATATGGCGACTGCCAACATGCTGGCAGAGGCTTTGGACGGCTATGAAGGAACTCTTCTCTGTGTGAGCCATGACCGAGAGTTCATCAATGCTTTTGCGACCCATATTTTTGTGATGTTGCCCGGTGGGGAACATGCTCTTTTTGAAGGAAATTTGGAAGATTATCCGCGGCTGGCGATGGCCAGAGGCTTTCCCGATATTCTCACTCAAAACGTTCAAGTGACACGCTCGGAGAATTCTGAAGGTGCTGAAGCGAACAAAGAATTGCGAGTTCAAAAGCGCTTGGATGCGATGGCACTCAAACGCGAAAGACAAAAATTGAACAAAAGAAATGGCGAATTGGAAACGCAAATGGGCGTTCTTCAAACACGCCTCAAAAGCCTCGATGAGGAGCTCCATGAGTGCGGTGCTGAATATCTTCGCGCACAGGCACTGGCAGAGCAAAGGAATGAGTTGCAGAAAGAGCTTGAAAAAGTGGAGACGGAATGGCTGAGCGTGCAGGAGACACTGGAGCAGATGGCGACGGAGGAGCAGTGACTGTGAGTTCAGTTCTCGATCTGTCCTTTGCACGAATTTGGATTGTTTCAGCATGGCGGCCTGAGCAAAATTGGCTGATTCGGATTCTCTCCCAACATCATGAGCTGGTTGAACATGATGAACATCTGAGCCTATGTGGCCCCTATGCGTTCATTAGGACGGGTGTAGGGACAGTGCGGGCTGCCATCATGACCTCTCGTTTGCTTGCTCAAGCAGAGTCCCAAGGGAGTCTTCCCGAAGCCGTCTGGTTTGTTGCTACAGCAGGCAGCTACTCTGATCATTTCAAAATGGAACAGGCTTTTTTCGCCAATGACGTGAAATGGACAGATGGTGACTTGCTTTCCGGAGCTGCTTATCTGCCTGCCCTTGCGGGAGGCGTTGAGCAGATTCTATCGGATTTTAAGGATGCAGTTGAAACTCCTGTTTCTGTCGTGTGCACCCCTGCAATCACACTTTCGGAAACATTGGCCTCTGCATTGGGCAGGCAGGGTCAACTTGAAAATTTGGAGCTCTATGGTGTTGCTCTGGCTGCCCGTCAAATCGGAGTCCGCTGGGGTGCGGTTTTGGGCGTGAGCAACTGTGTCGGTCCTCAGGCGCATTCCGAATGGAAAGCTCATCATGAGAAAGCCTCTGAGTCGGCCCAAATACTTTTGTATGAGACTATTCTGAGGAGTCGGTTGTGAGCGCGCTGCGTTTGATTCTTGTTTCGCCCCTGCATGCGTCCAACGTCGGAGCTGTGGCACGGTTGTGCGGCAACTTTGGCATCCATGAGGTGGTTCTCGTCGGCCCGCGCTGTGACCCTTTCAGCGAAGATGCAAAGACACTTGCCACACAACATGCGCAGCCGATCCTCGAACGTTTTTCTGTCGTGGATCAATTGCGCGATGCCATCCGCGGCAGTGCTGCCGTGATTGGCTTCAGTCGGCGTCTGGGAGACCAGCGTCGTCCTGACGTCTCGTGGGGTGAACTTCCTTCGTTTCTGTCGACGGATGGAAGGTTGGATTTGGTTTTTGGTCCCGAGGACACGGGACTTTCACAAAGCGATCTGACCCTGTGTTCGCATCTGTGTGCTCTGCCGACCCATCCCTCCGTTCCTTCCTTGAATTTGAGTCAGGCTGTTGCGGTGGTGCTCTCCGGATTGCTTTGGCCCGACGCTCAAGGCGTTGAACAAAAGCCTCTCGTGAAGACACGTTTCGAGGACGAGCGACCGATCGCATCGGAGAGCTTATTGAGCCTCGTCGAGCATTGGAAAAGCGTCATGATTGACGTCGATCTGACCAAAGATGGCAACCCGGACAGGCTGTTGCATTACTACCACCGCATTCTTTTGCGTGCCGGTCTTTCTGAACGCGAGGGGAATATGCTGAGAGGTTTTTTGAGCCAGATTCAGATCACACTCGGAACCAGAAAACTGAAGCGGGAGCGGTGAGATGGATGTGCACACTGATGTCGTGTCGGCGAGGAACCGTTTTCGTCTTCTGACACACCCTCTGATTGTCATCGCACTTTCCGGATGTCTTGTTTTTCTTTGGTTGCGCTCCTTCGCAATTGAGCCATTTGATTTTGACGAATCGGTTTATCGCGCGATGGCAGAGGAAATGAAAAGCGCAGGTTCATGGTTGTCACAGCCATTGTTCAACGGCGAGCCGTACAATCACAAGCCGCCCACTTATCTGGGTGTATTGGCGAGTTTCAGCTCTCTGGCGGATGGATCTACCTCCGGTGTGACCGCTTTCGCTTGCCGCACTGTGAGTGTTTTCTTTTCTGCATTGACTGCATTTGTGCTCTACAGGTGTTGGCGGAGTTTGACGGGGCAGGTGGATGAGAGTCGATTTGAACGGCGGCGCAGTTTGTCAGTTTCTTTCTCACCCGTTTTTTTTCTGTTGATGAGTTTTCTGCCGACTGCGGCATCGTCAGCGATTTTGCTTGATCCCATGCTCGTTTTCTTTACCACGCTTTATGTCTGCAGTGAGGCTGTCCGGTTGGCAGAGGGACGCTTCTCGAAAGTGCTTCTGTTGGGTTCTGTTCTCGGCATGACAGGAGCCACCGCAACGAAGGGACTCATTGGTTTGGTTCTTCCCGCGGGGGCTGCTGTGTTGTTCACGTTATTGAGCCACCGCCGAAATCTGAGGGAGAATTTTGGAAAGGGACTTCTCGAGTGTCTTTCGAGCGGATTGCGTTCGTTTTTTCCCTCTTGGTTGCTGGCTGCATTGTGTTCTTTTCTGTTCTATCTTTTTCTGCTGAAAACGGGTGGACAGGCCTTTGTGGAAGAGTTTTTTCTCAAACATCATTTCGGTCGAGCCACGGCGGCCATGGAAGGGCATGACGGGAGTCCCGTCTATTATTTTTTCGTTCTCTCTCTGGGAGCGGGCCTGTTGTGCACGTGGCTTGTCTATGCCTTCCTCATCAGAGCGCAATCACAAAGCGAAGCGCTTGCAGGGGAGTTCGTATCGTCAAATGAGACTTTCTTGAAGGCTGAGCGTGCGCAGTCGTGGTTGTTGAGCTGGTCTTTGTTTTGTTTGATTTTCTTTTCATTCTTGGCAACGAAATTGCCCAACTATATTTGGCCTGTTTTTCCTGCTTTGGCTTTGTTGGGTTCACTGATGACGCAAAGCAATGTCAGGGTGCGTTGCTCAAAGTTTTTATTCACAGCGTTCCGGTGTTTCGGAATTTTTTCTGCATTTGCTCTGCCCTTTGCTTTTGTTCTTGCCTCTTTGGTTTGTTTCGCATGGTCACCTTTTCTTGTTGGCTTCGTTCAGTTGAAACCACGTGAAGATGCTTTGGTATCTGCCTTCATGGAATTTTCCAGTCCATTGGGTTTTGGTTTTCTGGGTGCTGGTGTTTTTCTTCTCCTCGGAGGGCTGCTTTTGTGGCGCTGGGGAGAGTCTTCACTCAGACGAGGGCGGATAGCCCTGGCGCACTCCGGCGGCGTCCTGCGGTGTGTTTCACTCTTTCAGGTGGCGGCATGTGCCGTGCTGATGGTCGTTGTTGCTCCGGTCGCTGAAGAGGTTCTTACCCTCCCAGCCCAGCGCGCCGTCGTTGCTGCACGCATGCACATGGGCTCCCAAGAGAGGTTGGCAACATCCGATCTCTACAGCCCCAATGTCGTTTCGAGTTTTGGTCATCCTGTTTTGTTTGGCATGGGTCAGAACGAGTGGATTTTTACCGAGGGGCACTCGAAGGTGATTTTGACACCCGCATGGAATGTTGGTCTCTGCAGCAAGCATGGGTACGATATCGTTCAGGGCATCGAATATCTTAGAATTTGTTTGCAGCAGCAAGCGGACTCCTTGAAGGGAATGCAACATTGATCGGAGTGCGATGGAGCATTTTTGTAGGTTTGCTCATCTTGACGATGACGGCATGCCTGTCATCGTCAGAAAGCAGGAAAAATACACCTTCCGGTGGTGCCGATGGTGCGTCTCCACAAACCTCCGTTGAAGTGAAGATTCTCTGTCCCGAGGGAACCCGTTTGAACGTGTTTCCCCGCGTGTGCGTCACTCGCGGGGGCTTTGCACTGGGGCCATTTCCGCTCGAACTGCAGGAGGCCTGCCGTCAGCAAGCGCCGCAAGATTCTGCCACCTGCGTCCAAAAGCAGGATTGGCCTTTTGAATTGCTCATGAGTTTGGTTGCATTGTACAAAAACGGCTGTCCGCCGGGGACCTCTCCCGAGGCAAGCGGAGTTTGCATTGGTGCTGACAGCCTCTACGGGCCTTTCACGCTTCAACAAGTGATGGCGTGCCGGTCGGGTGTGTCTCTCACCCAGCAAACCCAGTGCGATGAAATTGTGTGGCCGCCCGACTTTCTCAAGTTTGTCAAAAACAATGGTGGTTCTGCCGGCGCGTCGCAACTTTCGTCAGGACCTCCCGCATCAGACACCAAGACTCTGCCGAGTGAAAAGAGTGCGAGACCGGAAGTTGAACGCAAAAAGGAAACTGAGACTTCTTCGGAGAACGTCGTCGCAAACAAAGATGACAAAAAGCCTTCCGCGGCCGCACCGGCATCTTCCGCTCAGGAGGAGACCAAGGTTCCCACATTTTGTGTTTATAGCTGGGACGAAAAGCCTGGAACAGCCGATTTCACGACAATCGATCGGCGTTCGCGCTCCGCGGGTCGGATGCAGTCGTATCTTGTGGACCGCAACGAACAGGACACACTTCTCGGCAACAAAGATTTTCAGGGTCTCGACGTGTGCGCGCGTGCCCGTTTTCTCAAGGGCTGTTTCCATCGGGTGATTTTCGGAGAAAACACGCCTGCAGCTCAGACGTTTCGGACGTGGTCTTTGGGCCGTGTCCGACCTTTGGAAGCGCATATGGCTTTTGTTATGGCGCAAACGCGCTTGGGGCTCTGGCATGACGAATGCTGGAAGGGGCGCTGCAAGGGTGTCGGCTTCTCAAGGGTCGAGTTGCCGCGGACGAATTCAGGTCGAATCATCCCCGACGGGGATGTCTTATGGCGAGCGATCACGCACAATATCGTCAGCAACCTGAGGTTTGGACTGCGTTCGATTGCAGCCAAGGCCGCGCTGGGACCTGCGGATCTGTACCAGCTGGCGAGACTCTCGCGCACCCCTGCTTTCAAAGCCGAGGAGTTCGCCCGCGATGTTGATAAATACTATCGACAGCTCAATGCCTGCCAATTGGACTGATCAAAGTCCGAAGTCATGATCAGTCCACGGCCGGCAACGGTCGGTTCACGCTGCTGCCGGAGGCGGTTTGTCGTTGTTGTTGCTGTTTTTCAGCTGCGTCGATGTTTTGAGTGCGGTTTTATTGTTGTTGTCCCAACTTTCCCTTGGAACTTGCTCCCAGCGGTAAAGTACCCCGGGCCGCCCTTGCGACCAAAATTGCAATCCCACCGCCGTGACGGTGTATCGCTCGAAGGTCACAACTCGGCTGGTTTGATCCGAAAGAAGAAGAATCAGACGCTTTTCCTGCAGACGGACGGACAGCACACGCTCATGCTTGGATCCCTCCAACCACAGCAAGGTGCACGGCGTGTCACACAATTTCTTGAGACGTTGAGCAAGATACAAATCAGGCATAGGGAGCCCTCCGTGGCATAGACAAAGCGCGTCCTTGCGCTTTGCAGACGTTCAACCTCTAAGAGTCTGAACACCTGAGAGCTCTATCGGAGCTGATATGAATCCTTTTTCTTCCAAAT
>JBEGJP010000333.1:0-5956 GCA_041184525.1 Pseudomonadota bacterium | reverse complement strand
TTAACTCTCACAACAGCATCTGTTTATCACGACACTGACAGAAACTCACCGACATACACCGATGCGTGGCCCCGTTGAACGCAATTGAACGCAAATCGGTCTGGTTTGCGTTCAATTGAATGCGCATCCGTGCCGTCTCAGAAAGCAATCAATTACGTGTAAGGATAAAGCAGATGACTTATTTTCGATAAGGCTTTTCCAATTTATCCCATATTCCGGCCCTGGATTTCAATCTGCGGATATATCGAACCTCAGTACCATCGGGGTAAATACGGTTTTGACGACCATGAACATCTCAACAAAAACAAAGTATCAAATTTTGCGCAATGCTCAGCAATGGTTACGCACGGTTACCAAAGATTACCTTCGCGCACGAAATGAAAAAAATTCAACGAAAGCAACAAGAGTAACTGCTAACACAAAAACAACTGACGATCCTTCAACTGCGTTAAATGAGGCCGCTTGAGTAGCACTACCCAGCGTGTGCGTATCGACAAGCATGCCGTTAAACTTCACGAGATTCCACCCAGCATGCAGCGCAAGCGGAATTGCAATAGTTCGGGTGACTAGAAACAGGAGACTCGATGCATATCCGAACAGGTAAAGTGTTGCGAGCGTCATGGACGAAAGCCAAACTCCTTCCGTGAAGGGGAAGAAAAAAAGATGCCAGAGCATAAATAACAATGCAGATACAATTGCAACTTGTCGAATATTTTTAGGCATGAGTGCGCTCAGGCCACTCAATAAAAGACCGCGCAGAACAAGTTCTTCAAGTGCTGCCTGCGATATCGGCATCAAAGCCCAACCAAGATTGACGTAGCGAACCTGAAGAGATGCCTTGCCAAGCAGATAAGGAGTCAAAAGATAAGCCGCCAGCCAGGTGCCCAAGAATGCAAAAGCCGCGTAAAGCAATTCTCGCCTCTTGAACTCAATACCAAGAAGAGACAGATATCGTCGCGAAGCTAGTCGCGTGAAAATAACAACCAAACCGATGGATGGCAGGAACTTCCAACAAACATCGAAAAAGTAAGGCGCAATAAGAGCTGCCAAAACAGCAATCCACGGCAATGTTTCTCGGGGCGAAAAATTCGAAAATATTGCATCCAAAGAAACTATTCCTCCGCTGGAACCGCGTTTCGAAACCCTGGATAAACAAATGCCGGCGCAATTCGATTACAATCTTTCTCAGAGACACCTGCTTTTTTCGCGCAAGCATGCCAAGACTCCCTCACGCAGACTTCCATATCAGAAACAATGTCCTTTGCCTGATTCGCATTCAACAGAAATCGAGAGCACTGTGAAACAAGATTTTCAGCGCTTGCAAAGCGCCCCATGTTCCCAACCTCCATAGCCAGATCGCGCCGCTCCATGCTCGTTGGGATTGAAGGAGTTAGATCGTACGCTGGGGATAGGTTCCATGTTTTATTCATAGCAATTGTGGCATGGTTTCGCGGGTGATCATCTGTATTCGAGATCAGTGAATTAAAGCACATTCGTCTAAATAATTCATGAACATCCTTTTGGGGTGTGGAGCTGATTCGGCGTAATTCTTCGGCCAGATATACATAGGACCAGCGTCTGCGACCTTGTGCGGAATCGTCCGTTTTCAGAAGAGTCAGTCCACTTACCATTCGCGCGCGCCGATACCCTTGTTCTGTTTTCTCGCGATCAAAACGTTTGACAAGGAGAATGTCGCGTCCTGCAACGGAAACAACGCGACTTTCCGCAACATTCACTCCGCAATTTTTCGCCAACTGCAACATAGCGTGCTCAACACGAGCGAAATTCCAAGAATCGTCGAGACGGTTGAATTTCGCAAGCCAGAGTCCGTCATCATCCTCAACTACAACTTTGGGACGAGCGCCGCCCATTGAGGTTCCCAATAAAATGAGTTCGTCAACTTGCGCGAGTTCAGGCGAAGCAGCGTTCCGCTCACCTGCGATCAGAGCATCCGCCAGGATCTGAAGCTTCGCAAGCGAAAGTGTTTGATTGAAATCGCGCTTGGGCGCAGGCGGCATAACTCCCAATCCAAAACTGAGTGCTCCTGCGCGATCCTCAGGCGAGTGAAGAAGGTAGTCCAACTCAGAGAGTTTGTTTCCATGCACATGCCTGTCAATGACACGTCGGCCCCAATAATCAGGCCCTGCATCACGAAGGGCGCTAAAAATCCCTTCTGACTGAACTGTTTCATAGACACGGTTTGCGAGAAGAAGTTCAACCGGATCAATCTCAACGGCATTAGGTCTCGCTAGATATTTTTGTCCGTAGACAAATCGTCCAACAACGTCGCCAAAACGGTTGGGTTTTAAATCAAGTCTCCCCGCAGTGACTGCACTCATTTCTCCGGGTAATGTTATGTATACGTAGCATTGACGTTCAGAAATCATTGCTGGTAGTGCCCTTCTTGTGACGCGAGCGTTCTCCCTCGCGAGATCGTGCTAATCGCAAACCCACTTCGTCTCGATTCGGTGCAGCAGCATCCTCAAAGTCCGCTAGAAGTCCGAAAGTCCAGAGAAGGGCAGCATGCACCGCAATCCCGGTCGATGGTTTTCCTTTTTCAGCATCAGCAACTGCGCGAACGCCAGTCCCAATTTTTTGCGCAACCTCAGCAATCGTGAGCCCACGACGCAGGCGTGCCGTTCGCAAGTTCGCTCCAAATTGGCGAAGGGCCGATTCAACGGGATAGGGTGGTGTCGTTAAGAGCGAGTTTCTAGCCATAGAAATGTCCTTAAAGGCGTTTTAAATTATTTTAACAGCTCTTAAGAGTGTATCACTTTTGACAGAACTATCAAGAATGACGCTCCCGTAGTGGCAGAGATTGGACAGGAGCAGATCTGCGCTACGACTGGCCCGGCTAAAGATAGGCTGCTCCTTCCTTACCTAAAAGGGTTTAGGAAATTTCAACGGGGTTCATCCACTTGTTCTGGTTCCTGTTGATACGACCCATGAGGGCTTGCGGCACCAGTCGGTTTGACCTCGCAGCCTTCTACAGAATCAGCCGCCGTGATCTCGGGTAAAAATCAGAACCCCCAGCGTTCGGGAGGGTCGTTTTGCAAATTTCCACCGCTCCGTTTCCTGCCTAAAGAGCGGGATACGGCAGATTGAAGTTGGAATTTGTATTCAGGATTGTAGGAGTGGTCTTGCCTCAAGGATCCGAGTAGAAGTCGCCGTCGATGCAGGTGTGATGGTTCGCAGAGCCACCTGTTTCCGACACATAATTTAACGTGGCTTCGATTCCATTCCCATGACCAAACTCCCGTGCATCCCTCCAGAGGCCAAACCGTTTCGCAGTGGCAACCGGAAGGGGTCTTGGAGAAAGGCCCATGGCCGTGAGCGTGACTTGGATTGTTTGTGGATCGCGCACGACACCAATCAGGCTTGTGCGGTTTTTACATCGGCTGCATTGAAGAACGTCGATGCCAAATGTTCTCTTCAAAAGGTCCGCCCAAAGGATTCTTCTGTGAGATGAAACTTTGGCGTGGGAACAAGGTCGATGAGTTTATATATGGCTGATAGCCTGGCCCGCAGCCTATCAGTTTTTTGCATCCAGCTTGGCCTCCTTGGCATGTTGTGCTGCGAGCACACTTTCCGAACCAGTCGCGTTGACTGACTTGCTCAAATGCAATCCAACTCTCTTCCTTCGGAGCTTGCGACATGCTTTCCCAAAATGGAAAACTCTTCAATGAACCTTTGAGTGGAACATTGTTGACGCCACCTCCGAATCTTGATGCCATTTGCACCTGCTTCGCAATGAATCTTTGAACAACCTGATTCATTGCCTTCAATTTTGGAAGTGCACTCGATGATTCCCTTGTCAGCAAGTCAATGAAAAAAAGTCTTGCTGCACTTTTCATTCTTGGGCGGATTTGATTCGACTCTCAAGAGTTCATTTTGAAAGAGGTTGGCGCTTGCTGCACAAGACTGATGCTTGATCCGCCTTTACTGTCGGAGAAAACCAACCCAGAAATGTTGCCTCGGAATGTTCTTTGATTAATCCAGTCAGGAACTCTTGGACCAGCGCTGCCGGGATCGAATGAGTTGGATCAAAATTTTTGCTTTGGTTTATAGCCAGCAGCTGTATCAAGTGAAGCCAATAATAGAGTCAGTGCTCTTCCCAGCTGTATATTCGGTGGCACCTCCCGAGGTTCGCCACCTGCTCCGCTGAGAGTCGCATCGACCAAGTGCTCGGTTTGGGGGAGGCAGAGGCGATAACCCTGTCATTTTTTGGATGTTCGTCTTGGCATGGCCTCTGATAATTTCTGGCATCATCACAAGAAGGTTCTTGTCAAAGCGAAAAGCTTTGATTTAGGCGACATGTCCCCAGTTTGATCCCTGAGTCTGGAGGTACCGTTCTGAATTACCAAAATCTTTTCACATTTAAAAAGTCTATGATTCTGGCAACAAGCCTGACTGTGTTGGGTGCCGTGGTGTCTCTGGTGAGCTCCTGTGCTGCTAGGCCTCCCAAGTCCGAATCTGCGCTGCTGTTTGGAACGCAGTCGGCACCTCCGCAAGTTGATGCGTCTGCCTCCGAACCGGCCGATCGCGGTTGGTTGGCCCGCACGATTCATATTCTGCACGCCGGACGGCGAACGACACAGGAAGACGTAATCCGTTTCGTCGGACGGCCAAAAGGTGAGGTCGTCGATGAGCTTATCGCCGATTCTGCGTTTGCTTCGATGGTCCTCGATTTCGGCATGACGTTTTTGGGAGCGGCTCCACAGCCCAACCGCGAGCTTGGGAGTTTCCTGCGTTCCTATGATCCGAGAAATGTCTTTGATTCGACCAATGGAACTCCGCTCCACGCAGCCGTGCAATATGCGGTCGGCGGAGAATTTTTCAGTTTGCTCGATCAATACCCGGCTTCCTATGTTCTCAAGCTGCTGCCACCCGAGCGTAATCCCGAAATTTACAGAAAAGATTACGGATTGCCGGATCTTGGAGATTTGGAAAATCTGCTGACAGGCACGGATTCGTCCATCCGCCGTGCGATTATCGTCTATCTTGCGAGCAGGGTTGAGAGTTTGAAAACACGTTTCGAGGAGGCACGTCAACAGCCTGGGGGTGATGAAAAAGCATTGACCTTCTTGTGCAGTGACTTTCGCCAAAGCAGTCCCAAGTCGCCAGCGGGGCCACTGGGGCCACTGGCTGTCGAGACGTCTCGCTTTCGTGCGGCGGGGACGCTCATGGGTTTGCAGGGATGGTTTACGGAAATCTTTGCACAATCCGGGTCAGGATTTTTTGAAGCTTGCGATCCGGAGACCCAGTCTTCCATCGGTGGTCGTCTTGAAGCGGTCAACCGGTCCTTCGCGAAAGTGTCCGATTTTTTGAAACGGGCGCCAGAGATTCTTGCGGACCTCGAAGAACGATCGGCCAAGGCCGGAGCCGGTTTGGCATCGCTGCTTCCGGTTGACTTGCGTCAGTTTCCCAAATCATCGAACTTTGACCTCTCCTTTCCGGTGGAATCAGGTCCACTTGGATTTAACTTCTATCAGTCGCATCCCAATTCTTCGACGAACTTCAACCGCAAGCGGGCTGCGGCTGTTCTGAAGCGCTATTTCTGTGATGATCTGATTCCTCTGCAGGTGGTGTTGCCTTCGGCTGGTCTTGGCCATGCTGAGGGACGACACGCCAGCGATCCGGCTTGTCAGTCCTGCCATTACAAGCTTGATCCGATGGCGGGTTTTTTCAGGTCAAGAGGGGTTGTGGGTTTGGAGTTCGTGAACCCAAACGAAGAACAACGTCGGTTCTTGGAGGAGAGCCGCAAGGACCTGCGTTTGCCGCCGGAGATTCCCGTTGGTCAGTTTCTCGTGTTCGACGACCAAGCTGTTGTTTCGCGGGATGATCTGGACCGTTACCTGGGTAGCTGGCGCTTCTCTTCATCAACAAACAAACCGGCGGGAGCCGAATGGAACGTGGGTTTCATAAGGTCTGCGATTCAACCCGAGCAGAATGACTA
>JBEGJP010000332.1:0-21439 GCA_041184525.1 Pseudomonadota bacterium | reverse complement strand
TTGATGAAGATCGTCACGGCAACGGCCAGCATCGAAAAAAACAATCTCGATCCTGATCAGGAAATTCCGTTTCAAGGCGGATGCGGTTCATTGCGCAATCGGAACTGGTTGAGAGATCCCCAATCCGATCGTCAGAGGATGACGTTCTCTCATGCTTTCGGAGTCAGCTGCAACACGGTCTTTGCGCGACTTGCCCTTTATGAGACGGGTCTTGCGACGCTGCGGCACTTTGCCGAGAAGTACATGTTCAACCGTCCCATCCCGAGCGACTTTAGAATTGAGACAAGTGCGGCACTGATGCCTGCATTGGAGATGGCAACTGCTCTTGAGGTAGGTGAGGCTGGTGCGGGTTTTGGTTCGAGCAAGATCTCTCCTATCCATTCGGCCATGCTCTCAGCTGCTTCGGGCAATGGAGGAGTCCTGATGGCCCCTTACGTTGTCGAGGCGGCATTCGATACATCGGGCAAGCAGGTTTATACCGGTGCCCCACTCGAGATCTCGAAAATTTTCTCAAAGAGAACGGCTGACAAAATGCAGCGCCTCATGCAGGAAACAATTCTTTCCGGAACGAGCAGGCGTTATTTCAGGCGAAAAGGTACGGCCGGTGACCGCTATGAGATTGGCGGCAAAACTGGAACGTTGTCCGATGCAGAGGAAAGAGGAACCCTATACACATGGTTCAGCGGTGTTGCTCCGCTCGAGTCACCTCAGAATGTAGCGATTGGCACGGTGGTGGCGAGTCCCAAGAATTGGGTCGTCAGAGCCAGCTCTCTTGCGCAGATCAGTTTGGCTCAATATTTGAAAATTGAGCGGCAGGACAGATCCAAATCACAAAGAGTGACGCAATAAAATTTGGCGGCTAAAACAGCCTGAGCTGGAGTCATCATGGCCGGTCTCTCTTTTATTGACATCGTCTTTCCTCAATTTACAGCTTTTCATTGGCAGAGTGGAGCATCACTGTTTCGCTCTGGAAGTGTCAGTTCACCTTCGTTTTATGGTGAGCTTGTCAGCGCGCGCGTGAGGGCTGGTATTGGTGAAAACTATGATGTTCGTCTGAAGCTTCATTCACAGGGCAAGGGTGTTCAGTGGATGGAATGCACCTGTCAGGCGAACAGACGCAAGGGTGAGAAGTGCGGTCATATCGTTGCACTTTGCCTGCTGATGGATCAGGAATATTCCGAATCACTGTTGAAGTTCGGCTTGTCAGGAAACAGTGCGGACAAGTTTCTCTTCAAAAAGGAAAACACATTCGAAGACATTCTTCTCGCAGAAGGCGAGTCGGAGGCCGGAACCCAAATCGCCTCTGCGCAAAAGGGATCAGCTGATTCATTCAGAGGCCTTGGGATCATTCTCACAGAGGGGAAGGCGCGCCTTGTCGGATCACAGTGGAATGAGCAAGACTGTTCTCTGAGTTTGACAGTGGATCACGGTCAGAAGAAGTCACTGACGTATCATTTGGGAGTTGATGACGCATTCCGGATTCTCTCGTCTCCTGAGGTCGTTCAGCAGCTTCCCAAGAAGTCGGCATCAATCGTAAATCCTCAGTTGTTCGCCGAAAGACTTTTTGATTGCAGAAAGCAAGGAGCTGCAGGCGTTCAAATTGTGCGCTCCGTCGTGATTCGCGATTCTTCTGGGCGCAACAGGAAGACGATAGAGCTTGAGACTGCTCCCTTGCGCAGCGTCGGTCGTCAAGCTGTTTATGTCCCAAAATTGGGTATTGTCCCTTACCAAGACGGCTTGACTCCCTCTCAAATCGGACGCTGGGATGAGTATCCCAAGGTTGCGCTCCTTGATAGCGACACAGCTGCGTTGCTTCTTGAAACAAATTTCGATCGGCTCAGAGAAACTGCACAGGTGAGAGTGGCTGCTGAGCTATCCAAGGTGAAAGTATTTTCCAAATTCCTGATTCCGGAACTTCGTCTCAAGACCTCAGCTGATGGTGGTTTTTTTGTAGAGCCCACTTTCAGAGGTCTTCTTGAAGAGAAATCCGATGTTCTGTCAAAAAAAGATGTGCCGGATTCCATTGCCCTGACTTCAGACGCATCGGGTGAAGCACGTGCCTCAGGTGGAACCAATGCCAACAGCTTGCTGGTCTCCATTCTGAAAGCACGAGCAGAGGGACGGAAGTTCATCAACACAAAACAGGGTTGGTTGAAACTTCCGGAAGAGCTCGATTGGCTGGCCCAGAGGGTGCAATCTGACGGTCGCGTGAAACTGACTGCTCTTGAGCTCATCAAGTTCCGAGAGCAATTTGCTTCAGAAAGTGAAATCTCCGGCACCGGTGATGTGATCTCGAGGCTTCGCTCTGGGCTGGTTGGGATGAAGGACATCGAGTTGCCAAGCCTGTCCTCAACAAACCTCGCGCTTCGTCCTTATCAGCAAGAAGGTTTCAAGTGGCTGTGGTGGCTTTATTCGAACGGGCTCGGCGGTTTGCTTGCTGACGAAATGGGTTTAGGAAAAACACATCAAACCATGGCGCTTCTGTCTGCGGTCGCGCATCGTGAGCCCCGCAAGATGAGCTTGGTTGTGTGTCCGACAAGTGTGATGGACCACTGGCTCGACAAACTGGCTCAATTTGTCCCGACTGTTCAGGTGATTTGTTACCATGGAACAGAACGCAAGCAGGAGGCGTTGAAGCGTCCGGCTCAGCATCTCGTGTTGGTGACCAGTTACGGAATTCTCCTGCGCGACTTTGAATTTCTGACGAAGTGTCCCATTGAGCTCGTGATTTTGGATGAAGCCCATTTGGTGAAGAATCAGTCGACGCGGACCTATCGTGCGGCGGTCCGGCTCGGCAGTCGTATGCGACTGTGCTTAACGGGTACTCCTCTGGAAAACGATCTGATGGAATTGAAAAATCTGTTCGACTACATTGCTCCAAATTACTTGGGCACAGATTCGGAGTTCCGCAAAAAATATATGTCGGAAAAACGGCTGAATGCGTTTGCCGACCTTGAGTTGCAGCGGCTCATTCACCCCTTCAAATTGAGAAGAAACAAAAGGGATGTGCTCAAAGAATTGCCTGATAAGGTTGAAGACATCCGGCACTGCAATCTCAACCGGCGTCAGGTGGAACTCTACAACGAGGCTCTGTCGCTCAGAGGAAAAGAACTGATCGAGGTTCTTGAAAGTGAGCAAGGCCCCATTCCTTACGTCCACATTTTCTCGGTGATTTCATTTCTCAAGCAAATCTGCAACGATCCCGCGTTGCTCGATCCGCGTTACGAAGACGTTGGAAGCGGAAAACTTGCATTGTTTGACGAACTGTTGAGCGAGGCTTTGGCCAGCGACCAAAAGGTCGTCGTCTTCTCCCAATATGCGAAAATGGTGAACCGCTTGAGCGAGAGGTTGTCGTCTCGCGGTGTGAAGCACGTTGTCCTGACAGGGCAAACAACCCAGCGAGGTCTCCTTGTCCGCCAATTTCAGGAAGACCCCGAGGTCAAGGTCTTTTTGGGGTCACTCTTGGCAGGTGGGACGGGAATCGACCTGACCGCCGGCAGTGTGGTCATCCACTTTGACCGTTGGTGGAACGCGGCCAAGGAAAATCAGGCCACCGACCGAATCCACCGTATCGGGCAGCAGAAGAACGTTCAGGTTTACAAATTGGTCACCAAAGGAACGCTCGAGGAGCGGATTGACGATATCATCAACCGTAAAAAACTGATTTTTGAGCGGTTTGTTGAAGAAGACAGCGAAATTTTCAAGAATCTCACCCGCGAAGATTTGCTTAAACTTCTGGCACCAGCCAGCACGGGTACGGCAGTCGAGACCAGCGAAGAGAGCGAACCGGCAGGCATCGACTCTCTGGTGCACGATGGTGTCATTGAGTCCCATCAAATCTGAGGATGACCCTCGAGGAACCCTTGCTGATTGGACGTCTCGGGGTTAAAACCAGCCGTTCTTGAAACAATTTTCGTTCCTCGAGGTCCAATCTATGAGCATCAATCCGTGGCATCCGTGGCACTCTGTTGCTGTCGGCAAAAAGGCTCCTTCTATCGTTCACGCCATCATCGAGATCCCTCGCGGGTCTAAGAGCAAGTACGAGATCGACAAAGAATCGGGAATGCTCCTGATGGATCGCGTGATGTCCAGTTCCGTCGTTTATCCGACGAACTATGGCTTTATTCCGCAAACCTACTGCGACGACGGTGACGCACTTGATATTCTTGTTCTCGGTCAAGATCCCGCAGTCCCGCTTTGCATCATGAACGCTCGGGTTGTGGGTTGTCTCAAGGTGATTGACGGTGGTGAAGAAGACGACAAAGTGATCGCCGTCCACGCTGACGATCCTCAGTTCAAACACATCACTGAATTGTCAGAAGTGAATCCTCATATTCTCAAGGAAATCGAACAATTTTTCCGCTCATACAAAGCACTCGAGAAGAAGGTTGTTGAAGTGGGAGCATGGCTCCAGCGTGCTGACGCAGAGAAAATTGTTGAGAAGTCTTGCGAATTCTACAAGGCGAATTTGAACAAGCTCGTCGGAAAATAAAAGGATACACACGTGTCACAATCCTCACTCAAGCGCACCCCGCTCAATTCTGAGCATCGCCGACTCGGCGCCCGACTTGTCGATTTCGGTGGATGGGAAATGCCCGTCCAGTATTCCGGTGTCATCGATGAGCACAAAGCCGTGCGCTCCACCGTAGGACTTTTCGATGTCAGTCACATGGGTGAGCTGATGATCTCCGGTCGCGGCGCTAATGACTTTCTGCAAAAAATGACGACCAACGATGTGACCAAAATTGAAGTGGGTCAGGCGCAGTACTCCGCTCTCTGTAAAGAAGACGGATGCGTCATAGATGACATCATCGTGTACCGGCGCGGCGTCGACAGTTTCTTGGTGTGCGTCAATGCCTCCAATACTGAAAAAGATGAACTTTGGCTTCGAGAGCACCTTCCTTCTTCAGGAGTCGTTCTTGAAAATGAGTCAACGGCCTATGGCCAAATCGCAGTTCAGGGGCCCAAGGCGCGTGAACTTGTGCGCAAGTTGGTGGACATCGATATCACACACTTGAAGTACTACTGGTTTGCCGAAGGCAAAGTGCTTGGTCAGCCTTCCATCATTGCCAGAACGGGTTACACCGGTGAATTGGGTTATGAGCTCTATGTTCCCGCTGATGCCGCACCCCGCATCTGGTCTGCTCTGGTGGAAGCCGCGCAGGCGATTGGCGGCAAACCATGCGGGCTTGGAGCACGCGACACCTTGCGCTTGGAAATGGGTTATCTCCTCTACGGCAATGACATGGATGAATCCATCAACGCTCTCGAGTGCGGACTCGGTTGGGTGACCAAATTTTCCAAGGGTGATTTCTTGGGTTCAAAGGCTTTGCTTGCACAAAAGGAAAAAGGCATCGGCAAGCAAATCGTCGGTCTTCAGATGGTCGATAAGGCCATTGCTCGCCACGGCTATCGTATTTTCTCAGCACCGGAAGGTGGTCGGGAATTGGGCTGGGTGACAAGTGGCACCGTCGCGCCCTCACTGGGTATCAACATCGGAATGGCTTACGTTCCAGCGGAATTTTCGTCGCTTGAAACAGAAATTTTCGTTGAAATCCGAGGCGAGCGCAAACTGGCTCGCGTTTGTAAAAAGCCTTTCTACAAAAACGGCACAGCACAACTTTAATCAGCAGGAGTCTTTCTCATGAGTCAATATCCAAAGGAATTGCAGTACACAAAAGAGCATGAGTGGATTCGTGTCGACGGTTCCACCGGAATTGTGGGCATCACCGCGTTTGCAATTGAACAACTGGGTGACGTTGTGCATCTCGACCTTCCAAAATCAGGCACAAAATTCAAAGCAGGCGAATCCTTCGGCACAATTGAATCCACCAAAACAGTTTCTGACCTTTATATGCCGGTGGCCGGAACAGTCACTGAAGTCAATGCATCTCTGACACAGACACCTGAAGATATTGCGACCGATCCGCACGGCAAGAACTGGCTGATCAAGGTGACACTCGAGGGCACTCCAGCCAATCTGATGACCTCGGATCAGTACACGAAATACATCGCTGAAGCTGCCAACCATTGATCAACGCGGGGTGTCTCACCGACGCCCCTTGTTTTATATCTCCACAGTGTGAGCACGACTATGAATTTTCAGCACCGTTTTCTTCCAACGACACCCACAGACAGAGCCGAGCTTCTGAAGGCGTGTGGCGTCAATTCGATTGAAGAACTGCTTGCGAGTATCCCACGAAACGTTCGATTCGACGGGGTTCTGCCGAGCGGTCCAGCACAATCAGAAATGGAAATCAGGCGGCGCGTCCGCAACCTGATGAAGGAAGGTCGCTACGCAAGAAATGCTCTCAGTTTCATTGGTGCAGGAATTTACGATCACATGTGTCCTGCGGCCGTGAACCAGCTCACGCTGAGAGGAGAGTTCCTGACCTCCTACACACCTTATCAGCCCGAAATGTCGCAAGGAACTTTGCAGGCCCTCTTTGAATTTCAGACGATGGTCGCAGAACTGTTCGGAATGGAAGTTTCGAATGCTTCCCACTACGACGGCTCGACATCCCTCGCTGAAGCCGCATTGATGGCCCTGCGAATCAACAAAGGCAAACAGAGGCTTCTCGTCTCACAGGCGGTCCACCCCGAGTATCTTCAGGTATTGAAAACCTACCTCGCGAATCTCGGCGTCGAGATCACATTGGTTCCCTGTGAAGGCGGCGTAACGTCGCATTCTTCGCTCAAGAGTTTAGTCAATGATGACGTGATGGCTGTGGTCGTGCAAAGCCCTAATTTTTATGGTTGCGTTGAAGATCTGGAAGCCCTGTCTTCCATTTCTAAGGCGAAGGGCGGCATGTTTATCGTGAGCACGCCTGAGACATTGAGTTTGGCAGTTCTGCCATCACCGGGAGAATGCGGTGCCGATATCGCAACGGGTGAAGGTCAGAGCTTCGGTATCCCGCAGAGTTTTGGTGGACCTTTTGTAGGTTTGTTCACGTCCAAAATGGAACACGTTCGGCAAATGCCGGGGCGTTTGTGCGGTGAAACGGTTGATGCTCAGGGCCGGCGTTCCTACACGCTCACTTTGTCGACCCGTGAGCAACACATCCGTCGTGACAAGGCGACCTCCAACATCTGCACCAATCAGAATCTCATGGCTCTCTGGGCGACCATTTGGTTGACGATGATGGGCAAAGAGGGTTTTTACGAACTCGCTGTGCAGAATCTGTCGAAGACGGAATACGCCAAAGACGTTTTGGCAAAGACGGGCAAGGCCACGCTGCGCTACCCCAAGCAAAACACCTTCAATGAATTTGTGATTGATCTCAAAACGCCCGCACAGAAGTTTTTTGATCAGGCAGCGCAAGCCGGAGTTGCACCCGGTGTTCCATTGAGTCGATTCGACTCAGGCGACACGACCGGCCTTTTGATCTGTGTGACCGAGAAGAAATCGCGTGACGACATTGACCATCTTGCGCAGCTGCTGCGTGATTTGGCGTGAGGAGATTATAAAATGGAATTTCTGAAAAAGAGCACCGGTCACGCCGTCGTACTGGAAGAAGCTCCGAGTTTTGAATCTTCACGTCCGGGCGCCGTTGGCGCTGACCTTCCCACACTCGATGTTCCTCGTGTTGATCCCAAATCACACTTCGGCAAAGCGAGGAATGCAAAGGCGCGCCTTCCTGAATTGAGCGAACCAGAAGTCATTCGCCATTTCACTCGCCTTTCGACGTGGAACTATGCCATCGATCTGGGTATTTATCCCCTCGGTTCGTGCACAATGAAGTACAACCCTCGATTGAACGAGGAGATCGCACGCAGCGGTGAATTGAGTGAAGCTCATCCTTACGATCCGATTGCATGGTCGCAAGGCCATTTGAAGGTCATGTGGGAGCTAACAGAAGATCTCAAAGGTGTGACTGGAATGCCGGGAGTCTCACTCCAGCCGGCCGCAGGTGCACATGGTGAGCTCACGGGCCTCATGCTTGTTTCTGCTTACCACAAGTCAAAGGGTCGGCAGCGTAAGACCATTCTCACCGCCGATACTGCTCATGGAACCAATCCTGCCTCTGCAGCACTGGCCGGGTTTCAGATCGTCCAGATTGCCACGGGCGAGGATGGCGTGATTCATCCTGAGGCTCTTGCGGCCGTATTGAATGACGATGTCGCTGCGCTGATGACAACCAATCCAAACACGCTTGGGATTTTCGAGAAGAACATCCAAACCATCGCCAATATGCTGCACGAGAAAGATGCATTGCTCTATATTGACGGCGCGAACCTCAATGCTGTTCTTGGATTGAGCCGTCCGGGCGATTTCGGAGCCGATGTGATCCAATTCAATCTCCACAAGACCTTCTCAACTCCGCATGGGGGCGGAGGGCCAGGTTCAGGTCCTATTGCGGTGTCTGAGCGTCTGTTGCCCTTTCTTCCTGTTCCTCGGCTCGAGAAGCAGGGTGATGATGTCATTTTGGTCGACAATGCCCCGCAATCGATTGGTCGGGTGAAAGCCTTTTTTGGAAATTATGGAATGTTCATCCGAGCGTGGTGTTACATTCGTGCTCTGGGCGGTGAGGGGCTCCGTGCCGTCTCGGAAAACGCCATTCTCAATGCAAACTATATGCGCTCTCAACTGAAAGATGTGCTTCATCTTCCCGTCAACGCGCCTACCTTGCATGAAGTTGTCTTCAACGATCGCAATCAGCGTGAACTGAATCTCGATACCACCAAAATGGCCAAGCGCCTGATCGACTACGGCATGCATCCCATGACTGTGCATTTTCCGCTGTGTGTGAAAAGTGCCATCATGATCGAGCCTACCGAAACGGAGAGCCGCTCAGAGATGGATCGCTTCGTCAACGCGCTGAAGGAAGTGATCAGAACTCCCGAAGTCGAAAACGCGCCGACGCGCGTTTTCCGTGAGCGGGTTGATGAAACGAAGGCTGCGCGAGAGCTTCGACTCACCTACAGATTCAAAGACTGAAGACTTCAGAGAAAGACAGATCTCATAAAGTGACGAGCCCGCCCACCCATTTCTCGAGATGAGGGTAGGGAAGGGCTCCGCTTTGCCGCGATTTTTCCTTCTCGCTCTCAAAGACCACGAGGGTAGGGATACTGCGTATTCCATAGCGACTGCCGGCATCTTGATGAGCTTCGGTGTCGCACTTGAGGAAAAGGGCTTTCCCTTTTTTCGCAGTTGCAAATTGTTTGAACGTAGGCGCAAATCCAACGCAAGGCCCGCACCATGGTGCCCAGAAGTCGACGATCACCGGTATGGGAGAATTCAGCACGACCTTTGCAAGGACGGCACCACTGACCTCATGCACGACATCAAGATGATTGAGAGCATGGGAACACTTGCCGCACTTAGCCTTCGCCTGTGGAGCATTTGCAGGAACACGATTGAGAGCTCCGCAGGATAGGCAGGGGACCAAAACAGTTTCAGTGCTCATCTTCAGAATTTCCCTCCGAGACTTCTAATCAGCCGATGAATTCACGCCCGTTCATATATTTTCTCAAAGCGGCAGGAATTCTGACGCGGCCATCGGCTGTCTGGTGATTTTCAAGCAGGGGAATGAGCAGACGCGGTGTGGCAGCTTCGGTGTTGTTGAGCGTATAGACGAACTGATTTTTGCCGCCCGCGTCCTTCGTTCTGATCTTCAGACGGCGGGCCTGATAGTCATAAAAGCTGGAGCAGCTGTGGGTTTCTCCATAGGCCCCGCGGCTTGGCATCCATGTTTCGATGTCGTGCTTCTTCACTTGGCCTTGTCCAAGGTCCCCCGTACAGACTTTCACCACACGGTAGGGCAACTCCAGTGCCTTGAGCAGGTCTTCGGCATTGGTCAACAACTCCATGTGCAATCGGTCAGACTCTTCTTTATCTGGACGACAGAAGACGACCTGCTCTATTTTTTGAAATTGATGGACCCGATACAGCCCTTTCGTATCTTTGCCATGTGCGCCTGCTTCCCTCCGGAAACAGCTCGAGTGGGCACAAATTTTTACGGGCAGCTGAGTCGATTCAAGAATCTCGCCCGCGTGATAACTCGCCAAACTCACTTCGGCAGTTCCCACCAGCCACATGTCATCTTTTTCGACAAAATAGGCTTGGTCTGCCCCACCTGGCAGATATCCTGTTCCTTGCATGGCTGAAGAACGAACCAAAACGGGCACACTCATGAGCGTGTAACCACGTTGGGTCAGCAGGTCGACAGCGAGGTTGTGGACAGCACGCTCGAGCTCAGCACCCGCACCCACCAAGAAGTAACTGCGCGAGCCGGCAACATTTGTTCCCCGATTGAAATCGACAATGCCGAGTTTCTGACTCAGCTCGATGTGGTCGAGTGTTTTGAACGCGAAGGTCGGCGGAACGCCCTCTTTGCGCCACTCAACGTTGTCAGCATCGGTTGCACCCTCAGGCGTATCATCGCTCGGTGGGTTGGGTACGGTCGTCTGCAGGGCGTCAAACTCTGCTTCAATTTCTCTCAATCTGTTTTCGGCATGAACAAGCTTTTGGCCGACTTCGCGCATGTTTGCGAGAAGCGCTTCCCTTTGAGCGGGATCCTTGGCCTTCTTGACAGCATCCGACCCCTCGTTTCTCTGCCTGCGAAGCGCTTCGGTTTCTTCGAGGGCTGCCAGTCGGGCATCAAAAACAGCCGCGAACTTCTCGCCGTCAAAGGGCATTCTTTTGAGTTGGGCTGCCCTCTGGATGGCAGACAGGTTGTCGCGAACGTACTTTGGGTCGAGCATGGCCTTTTTCCCTTGTGGTTCTTGTTGAAGTCGGAAGCAACTTATTGTGTATCGACGTCAGTCCGAATGGCAAGCGCAGGGTCCATTTTTTCCCTGCCATGAGAGTTGACCGAAGCCGCATCCCGCTTACACTGTGCGCACTTTGAAGGTCGGGGTCTCGCAGGAGGTTTGGTCATGGAATTTTCGAGTCAATTGAATCGTTTCAAACTGTCATCTGAATCGGCTTCCGGAGGCGAATCTGACACGCATTCTGAAAATCCTCAGGACAGCCACAGCTCGGGCGAAGGACAAAAAGACGCCACTTCAGACGTAAACGGCGCAGCTAAATTACAGGCGCTGGAAGCACAAATTGCTGAAATGAATGCAAAATACTCCGAACTGAATGATCGGCTCTATCGGAGTGCTGCAGATTTCGACAACTCCCGAAAGCGTTGGGAGAAAGAAAAATCCGACCTGAAAGCATACTGTATTTCTGAGTTTGCACGTGACCTTCTCCCTGTCATCGATTCTTTCGACAAGGCAATGACGGCCATTGAGCAGTTCACTCTGAACGTGGAAACTGAAGAGGGTAAACAGGTTGCGTCCATTGTTGAGGGTGTTCAGCTCGTTGCGAAAGTGATGTCGGACACCCTGAAGAAGCATGGTGTTGAGCGGCTTCCGGGTAAAGGCGAGCCTTTCAACCCCAACTTCCACAACGCCATCGCAAAAACGGTGGATGCGACTCTCCAGCAGGAAATGATCGTCGATGAATTTGTCGCAGGATATCGGATTGGGGAGCGAGTGTTGCGCACAGCCATGGTTCGGGTTGCGAGTCCTGACTGACGCATCCCGATGGACTTCACTCATTCGCAGGTGCGCTTCTCTCCTCTTTTTCTCTGTTCTGGCTTTTCGAGTTTTTTCTGCTGCGCCCGCATTCGCCGAAAGTGAGGCATTGAAACAAGCGGAGCACGAGTTTCAGTTGAGAAACTTCGACCTCGCATTTGATAAATTCAAATCACTTCAGGCCGATCCTTATACTGCACCTTCCGACCTCGCATTTGCACGGTGTCGGCTCGGGATCATTTACAGCATCAAGGACGACCAGAAACAATCAAGGTCTCATCTTGAACTTGCAATGGGATCTGATTCTCTCCCCTCTTCTGTGACTCCGCTTTGTTTTTACGCCCTGCTTCAAATTTATGTGATGGACAAGTCGTATACAGAAGCGCGCGATCTCCTCACCCGCTTTCCTGATCCCGCTTTTCCTGCGCTCTACAAGGCACGAATTTTCGCCTTGGGTGCAGAAATCGGTCGCCAGATGAAAGATCTTCAGTTCGAAAGTGCTCAGCTCGAACGTCTTCTCCGTGTGATGGAGTTTTCAAAGCAAACCAGCGTCGATCTGAAAATCTTGGGCGATTGGTCCGGCTCCATCAATGATTTCAAGCAACGTCAAATCGAAGTTGCCAAGCAAATCGATGAAGCAAAGAAGCAGTCGGCAGAGGATTCCAAGGCTCTGAGTGAAAAAGTCGCTTCAGCACGCCCATCAAGCCAAACTGCGACACAAAATGCGGCCTCCGAGTTAAAAGCGACCGTCAATAATTCGGGTCAAAAGACTCAGGATCTGCAATCTCCCTCGTCGGGTGAGTTTGATCTTTTTGGGCCCTTCAAACAGATGCGTGCGGGTCATCTTGAAAATGTTCTCGCACAATTGCAAAGCAACAACGCGCAAATACTGCAGAGGATCTATCCCAACATTCCACTCGAAGCGATCAAAGAAAGAGCCGATCAACTTTTGAAAGACGATCCGCGACAGGTGCGGATTGGTCTGCTTCTGCCTGTCGGTGGAGGTGTTTTCTCTCGTCTCCAACTTCGTGCGCTGAAAGGAGTGTCCGCCTTTCTCAAGTCCCGCGCCGCGCGCGAGGTCGATTATCAGATTTTCGTAAAGACCGCGTTGAATGATGCAGGTGGAGCCGAGACAGCCGCCACAGAACTTGTTCTGAAGGACAAAGTTCATGTTATTGTCGGTCCCTTTCATGGTGCGCAGATGGTCGGTGCCGCAGCGGTGGCTTCGTTTTTTGGCGTTCCTCTCTTTGCGTTGGGACCAGTCCATGCCGCGCAAGAATATGAAGCAGCGTTTGTCACTCGGATGGGTACATTATCCCAGTCACAGGCACGCGCGCAGGTGAATTACTTGAAGCAAAAAAATCGAAAAGTGGTGGCCATCATGTCGCCTGCAGACGGCTACGGCGTGGAGATGGCTAGAGTCTTCGAATCCGTTTGCAAAGAGCAGGGGATCCAAGTCCAGCACGTTGAATTTGTCGATGAGAGTGCAGAAATGTTTCAAGATCCGGTGAAGGCTCTGCTTGGGCCGCAGGATGCCAAATTACGTGGACCCGAATACGCGAAACTGGTGGTTGAGGCGAGGAAAAAGGCTGCACTGGAAAAGAGAAAATTCGATCCCTCAGTCTTGAAGGCTCCGGCATATGTGCCATTTCAGGCGATTTACGTTCCGGATTCACTTGACCGGGTCCGTCTTATTGCCAACACATTTGCTTTTTACGACGCGCGTTCTATTCGCTTCCTTGGTGACAAAACGTGGCTGGAGGCGGGAGGCAAACAATCCATCGCCGATCAATTTCTGAATGGTGCTCGCGTTCCCATGCAGCGGTCAGGGTCGTTTCTTGCCTTTCTTCGCAGGGAACTTGCAGCCACTGACGGTGTTCTTGATATTGAAAAACAAACATTCGACAGTCTCTTGCTCACCCGTACGGCTCAGTATCGTGTGGGCGGCAACAATCCGGCGAAGATAGCCATGGCAATGCAAAGTCCGGAGTTCAATGCTGATGGAACTGGAAAATATGGACCGGTGAATGTGTTTGGTGAACCCACCAGCGATTTTGAATTGGGACAGTACCACAATGGCTCAGTCGTCAATACAGGAAGCGTTGCGGCGAATTCAGAAGCGGATGAGCCACTAGAAAACTAGTCATTGTTGAAGACCGAATTTTTAATGGTCTTTGGTATGCCATCGAGCCATCGATTGTAGTTTGAAATTCTATAATGCCTGAAAATGCCGTCTTTTCCTGCGAGACCCTGTGCGGCTTGGGAAGGAGTGGTGGCAGCCAAATCAGTGCCCTCTTGTATTCCGGGTATATGGACAGCGCGTTGTTCCAATTCAACTGCAAGTTTGGGGTTTTCAATTTTTTCGGGAAGCAGAGCCGCTTCGTCGCTCACTGAGATGGTGGGACGCATGCCTACTTCAGCAAGACAGCTTCCGTTCACTCGGCGTTTCACCTTTGTTCCTGCGAGCAGCACTTCGTCACTGATGACGGAGCTATTGATTTCTGTTGCTGGACGCGAGGCGGCTGGAGCCAATTTCAAATTTCGCCCGCCTTTTCCACCGGTCCCTCCAGCAATTCTCTCGATCCATTCTCCACTCTCTTTAGACAACTGGAGAATCGAGATATCTCCGGTGTTCATTCCACTTTGACCTGCCTCAGCTGCAATGAATTGAGCAGAGAGACTCTGGGGATTCTCAGACTCTCCCATGTATTTCGGGATCCGAAGGGTCTGTCGCAAGATATAGGTTCCCTCAATTTGGGGATTGCCTATGTTGAGTCGAAGGAAAAAGCCGGTTCCGCAAAGGCTCATGCGCAAAAAGTCATTATCCATAAAACGAGCTGCAGCTAGGAGCGTTCTTCTCAGTTCATCCGACCAGGGTTCGTTTCCCCAAACAAAATTTCTTTCGGTTTTGACTTCTTGCCATTCAATTTTTGGAGTCGGAGGATTTCTCCTCAAATTATTCTCCAGAATATCGCTGCATGAATTCGATTGCTGCGGACAGACGGCATCTTTGCCGGTTCGACCGCTTTGTCCTTGTGTATTCACGGAGGGAAGGCTGGACCCTTCAACAAAGAGAATTGCATTTCCTGAAGCGCGCGCAGGCGAAGACGTATCGATAAAAAAATTCTTAAAGCTCCTTCCTGCAATGACAATGTTGTTGCCATTGGTTTCAACCGTCAAAGGCCGTTCAGATTCGAAAGTAGTGAATTGGAGTGTGATTGCTGTGTGCGTCTTCAGGTGGTTTGTGGCGGCATCGTAGCTTCCAAACGATGATATCTGGCGTTGCCCGACATCAGTGTTCAACCACGATTCGAAGCTTTGATTTTTACTCTGTGCGGAAACCGTCAGATAACTGCTCAAGTCGATAGCGTCCGAAGAGAAGACATTCGGAACCTCATGCTCTGCTTTGTCTGGCTCATCTTGATCAGCTTCGTCCAACACGGGTGCAGGTGATTCTATGGCTGGGGGTGTGGCGCTGGGTTGCTGTATTTGACCCTCTTGCGTGGGCGGTTTTTCAGATGTCTCAAAAATTCCTTGGCAACCGGCGAGACTAAAAAAGCAGGAAAGAAATATGATTAAAAGACTCAACATAAGATGCCTACCTCTCGGCGGCCATCATCGTGGGAAATGAGAAAAAAAAAAGAGGGAGAGTGGTGTAGGCCGGATTTCAGCCAATTCTCGTTTGAAATTTGATCATTCTGTTCAGGAATTATTCATACCCTAGGATTTCAAATCGTTTCTCTCCCCAACGCAGTGCATCTCGAATTCCATCTTGGACGCTGAGTTGAGCTTTCCACTTCAGCAGGTTCAACGCTTTTTCACAACTTGCATACGACCCCGCATTGTCCCCGGGGCGTGGGGGGGCTTCACCCTTGTTCAGAGCCGTTCCAAAGACACTTTCAAAAGCGGTGAGGAGTTCCTTCACTGTCACTCCCTGTCCGGTTCCGAGGTTGATCACTTCATAATTTGTTTTCGATTGTGTCTTTGCAAAAACGTCTGAAAAATTTTCAACCGCAGCGACATGAGCGCGCGCCAAATCCCAGACGTGAATATAATCCCTGAGACCGCTTCCATCGCGTGTGGGCCAGTTCACACCTGTCACTTCGAATTTTTTGATCTTACCTCGCGCGCAATCGACCAGTTTTCCGACGACGTGAGATGGTTCACGGACGTGGATCCCGCTTCTCAGTTTTGGGTCCGCTCCGATGGGATTGAAATATCGCAATGCGATCCCCTTGAGGCCATAAGCGGTCGCGAAATCTCGAAGGACCATCTCCATCATGAATTTCGTTCTGGCATAGGGACTTTGCGGATCGAGTGCAGATGTCTCGGTCACTTTGAAGGAATCCGATGCTCCGTAAATTGAAGCAGAAGAGCTGAAAACGACGCCCTCCACATGATGCTGAGCGAGGGTCTGAAAGAATTCAATCGATTTGACGACGTTTTCAGAATAATATTCGTATGGTTTTTCCATCGATTCCGGAACGACGATCAGTGCGGCGCAGTGAATTACAATCCTGATGTCGGGGTGTTGCTTAAATATTTGACCCACGAGAGCCTTGTCTGCAATGTCACCCTTAAAAAAGATATGGTCACGTGTGAAGACTTCCTGTCCTGTGACAAGCGAATCAAGGACCACGGGGATGTGCCCGACGTCTTTCAACGCTGAACAAATTGTGCTTCCAATGTAGCCGGCACCGCCGGTGACGAGGACTTTCACGCTTCACTCCTCTCTTGTCCTATGTTACTCGAGCTCCTGTTGCAGAGTCAGAGTGACCACGAAGGATATTCAAATGTTCCAAGACTACCTGTTCTATGGCACCGATGTCGAGACACGTTACGCATTCCGAATGATCCATCTGACGTCTTTGGTTCGTCATGCCCAATCGCTGCATGGTTTGGCAGGAGCAGAGGCTGAGCTGTTGGGAGAGGGGCTGCTCTCGGGCATTCTTCTGGCATCAATTCTCGAGGACGAGGAGCGCATCAATTTGCGCTTTCATTCAGACAGCGATTTTACAATGGGTATTGAAACGACTCGTCATGCTGTCACGCGTGGCTATCTGGAGGTGAATCCCGAGTCGCAGTTGATGTCGAATTATTCACTTCGTCGGAATCCAGTTCTGCCTTGGATGGTGCGGTCGTTGCGTTCGAAGGGAGGTGCCGGCGGTTTGTTCGAAGGTATTTCCAAGACCGAAACCCCGTCTTTGCAGGTCGCAGTGAATGAACATTTGGCTGCGAGTTACCAGATGAAAACGCAGGTGCGTCTGGACTGCTGGACAAGCCCTTCGGATGGTCAGCTTTATGCGGGTGGCGTCATTTATCTTGAGCTTCCCAAGCTTCCGAATGCAGTTGCTCACGAATTGTGGAGTCATGTCGATCAGCTTCCCCCGCTTCGCGATATCTTTGGCGAGGCCGCTCACGATCCTGACACGCTTTCTGCCCGCCTGATTCCGCATCAGGTTCGAGCCATCAACAGCATCAACCCTGCATGGGGCTGTACCTGTTCGATCCATTCCATTGAGACGATGTTGAAGAAATTAGGTCATTCTGAACTTCTCAGTCTTTCCGATGAAGGGAAACCTTCTGAAATCCGCTGTCATTATTGCAATAAGTTCTTCACTGTGGGCGTGGAAAGACTCAAGGAATTGGCAAGAGAGCTTGAGGTTGAGCAATCTGGGAAGTCGAACTCGTCGCTCTTGAACTGAGCGCTTGGTCCAAACGGCGAGGGAGCTGTAACCCTCAGCGCCATAAAAAAAGGAGCCTAAATCAGGCTCCTTTTTTGCTTTCATTCGAGGGAAAGACGACTTTCAGTACCGATACATTTCGGGCTTGTAAGGTCCATCCACATGAATGTTCAAGTACTCGGCTTGTTTTGAGCTCAGCTGAGTCAGGCTGACACCCAGTTTGGCCAAATGCAATCGCGCTACCTCTTCATCCAGTTTCTTGGGCAATGTGTAGACACCGATCGGGTAGGCCTTCGTGTTCGTCCAAAGTTCAATCTGAGCAAGCACTTGGTTGGTGAAGCTCGTGCTCATGACGAAGGAAGGATGGCCGTTCGCACAGCCCAAATTCACAAGTCTTCCTTCTGCAAGAAGAATAATCTCGTTGCCGGAAGGGAATTTATACTTGTCTACCTGAGGCTTGACATTTGTGTGCTGAACACCGGGATAGGCTTTCAATCCTGCGACGTCGATCTCAACATCAAAGTGACCAATGTTACAAACGATAGCTTGGTCTTTCATTTTGGCCATGTGCTCGGCCTTGATCACATCACAGCACCCTGTCGCGGTCACAAAGACGTGGCCTTCTGAAAGAGTTTCTTCCAGCGTTCTCACTTCGTAGCCTTCCATCACAGCCTGCAGAGCATTGATGGGGTCGATTTCTGTCACAATCACCCGAGCTCCCATTCCTCTCATGGAACGGGCTGAGCCCTTACCTACATCTCCAAAACCGGCGATAACCACAGTTTTTCCGGCCACCATGACGTCTGTCGCGCGTTTGATTCCATCGACGAGTGACTCACGGCATCCATAGAGGTTGTCGAACTTGCTCTTCGTCACAGAATCGTTGACGTTGATGGCAGGAACCTTCAGCTCTCCGCGTTTCAGCATTTGGTGCAAGTGATGAACACCCGTGGTCGTTTCCTCTGAAATCCCTTTAATCTCTGCGAGCATGGCAGGGTATTTCTTATGCACGTAGGAGGTCAGGTCGCCACCGTCATCGAGAATCATGTTGGGGCCTTTGCCGCCCGCGAATTTAATAGTCTGCTCGACGCACCACCAGTACTCTTCTTCTGTTTCACCCTTCCATGCGAAGACCGGAATGCCTGCTTTGGCAATGGCTGCTGCCGCAGTGTCTTGCGTCGAGAAAATGTTGCAGCTTGACCAGCGAACCTCTGCGCCCAATTCAATCAGCGTTTCAATCAAAACTGCCGTCTGGACTGTCATATGCAAGCAGCCGGCAATCCGAGCGCCCTTGAGTGGCTTTGTTTTCCCAAACTTTTCTCTCAGAATGAGGAGCCCGGGCATGTCCTTTTCCGCGATTTCAATTTCACGGCGGCCCTGTGTCGCAAGGGAAAGATCTTTGACTTTGTAATCCACAATCAGCTCCTTCATTCAAAATGAACGGCCGGAGCCTATCTCAAAGCCCCTCACCGCTCAAGTCAAACTAAGGTTCAACTGCTGCTTGAGTCTCGGTTATTCCCACTCAATTGTGGCCGGTGGTTTTGATGTGATGTCGTAAACGACGCGACTGATTCCAGCCACTTCGTTTGTAATGCGGCGTGAAACTTTTCCAAGGAATTCCAGCGGAAGCTTCGACCAATCGGCAGTCATGCCGTCTTTTGATCCAACGCATCGCAGCGCTACGACTGAATCATAACTCCTGCCGTCTCCTTTGACACCCACCGAACGGACGGGCAGCAGCACTGCAAAAGCCTGCCAAACGGAATGATAAAGTCCCTCACGATGCAATTCGTCAATGAGCACAGCATCAACCTCTCTCAGCAGGTTGAGGCGCTCCTGATTGACTTCACCCAAGACTCTCAAAGCCAATCCGGGTCCCGGAAACGGATGACGACCAATGAAAGTGCTTGGGATCCCGAGTTCGCGCCCCAGTGCTCTGACTTCGTCCTTGAATAGGTGTCTCAGAGGTTCAATCAGCGACATGTTCATCTTCTCAGGCAACCCACCCACGTTGTGGTGGCTCTTAATCACTTGTGAATTTGACGACGAATGCGAAGATTCAATGACATCGCTCGCAATTGTTCCTTGAACGAGGGCGCGACAGTTCTCGAATTTTTTGCTCTCCGATTCAAACACATCAATGAAAGTCTTTCCGATTATTTTTCGTTTTTGCTCGGGATCAGTGACTCCCTTGAGCCGGCCAAGAAATAGCTCTGATGCATTGACCGGATGAACATTCAGTTGAAGATGCTCTTTGTAAAGCGTCAGTGTCGACTGAAACTCATTCTTACGCAGCAGTCCGGTGTCCACAAAGATGCAATGCAAACGGGATCCTATTTCCTGAGCCACCAACGATGCTGCGACGGTGGAGTCAACTCCCCCGCTGAGTGCACAAATCACATCGGCGTTCCTGTCAACTTTTGCCAGCTGCTCTCTGAGAAGACTGGTTGCCCTTGGTTTGTAAGTCTCGTCCGATTTGACTTTTGTCACACCACAAATTTCGAAAATGAACCGACCGATCAGTCTCTTTCCGTGTAAGGTATGTTCAACTTCAGGGTGGAACTGTAAACCGATGAACCGGCGTTGTTGATCCGCCATGACTGCAGTCAATCCGTCCTCGCTCTTTGCGAGACATTCAAAACCGACGGGCAAACGTTCAACATGGTCACCATGACTCATCCAAACTTGGTCTTTGAGATGTTCCGGATCGAGCAGTTCTTGCTGAACGTTCTCAAGCACCATCCGAGCTGCACCGTATTCGGCGCTCTTGCCTTTGTTGACATGGCCTCCGAGAAGATGTGCCATGAGTTGCATGCCGTAACAAATTCCAAGAATCGGAAATCGTCCCGAAAAAAAATCCGGATTGAGTGAAGGTGCTGAAGGCTCATAAACGCTGTGTGGGCCTCCGGAGAGGACGACTCCCTTCAGATTCGGTTCCGAGAGCGCCTCTTGAACATCCTTCTCATGAGGTAAAATCACCCTTGCAGGAACGCCGAGATCACGCACAGCTCTATGAAGAACTTCGGTGTACTGCGATCCAAAATCAACGATCAAAATCATCTCATCTCCCCACAATACGAAATTTCGGATTCAAGACGAACACACATCAAACTGAAATTGAGGCCCTTCAAAATGGTCTGAGTGAGTAATTAGGGGCCTCTTCCGTAATCTGGACGTTATGCACGTGGCTCTCACGCAAGCCGGCGCCGGTAATTTCAACAAATCTCGCCTTACTGCGCAGCTGCTCAATATTCGCAGCGCCAACGTAACCCATTCCTGAACGCAATCCCCCCATGAGCTGATGCACGACATCAGCCAATGGGCCTTTGTAGGGAACCTGTCCCTCGATTCCTTCAGGAACCAGCTTTTGATCATTTGATGAAGACTGGAAGTAGCGATCTTTCGAACCCAGTTTCATTGCGCCCAACGAACCCATGCCGCGATACTTTTTGAAGACTTTTCCCTGAAATAACGAACGCTCTCCGGGCGATTCATCGGTTCCTGCAAAAAGGCTTCCCACCATGACGGCATGCGCACCGGCTGCCAGTGCCTTGCAGATATCACCACTGTAGCGCAATCCGCCATCGGCAATGATGCGAACATCTGTGTTTTGCAATGCAGAGGCGACACTCATGACAGCAGAAATTTGAGGGACACCGACTCCTGCCACAATACGCGTTGTGCAGATTGAGCCTGGCCCGATTCCCACCTTCACTGCATTTGCACCCGCATCTGCCAATGCCAATGCTGCTTCTCCTGTGGCAATATTTCCGGCAACAATCACCACTGCGTCACCGAACTTCTGCCGAATGCTCTTCACAGCATCGACAACTCCCCTGCTGTGACCGTGAGCTGTATCGACAACGAGAACATCGACTCCTGCCGAAATGAGCGCAGGCACTCGTTCTTTGAGATCAAACTCTCCCACTCCAACGGCAGCACCGACGCACAAACGCCCGCGTGTGTCCTTCGTTGCGTTCGGATATTGAAGTCTATTCTTGAGGTCTCTCAGTGTCATGAGGCCTTGCAATTTGCCTTCACCATCCACCAAGGGAAGCTTTTCAATGCGGTGGCGATGAAGCAGTCGAGTGGCTTCGGCAGCAAGACTTTCGCTCACTTGTTCGATTTTTCCTGGAACCCTCAGTGTGACAAGCTTATCGAGTGCAGTCATCAATTCCGTCACCGACTGTTCTGCACTGATGGCACTTCTCAAGTCGCGTGAAGTCAGC
>JBEGJP010000331.1:0-3473 GCA_041184525.1 Pseudomonadota bacterium | reverse complement strand
GCGTCGCGGCAGTGCAATTTGGCATCAACTCGGCGAATCAATCTTTTCCCAAAACACAGGACTCGCCTCAGGAATATATCGATTCGTTGGATTGGCTTGCCGCATGCCGCACCGTCGGTTGCAGCATCGCGCACACAGGCGGGCACAATTTGAATTGGTTTGTCACCCGTGCTGAGTCCGATTCGGGGCGTGCTTATTACGTTAAAGGCGAAGACTCTCGCTGCTGGGAAAGGTTGGATTGGGATTCAAAATCCATTCAAATCACATATGACAATTGCTGGTGGACTCCGGGCTACAAGTACAGTCGATATGCCGATGGCCGATGGCTGGCGCGAATTTGGAAACCCGGCGATTCCATCGTCACCGATCACACCGTGTTCGGTGGCAACTGGGATTCCTGCACAGACGTTCCCATCGGTGCGGGCCGCCAGCGTGTGATGACGTTCCTCTGGCGTGTGAAGGATTACGATTGGGGACCGGCAGGTCGGCTGGACACAATTGCAGTTCGGCAGTCGTATCCGGACCAACCCTTCATCCGTGAGCATTACATTTATGCCAGAGGGTACGGACTCATTGCTTGGAACTATGAGAATGACAAAAACCCAGCTGAGTTCAATTCGAATGTTTTCAATCAGGCGAGCAATCTCAAGCCAGTTCCCACAGGAACAAAATGTGTCGAGGTGGAAAAAATTCAACCCGACGCAACCACAATGAATCCTTTGCCAGACAAGAATACAATCGCAACTCCCTCTGCAGGCAATTCAACAAGCACAGTGGCAACGCCCCAAAGCACGCCGTCCGCTGCTCCGACGGCCAATTCCGCTGCATGCACAGTCACCGCGTTCAATGGTGGATATCAGTTCGCGTCCAACCAGCCCGTTTACTCATGCTCTAAAGCTCATTCACTTGTGTTTCAGGCTGACGGAAATCTCGTGCTGTACAACACGCGCACGATGGCAGCCATCTGGAGTTCGGCAACAGGACAGAGTGGTGCAAACAGCGCAGTTTTTCAGAACGACGGCAATCTGGTCGTCTACCGCAACGGCACTCCACTGTGGAATTCCAACACAGGGGGAAGGAGCGGTGCCACCTTGTCGCTCCAAGACGACGGAAATCTCGTCATCAGCTTGCAGGGGCAACTCTTGTGGAGTTCAATGACGGGTGGAAGATAAGAAGACTCAGAAGAAATCGTGAAGCTTTCAATCCGGAAAATTTGGACAGGGGATAATAGATGGTTCGGACTTTGATGACTGTTCTCGCCCTTTCGCTTCCGCTCGTGGCCTGTAAAACGCGAGGCTACAATTCAGAGTCTCAAGTCAAGGAATTAGGAGACCATTACTTTGTCTCCAAGGGAGCCACCTTTGGTTTGGTTTTTTTGAAGTACGATCGCTCTTCGTATTCGTTTGAGGCGAATTTGTCTGGATTGAACGAGAAATCGAAATACACCGGACAGGAATTGTTTTGTTACAACGCAGTTGTTCAAGTCTATGGTTATCCGGGAGACTTGGGTCAAAGGCTCGTCAATAAGTTTTATACTGAAGATGTGGGGAAAATATTTTGCTGGGAGGCTATTGAAGAGCCACTCAAGCGTAAAGATGGTTTGCAAATGCCACAGGGTGACGTGGAGTTTTTGTCTGGTGTGAAGTGCTCAGTGCCTTCCGATTCGGACAAGGTCAAGTGCACGCGCCTGAATTGGTATGATGAGTCCGGAAAGAAACATGACCTTTACAGAGGACCGACCTTGGCGGTTGGGCCTGTGAATGGTCAACCAGCGACCTACGCCGATTCTCAAGTTTCAGTGAAGGCAGGTCTCAAAATTGATGCTTTGATGAGCTTCGATGGAATGTCTCAGTTTGATGGCGGCGACATTTATTGCCGCAACAAATATCTCATCAAATATACTTCCTACGATATCCCCTACCGCTACGTGAAGGATGCCTTTGCGACCGTTGGCGGAATCTATACTTACGTCCGTTGTTACCTGACCAAAGACGAACTCCTCGCAATGCTGGATGATGACGTCAAATCCGGTTCAAAAGTGAACTGCCCCAAAGTGGTTGCGGACAACTCCAAAACCCAATGCACATTTGTTGAAGAGATTTCAAAATAAGCACCGCCTTTGCGGTGCGAAATATCCCGTCAGTGCCGATCAGATCATTGAGAAATGGCCCTTTTCGACGACCCCTCATGTTTTTAGGTGTGGGTGGAGTGTTGGTGTTTGCCACAGAGCCCGTATCTAGACTTTCAGAGGTGTTCTGCGGAATATGGATTTTGTGTCGTAAATCGAGGGTAATTCAGACTCATGTTCCAGAGATTGACTAAGTTATCAAAAACAAATAGTTTTTTCTTATTTGGTGCACGTGGGACTGGAAAATCGACACTTCTAAAAACCGCTTTCAGTCCCGAAAGTTGCTTGTGGATTGACTTACTCGAACCGGAATTCGAAGCACAACTCCTCGTTCAACCTTCCCGCTTGAGAGAACTTTGGAAGGCAAGCAAGAAACCTTGGGTTGTTATCGATGAAGTGCAGAAAATTCCGAACCTCCTTGATGTCGTCCATTCCATGATAGAATCGGAGAAGGTTCTATTCGCACTGACTGGTTCAAGTGCTCGTAAACTTCGCCATGGCCAAGCAAACCTCCTCGCAGGGCGCGCCTTTTCATTTCATCTTTATCCCCTCACAGTTGCGGAAATCGGTGGTGTTTTTGATCTTGATGATGCTCTTTCGTTCGGTACGATGCCAAAAATACTCGCGTGCTCCGACGACAGAGATAAAGAGCTTTACTTGAAGAGCTATGCAAATATCTACCTCAAAGAGGAAATTCAGGCTGAGCAACTTGTTCGGAAGATGGAACCTTTCAGGAAGTTCCTGCCTATTGCGGCAGCGTCGCATCTTAAGCCTTTGAACTATGCAAAAATCGCGCGTGATTCCGGAGTCGATCCGAAAAGTGTGGAACGTTATTTTTCCATTCTTGAAGACACTTTGGTCGGTTTTTTTCTGGATTCTTTCCATCGCAGCGTGCGGGTTCGACAAAAATCTGCACCAAAATTTTATTTCTTTGACACGGGTGTGCAGCGTGCACTCAGTGAAATGCTTGAGGTGAAGCCGACTCCTCGCAGTTCCTACTTCGGTGAGCTTTTCGAGGCGTTTGTCGTTGCTGAAATCTATCGACGGATCGCTTATTCGGAAAAGCAAATCCGCATGAGTTACCTGCAAACTCCCGATGGACTTGAAGTCGATCTCCTGCTCGAACGACGAGGGCAAGTGGCTTTTGCAATTGAAATCAAATCAAAGAAGTCAGTCACCAAAGATGATCTGACCTCTTTAAGAAAAATTGAGAAGGATTTTCCCGATGCACGTCGCATGGTCCTCTGCCAAGAAGAACAAGCGCGGGTGACGGAAGACAATATTGAAATCCACCCGTGGCTCGAGGGAATAGAGCAAATTCTTAAGTGAACCCCGATACCTTTCG
>JBEGJP010000330.1:0-4816 GCA_041184525.1 Pseudomonadota bacterium | reverse complement strand
TGTGATGTCTGCGCTGCACATGAGGTCAGAAGCAGTGGCGAGCGAGAGCAAACCAATGGCAGTCATGACCTGCGTTCCATTGATCAAAGACAGGCCTTCCTTCGCTTCAGGCTGAAGCGCTGGACGCTTCAGATTTTGGAGGACTTCTGCGGCCGGGAGTGTCGACCCGTTCCATTCGACGACTCCTTCTCCAATAAGCGCAAGAGCGAGATGAGCGAGTGGGGCGAGGTCTCCGCAAGCGCCCACGGACCCTTGGCTCGGAATGACGGGGTGGATGTTCTCGTTAAGAAAGAATTCCATCTGGCGAAGCGTGTCTTCACGGACACCCGAATTTCCTCTCAGCATCGTCTGAAGTCGGAGGACCATCACCGCACGGACAACCTCGACAGAAAGAGGTTCACCTACTCCACAAGCATGGGAGCGGATGAGATTGACCTGCAATTGCTTGAGTTGTTGATCAGGGATACGGACCGCAGCCAAAGCACCGAAGCCGGTATTTATGCCATAAAAAGTTTCACCGCTCCCCAATCGGGATTCGACGGCGCCTCGAGCCAATTTGACATTTGCAATTGCATCCGCGGCCAATTGGACTTTGGCACGCTGACGGGCAATGGAGACGAGCTGAAGCAGCGTCAGATGTGTGCCGTCCAAGACGACGGGAGTGGAGGTTTTAGGCTCTGATGCGTGGGTAAAACTCATGTTGGACCTCTTTCAAGTTCTCTCTCTCGTCTATAGAATAATTACAAACGGAATGCAGGGGATCAGCCATGGGCTACAGGGCGCGTTCAAGATACAATCAGGGCGGGGGAGTGCTCGCTTTTTTCGAACAGGTATCAAGGTTCGTTGCTCTTTCTGTTGTCGCATGGGTTTTAGTTTCCCTGCTCTTCATTTTTTTCAACGTCAATGGCAAATTGACCGATTCCTTAGAGCTTCACATTGTGAGAGGGATATTTTCCAATGGCAAGCTTTTCGGGACCACACTTTTGCTTGTTGCGGTCAGTGGCATTTTCGGGGCGTTGATTTCGCTTCCCGCTGCATTTGTTCTGCTTCTGACAAGAAGATATCTGGATTACCACATCGGTCGAAGTTCGCGGAGAGGGAATTTTCTTAAGGTCTATTTTCTCAAGTATCTGCCTGTCACTGTTTTGGTTGTCTCACACGTTCTCGCACTTGTTCTCAACCTCATGTCTGCGCCGCAGGTCTCCCGTGCGGCATTGCCGGAAGGGAGCGAGTTGTCTCGGCTGATCACCAAAGGTCACTTTCTTTTGGATTCTTTGACCCATCAGAGGTTGGCTCAAAGTTTAGGGAAGTCGAAAGACGATTTCTCTGTACCAATGGTGTCAGTAAAAAAAGGGCCTTCACAACGCATCCACTTTATTTTTCTGCCGGCTGATTTGATTGATAGTCAAGAGTTTGCTGAGGAGACTGCGAAACAGACGAAATGGCGACAGATGCCTTTTGTCATTCAGCGTTCGTCTTTTCGAGAGCAAATCGAAGGCCTCTTTTCGAATGTGTCTGATCCTGCAGCTCAACTCGTGCGAGACACGGTTCGATTAAGTGCATTCTCTGGAGCATCAGCTGTATTGAATAGGGGGCAGGTCATTCTTTCCCTTTCCCCTCAATTGAGTTTTGGCAGCAAGTTGACCGGCTACGGTTCTTCAAGTTTGACGACTTTCAATCAAGATCTGGTGCAGCAGGAACGACAACGTCGGATTCTACTTTCACAAATTCATCTGTTTGGTGTGTTGCGAATTTTTGGTGGACTTGCGAATTTTGGCGATCATCTGGGCTGGCATTTTTTGATTGCTGACGACATGGCGCGGCTCCGAGAGGTGACACGAATTCAGGCAGCGCTGGACAATGACCTTTTGGGCATCGTTGTCATTCAATTGTCAGGATTGGAAAATTCCTTCCGAAACATCTTTCCTCCATTTGAGCCGCATGGTTGGTCATTGCAGCAGTCGTCATTCGAGAAGAGACTCGTGATTCAACATCTTGTCCGTGAGTTATCCAATTACACTGAAAATGTAGAAAGAACGGCCTTTGGGCATTGGATTGTCCTTCCTTACGCGGATGAACGAAGATTGAAACCGCAAAGCTCTGCGATTGTCTCTTCCGATTCTGCTCTGAATTTATTCGACCGAATGTCTCTCGGAGATCAGTTTGGAGCTGTTGCTGAGGATTTGGCCCTTCAATTGAACCGGATTGCGGTTGGACCCTCAGTTCAAGAGTTGGTTCAGCCCAGTGATTTAAAGCAGCCGGAGTCTCTCCGCTCTGCCCAAAGCTCTGCACCGAAAATCACCCAGATTCAGCGCATGCAATGTGCTGAATCTGAAGTTGATTTTTCCTCAAGTGGATTTCAATTCCAGCAAAGCGAAACCCGAGAGCGGGGATTTGGTCAGTTGCTGAATGCAATTTCTGTGATGTCGGAAACTGATCTTGCCTTTTTGAGTAAAAGTGCTTCGAACTTGGTGGGTCGTGATCTCGGTTTAGGGTTGCTTTGCAGACAACCGGGAACTGATTCGGGCAGCGTCTATTTGTTGAAATACAAAGGGGGGCACTCAGGAGCGAACGCTGCCGCCGGTTTCCTGCCCGGCTCTTCGGTTGTCATGGGAATCTGGGACAAAAAACAAGTCTCAAACGACAAATCGAATCGAAGTAAAGCTGTGACACCTGCAGAATCAACGGAGAATGTGCAGGTGAATCTTGAACGCGATGTGTTGAATGAGTTTTTGGTTTTGAAAAGACATTCCCCATCTGCTTCCTTATCTCAAAATGAGAAGCCGGAGTGGGTTTTACTCGACACCTCGGAATCAAAATCTTTTTTTGCTCAGTTCGAGTTGGACACCCTTTCCGCCATTGAACGTTCTGCACGCGCGAGGATACGCTGAATGCCAAGACGCTCTGGAGTGCGTTTGAATTTCTTTTTGACTGCTTTCATCATGATCCTCCTGTCAACGATGGGTTTGGCTTGGCTTGCTCACCGATATCCTTGGCCTATTCCTTTAATTGACTATTCTCTTGCCAAACCATCTCCCTTCGTCACCCACTGGCCGATGACGGCACTGGATGAAGACAGGCAAGAGAGAAAAAAACTGAAGAGATTTCCTCGTTCCGAGCAACAGCGTCGGCTCGGAGTGATGATGCGAAGAATGGATTACTTGACGGTTCCGCTCTTCGACTTTTTCATGGATTCTGGTCTTCAGATCTTTGGACCGGAAGTTCCTGCTGGAGTGGCGCCTGCATCTTCGCTGATCTGGCCGACTCTTTCCACAGGCCGGAAGCTGGGTTCGTTGGATTCAAGCTTCAGAGATGTCCGTTACGTTGTATTGCCCAATCCGTCGGGCGCGCAATGTGTTGAGGGCATCAGAGTGTCCGCGGGAGAAGAATTGCGGGTCAATCTGCCAATGTCGCGGAACAAGAGGAACGTGTCATTTGGTGTTGTTCCTCTCGCCCCTTCGAATTTGCGTGCTTGGCTCGGACAATTCAGCTGGGCGCGGCAATTCACGGATGTGGATGTGAATCGGTTGCAAACAGTCACTATTCCAGTCAATGACGCGACTGCAACGCTGCTGCGTTTAAGCATGGGAAGCGGAGAAATCATGCTGACGTCGGCCTCACTTTCGCAGTGGGAGCGCACCGGACGTTTTCCTGTCCAAATGGGTAAGCAAAGCAAGTTTTGGAAGTCGGCGAATGAGAACTCATTGGTGGACGCGGTGGCTGAGGAGCAATCTCCGGAGATAGCAGGTGAGGAAAGTGGGCTTTCTGAAGAAACTCAGACTGCGACGGTTCCCGTGAAAGTCGCGGCGAGCGGTCAGCCGAGTGGAGCAGAACTCGCTCAATCCGTAACGACGGATGGGTCGCGTTTGTCTTCGACAACCGATTCTTCCCCCGCGAGTGCATCCAAGGCAAACCCCGTCGAGAAGCTGAGTGAAACAGAAAAATCAAAGAGTTCAAAGTCGAAACCTGACCAACAGAGCACAGAGGATCTGTTGGATCCTGCGACTGTAAAATTCAATCCCGTGATGGCTGTGCCGGGCGAGAAATCTGTAGCTATTGGCTACAATGTTCTTCTGATTCAATTGGATTCTTTAGTCAGTGAAGTGTTGTCAGATGAGCGTCTTGCATCTGCGCTGACTCCGCATCTTCAGGAGTTCAGGCGAGGCGCGTTGTCTATGTCAATTGCAATGCATCCGCATTCTCGCGCGACTGAGCTTTTTCAACAAACCATTGTGCGCCAATTTGGAGACCCGCTTCCGGTCGGACTTCCCATTCTTATGAAAGACTTGGTTTCGGGGCGCCGCGTTTTCAACCTTTATCAGGAATTCCGTAATTTCGGATACAAGTCAGTCAGTTTTGCACCACCAGCGGCCCTTGCTTTGCCTGAAGCTCTCTCATCGGCTCATGACGTCGGAAGAATGGACGGACGCTGGTTGGATGGGAACGATTGGACCTTCTTGTCCAGGCGGAAAGAGTTGGATCAGCAAAATGAGCCAGCTTCTGGTTTGGAAGCGATTTTTAAGAGTGAGAAGGGAATGACCACGTCTGCCATGTCTGAGGGTGATTTTTCACGTTTGGGCGGGCTGTTGGAAGGGCTCGAGAGGTCCAGTGATTCCGTGCCTGATTGGCGAGCGAACGAGATGGCGGTCATCAGTTCGCAAGATTATTATTTGCCCCGTCTGCTCGACAGCTTTCAGCGTTGGCTGAAGGAGAACAGTCAGGTGAGATTTTTTGGTCACATGTATTTGGTCAACGAGGATCGTACCTTGAGGCCGACGTTCAAAGATTTTTTCAGGGTACTGAAGCACAATAAACT
>JBEGJP010000329.1:0-10628 GCA_041184525.1 Pseudomonadota bacterium | reverse complement strand
CCCTTCCGCGAGGAATCGATGGTCGGTGACTGCACGGGTTTCCTCGTGAGCGACACGCTCCTTGTGACGGCAGGCCATTGCATTCCCGACGACACAGACTGTTCAAAACGAAATTTTGTCTTCTCTCACACGCGCGGCGGCGAAACAGTCTTTCCGTCTCGGGATGTCTACTCTTGCAAAAAGACGGCAGCGCGCATCGGGAAGGACAACGGCGATTTGGTTTTAGTGGAACTCGACCGCCCTGTTGTCTCACCTGCGGGAACGCGACGTTTCAGCCTCCTTCAGGCAAACCCTTCAGGGGGCAATGGGAGTCTCAATGCCACTTCTCTTTTGACCTTGGGACACCCACTGGGAATCAGCATGAAGCGGGCTCCATTGGAGTCTGAATTGTCCCGTTCCAATGAATTTTATTTTCAGGCCCAGATTGATGTCGCCGGCGGAGCATCGGGCTCGCCTCTTTTTGATCCCGAATCTGGTCGCGTTGAGGGCGTGCTGGTTCATGGAGCTGAAGACTTCGAATGGGATGCAGCTGCGGGTTGTGCACGCAGCTCTGTGTGTCGGGGCAATTCCTGTTCAGGCGAAACATTCGCATCGGCGCAGGCTTTGAGAAACCTTCTGAATGCTGCACCTTCCGGACGCGTTGGAATGTGAAACCCTTACGGGGTGAATTCGCTGATGTCCATGAAACGATAGGCACCGCTTCCATCAATCTCGAGAACTCTGTTCGCAAGCGATGTGATGAAATCGATATCGTGGCTCACGAATATGAGTGAACCCTGAAACTCCTTCAGAGCATCATTCAGCGCCGTGATGCTTTCGAGATCGAGATGGTTCGTGGGTTCATCGAGAATCATCACGTTCGCGCCGTCCATCATCAGTTTCGAAAACAGAACTCGCGCCCGCTCACCGCCGCTGAGTGATTGTGTGCTTTTGTCTTGTTCCGGACCGCGGAAGAGCATGCGCCCGAGGAAACCGCGCACGTATTCGTGGGGTTCTTGCGGGGCAAACGTGGTGAGCCATTCAAAGGGTGTGGTTCCAGAAGGCAATGCCTCCTTATGGTCCTGCGGAAAATAGCCAATTTGAGCGCTCACGCCCCAGTTGACCTTTCCTGCATCGGGCTTCAGTTCGCCCACCAATATTTTCAGCAGCGTTGTTTTACCCACACCATTGGGACCAATGATGGCCAACCTGTCGCCCGGATTCAAATACAAATGCAGATCCCGATAGAGAGTCTTTTGAGTTCCCTGTTCTTCAGAGGACAGGAAACTCTGCGCGATGCCTTCGGCCTGCAAAAGCTGTTTGCCGAGCTGTTTGTTCGGCTTGAACATGAACTTCGGATAAAGCCGTTTCGAAGGAACAATCTCCTCGACCTGCTTCTCGAGCTTTTCAAGAAGTTTCTGTCGACTGGAGGCTTGACTGCTCTTGCTCGCATTGGCACTGAAGCGCGCTACGAATGCTTCCAGCTCGGCTTTGCGCTTTTCGAGCTTCATATTGGAGAGCTCTTTTTGCTCCACTGCGAGCTGGCTTGCCGCCATGAAATATTCGTAGTCACCTGTATAGAATTGAATAGTATTGCGGTCGATGTCTGCAATGTGTGTGATTGTTGAATTCAAAAAATGACGGTCGTGCGAAACGATCAAGGTGATCCCTTGTCGCTGCCGAATCGTATTCTCCAGCCAACGGATGCTGTGAACGTCAAGATTGTTCGTCGGCTCGTCGAGAAGAAGAATGTCGGGTTTGGGGAACAAACACTGGGCGAGAAGAACGCGGACTTTGTAGCCACCCGCAAGGGTCTTCATTTTATCTGCGTGACGGGATGTCGGGATTCCCAAACCTTCAAGAAGTTGCGCCGCCACCACCTCGGCTTCATATCCGTCATTTTCGGCGACCACCATTTCCAATTCACCCAAGCGGTCGTTCTCTTCATCGGTGAATGTCGCTCGGTTGTATATGTCTTCCTTTTCCTGCATCGCCGACCACAAGGCGCGATTGCCCATGATGACCGTATTTAGAATCGAACATTCGTCGTATTCAAAATGGTCTTGTTTGAGAAACCCCAAACGCAGATCCTTGCCAAATCCAACTTCACCCATGTCGGGTTCCAACTGACCCGCAATTATTTTCAGCAAAGTTGACTTGCCGGCCCCGTTGGCTCCGATGATCCCGTACGTACAGCCCATGTTGAAACGGGCATTGATGTTTTCAAACAATATCTTTGCACCAAAGCGCATCGTCAGGTTGCTGAGGGTGATCATGGTGGTCTCTGCAATAGTTTGGACTTCGCCCCAAGGAAATGGAATCGGTTCCTCAAGCTGACACAATCACGACAAAAATTCAAAAAAAATTGCCACGAAAACAGACCGTTTTCGTGGCAACTCAAGACCTCGCAGGCCTAACAGCTTCAACTTCAGCAGACAACAACAGCTCAAAACAGCATCAGCATCAACAACAGCTCTCAGACGCAACAACAGCCTGAAGTCTAACTGACTTCTCGGCATTCCAATACAAAGAAATCCGAGAATTAAGTTCAAGTTGAACTTGTTCAAAGGGTGAAAACGCCAATTAAGGAGCCTTCTGAGGTCTGTCATGTGGTCGCCTCTTCGAACGGCCTGCACCCCTCGCCATAAAAAAAGCGGGCCAGCATTCTGCCGGCCCGCCCATGTGGAAGGAGATAAACGGAAAACGGCGCCCAGCCCGGAGGTCGGGCGCCCGCTTGCTTATTGGAGCAAGCGAAGTGCTGCCTGTGGCGACTGGTTCGCCTGAGAGAGAACTGCAACACCAGCTTGTTTGAGGATGTTGGACTGCGTGAGTTTCGCAGATTCATCCGCAAAGTCGGTGTCACGGATACGGCTGTTGGCAGCCGCAAAGTTCTCTGTCTGGACCGAGAGGTTGTTGATTGTCGAACCAAGGCGGCTTTGGATTGCTCCCAAGTAGGAGCGATACTCAGCAACCTTCTGGATAGCGGTATCAAGAGTCCCGATGGACAATTGTGCGCTCTCCTTGCTGTCGACACGTGTGCCACCATCATCGGTGCCTTTACCCAGATTCAAACCGTTCGAATCCGTGTTTGTGTTCAACTGGCTCAAGTCCAACCGGATCACGTTGACCGGATTGTTCTCGCCGTGGTTGTCCACGGATGCGAAGTGGTCTTTACCCACTTGGATCTCCAAGGGATACGGATTGCTCCGATTCACCAAGGCTGGATCCACAGCATCCTGATTCCCTACGAGAAGACGGGTTCCGTTGTACTCGGTCGCGTTGGTAATACGGTCGATTTCGTCCTTGAGTGCAGTATACTCCTTGTTCAGGAATCCGCGCTCAACATTACCAATCGTATCCGAGCTCGACTGAACTGCGAGTTCCCGCAATCGACTCAGGATATTTCCTACTTCATTCAGGCCGCCTTCTGCGGTTTGGACCAGCGACACACCATCGTTGGCATTCCGCTTCGCCATGTTCAAGCCCCGGATGTCGGCCTTCAACTTTTCAGAGATGGCCAATCCAGCTGCGTCATCCGCAGCTTTGTTGATCCGGTAGCCCGAGGCCAAGCGCTCCATCGACTTGTCGTTGGACTCCGTCGCTACGACCAAGTTCCTTTGCGCAGTCAGCGCCTGAATGTTGGTTTGTATCCGCAAACCCATACGGTGTTCCTCCTAGAAACACGGCAGGCACGTCCTATGTGCACACGCCGTCGGGTCGTCCTGACCCAGTGATGAAAAAAACCACACATTCAATCAACTGAGCATCTGCACGGCGTCAAATTCGTCGGACAGAGCGGATGGGAGTGATGTCCTTCACCCCCGCCGCGAAAGGTTGATTGACTTTCTGGCTGTGGGATCGGAGCATGAAGCCTCAGCATCAATGAGTAAAAACTGCAGGGGGCGTCTCCCTGTTGGCGCTCGCAGGAATCTTAGCGGAAACGCTGAGTTTTATGGGTGCGGTAACCACGGATGGAGTCATGGGACGAACGACAGCCGACAACGAGCCGTTCAAAAAACTCGACCGGACAGGCCAAGGCCAGCTCTTCAAAGTGAGTCATTATCTTTACGTCGTAGAAAGCAGGCCCTTCCAAATCGAAGTGCAGGAATCCACGCGAGGACTCCTGACTGCGCATGCAGAGAGCACTTCCGATCCTCACGAGGCCATACCGCCTGTGAGTGGCTCTGAGCTCGAAGTCGTCTTACAATCTCTCATCCACGATATTGATAAAAAGGTGAGCAAATGGTGACATCAGGCATCGATCGGATTGCGCGTGAACCTCAACTGCTCAACGGAATGGGCCGCATTGGTCTTGTCACCAACCAAGCCTGCACCACGCAAGATTTTCGCGCCACGGCGGAAGTGTGTGTTGCCGCTCTTGCCCAGACCAAAGGATCGACGCTCTCTTGTGTTTTCGGACCGCAGCACGGCTACGGACAAACCGAACAGGACAACATGATTGAAACGCCCGACAGTGCCCTGAGCACGGGAGGCAATTCCAATGTTCCACTCTTCAGCCTCTACTCCAAAACGAGAATTCCGACGCCGGAACAACTGGCAAACGTAGACACTTTACTGATTGACCTTCAGGATGTCGGCTGTCGCGTTTATACCTATATGCTCACATTGGCAGGCTGCATGCGCGCCGCGGAAAAGGCCAAAAAACGCGTGGTCGTTCTCGACAGACCCAACCCTTTGGGCTTGTCGCGCAGGACATCCCCCGGAGCATTCACCCAAGGCAACACACTCGACATGCGTTGGGAAAGTTTTGTCGGCTGGTACTCCATCCCCATGCGACACGGTCTCACCATGGGCGAATTGGGACGCCTTTTCCATGCGTCGGACAAACTGACTCATCCCTACGACGTCATTACGGTCGACGGTCTGACACGCAGTACGCCGCTTTCAGAACTCTCTCGTCGCCACTGGACACTTCCGAGTCCCAACCTGCCGACGTGGGACACCACATTCTGCTTTCCTGCTTTTGTGGCACTTGAAACCACGCTGGTCAGCGAAGGACGGGGAACCACCCTTCCTTTCCAAACCGTCGGAGCCCCTGATTTGCCGGCCCGCCGCATGTTAGACATCTTCGAAACGTGGAACCGGACAGCACCCGACTCGCTCCGCTTTGCGGGATTGAAATTTCGCACCCATGAATTCAGACCCACGTTCAACAAGCACCAAGGAACTCTCTGCAGAGGTTTCCAGACCCACGTGGAACAACCTGAAGGATGCAATACATTCGCGCTCGGAGTTCTGTTTCTCGCCGCAGCCGCCGCGGAGTACAATCCTTTCCGGTGGAAAGATCCGGGGTATGAATATAATTTCACCGATCCTCCTGTTCATCTTGTCCTTGGCGACAGTCGATGGCGTGATTTTTTTGAAACCTGCCGAGGATCAGCTTGGTCTCCTGAAAAGCAGGACAGACTCATTGAAATGTTGAAGTGGTCGGAAAACGACGCCATGCGGTTCGAAGAAACCAGCACCGCCTATCACATTTATCCTGAGGCTTGAGGACGGGGCTCAACATGTACTCGCACAAACGCTCCTTCACCGGAAACACCTCAATCTGGGCAGCCCTGCTGGATATCCCGTTTCTCATGACCGGTGCGGTGGTTGCCTTTCTTTCATCCATCCTTCATTCGGCTGCGACCTTTTACAAAATCAAAGAGCACATCCGCCCCTTTCCGGATGCCTTGAGCACACTTTCCAAAGGCACTCTCTTTGAACTTTTGCAGGCCAGCGGGAGTCTCTTCAATGTCAAGCTGATGCTCTCTTATTGGCTTGGGCTTTTCCTCCCTATCTTTTTGACGAGCCTGATTGTCCGATGGACTCTGGCCACACTGCGGGTCTCGGTGCAGCGCCTCGTCACTGTATGTTTTTTATCTGCGTTTTATTTTTGCAGTTTTATGATTGTTGCGCTGCATTCAAAATCGTGGACACCCGGCAATCTGATGGTGCAATTGTTCGAACCGTTGGGAGAAGGTTTCTTCCAAAGTCTCAGAGCTCTGCTCTGCCTTGGAATGGTGGCTTATGCCATCCACAAATACGCAATGAACGCGACTTCGCGACTCGATAGAAACGTGAGAATGACCTTCGCAGCTTTGGCCTCTTTGGGACTCCTGTTTTTGGACTTTTATAGCACAAAACAATTGCGCTCCGTCGATTCTTCTCATCTCAAAGACCCCCATCCGGTCAAGTTTGTCTTTGTCTTGCCTGAACTCAGCCCTCAAGACGTTCGAACCGCATTTGAGGAAGATTCACTTGCACCGCTCAAGGAGCAATTGACGTCATTTCAAGAGATCATACCAAGCACCGCGAGCGCTCTCGGGCAATTCGTCACGAGCCTCACCGGACTTGAGCCGCCCGCACACGGCATCAGGCACGACTACATGGACACCGATCTCGTGCGCAACACGAGTAGCACCATCAAAGAGACGCTTTCACCTTCGGGCGAAAGTTTGCTTGTTTCTTCACTCGGCGGACCAAGCCCGATTGCTGAAATGTTTGATGCTGCTGTTCCCGGAAAACGCTGCGGACAGTCGCTGCCGAACCTTGCTCGGCTAGGCCAATTTCAGGCTTCCGTTTTTCCTTACAGCCTGATCCCATCCGTGCTTGAAACACATCTCCATCCGGAGCTGTTGTGTTCCAACCGGTTTCTTACACTAGAACAAAGCTTGTTTCACGCCTATCAGCACGTTGTTGAACACCTCCAATCTAAAGGAGGCAAGACCATCCTCATTTGGCTCTCTCCGCATCTGCATCCCCACGTCGACTTCGGCGGATTGGAGAAATCCGAAGATTGGAACGGCTCCTCTTTTTTCACGCGCACTCTGCTCAAAAGCCACTTGAATTTTCTCTCGTCGACACAACTTTTGAATCATCACAGAACTTTTATCGTCGGACTCGGCGGAGAGAATCATCCGACAACTGCGTTTGCCCGCCTCGATGGTCAAATCAAAACAGATACGTCGCAACTTGCACTCGACATACCGAGCGTGAGTGCACAATCTTCCATACGTTCTCTCATGCGTGACACCGCTCCGCCGACCGACAATGTTTCCTCCTTTTTCTATTCTGAATTCGCGGACAGTCAGGATCGACAAAAAGTTCTTTCACTGCCGCTCACAACAGAGGAATCCTACAGCAGGGGCAAAAAGTTCTTGAACACTCTTCATATCGACAATGCCCTGCTCAGAAGAACTTTGGTGACTTCAACACGGCAAATTATCTGCAGGACGCAATCGGATACAGCGGAACAACTCACTTTGAATGCGGTCAAACTCAACTTTCAGTCGGCGACTTCCAAAGTCCCCCAGATCCTGCCGGTTCTCTTTCCTGCGAACGAAGATGGCTCTGACTCTTCCACTGACAACAAAGACCTTTGTTTTAAAGAGGCTGAGAGCCTTTTGCTTGAAAGCGTTTTTAATGACGTGACATTCCGTGATACTGCGCCATTGAAGACTCTGCTCGCCGGACTCCCGCTGTCACAGTCGAAAACCGTGCAAGCCGGACAGAGGGCGGCCCCTTCAGAAGAAGAGTCGGACGGCCCAGAATCGATAGCTCAGCCACCCTATGTGAAAGACAAAGAATAATGCATCGAAGGGCCTATTCTCGAAAACCCCACGTTTCAAGAAACATCAAGAACGAAATACTCGTTTTGCGTCTTCTGTTCGGTGCTTTCATACTTTCCGCCGGTGTCGTCTGGCTTTCGCTCGGACACAGAAGTCAACTCAGCGAAACCGATCAAGCCAATGAGTTTTTCAGACGCATTGCAACTCAGATACGCAAAAGTGAAGCTACCATCGAAGTGAATGAGGCGAAGTCCATTTCCGATCTTCGTTCACACGTGGGCTACCAATTGGAATGGGACACGAAATTCAACCCTCCACAGTGGTCTTTGACAAAAAGCGGTGCGCAAAATCGTTTGGAACAATTCGAACAGCTCATTCGCATCGGAAAGTCGTCTCTCCGTCTTCGCCCATCGGCGCAGAACTCTCTCGTGTTTCAAGCGCAGGAAGAAATCGCCAACACAGGCGGTTCCGCCAGCGCCATCAAAAACGTCATTCCTGTTCTTCCCGGCGAACGCGTGCTTCTGAGTTTTGCTCATGAAACGGGAAAAGCGCGCAATTGGAAGATCCGTATGCGCGCCGTCGCCGTGACACAAGATCGTCTTGATTCCTCGCTGCCTCTCTCTGCAGGGTTCAGCACATCAGCTCTGACGAAATATGAAATTGAACCCAAAGGTCAGCCACTGGATATTGACATTCCCTCCGTGGCGGAATTCGCCGAACACGAAGATGCCCAATTTGCTTTGGAATGGCCGACATCGGCCTCGGGAATTCTTTTTGTCGATGGCTTTCAACCGAGTGTCATCGAAGGTGAAAACCGACAAATGCTGACCCGTTCCTTGGTCGTGCAAATAGATTCCTTAGATGGCGAGCTGAACCAACTTCAACGAACTTTGCAAATTCTCAGGGCTTCAGAATCTTTCACATCGCCTGTCTTGCACTTCACCAAAGTCATCCCTCCGGCGAGCAATGCGACAGTCTCGGAACTGTCTGTGCTCACGGGGCGTAAACCCAGCGATCTTGGCTTTCCTCTTCAAAATACGGCTCTCAAGGACTTGATCCAACCTCAGCTCACGCTTCTCAATCTGATTCATGCGCAAGGCGGTTCAACACGAAGAATCACCCTGACGACCGACACCCGCTGCGACCGAGACTGCAAAGCGGCAGAAACGCTCTACTCTCAATCTTTCAACAGCCACATTAAAGTTGAACGCCGCGAGGAATTTGCTTCCACCCACTCCTTCCTCAGAAACGATGAGTCTCTCTCAGATCCCGGACTTCTCTATGTCCAGTTCAAAATACCCAGCGAAACTTTGCGCTTGAACTGGGAAAGCACGCATCTGAGCAAATCATCCACGGCACGGTGGATTGTTGCTGGGGTGAGAGATTTTTTAGGATTCCGAAACTCGGCTCTGAAGGATGAAGAAAAACTTCAGCAGGCCGATATTTGGCTTGCCAAGCTGATTGAAAAATTCCAATCCGTTTCTTCACCGGCGAACATTGCACTTCTGGTACACAACAATAAAAAACCACTTTCGCCGTCGGAAACAGCAACAGAAGGGCGCGAAATGTTGCGCGGTCAGGCACTGTTCAAGTTGAGTCAGCTTGTCGTCAGCGATGCTCAAAAAAAAGGTCTCATACAAATTGATGCACCGACCGGATTGAGCCAAGCAGTCAGCTTTTTTTCAAAGGCTGCATCGATGGAAGCAAAACTGACACTCACCGAAAAAGAACTCTTCGAAATGTTTTCGCTGGAAGGCAAAGCTGTTTCCCAACTCAACGAACACGATCACATGACCTTAACAAACGACGGCTGGCTGATTGACCCTTTGAAAACCGAAGTGAACGACTCGCGCAGGCGCGATTTGTTTTTTGCGAAACCGGAACATGTCGCACAAATTCAAAAAATGGCGAACAAAGAAAAACGATTCGACAAATTGCTGGGACTGAATATCAAATTCCCTGCCACGAACAATGCCGAGGAAAGTCTGGAGACCCATCTGTCGACCTCGTTCAATGCTCTGGGTTGTGAATCGCGCTCAGAAAACGCACAGCTCAAAGAAACAAGCAAATCTCAGGAAACGGAGAAGGAATTTCCTGAGTCGATCATTTTAGGGAGACGACCGGCTCAATCAGCTTGGCATATTTTTTGTTTACTTGAAGGACGAATTTCGGAAAATTCATTCACCCGATTGAGCTTTCGGCTCAACCAACGTCCCGTGGCACGCGAGGCCATCGGTCTTGGTGAATTCGCTCTGCCGCTGCGCGGCTTTTTATGGCATTCACCCGATGCGGTTGAATTCCAAGGTGCCCAGATTCTCGATGCCACTGTTGCAAACAACGAGCCGGATGAATCATTGTCCCTCGGATCAAAAGTCTTGATCTGGTCGGAGAGAATTCCGGTTGGTCTTGCACAAAGCAGAACTCATTTTTCCTTTGCAACCGAACTTCAGAAGAAATCCGCCGAAAGCGAGCAAAGCCGGCTCAGCGGCAAATAGGACACACGTCTCCATGGCTCTCCGACGCGCTCTCACTCGCCAAGGCGATCTCCTCAAACTCAGCGGCGACACGTTCTCCATCAAAGAGGATTTGAAACGCCTTGGGGCTCGCTTTGACGGGTCACAAAAATGCTGGTTTTTGAGTTCGGAAGGTGTCAACTGGAAGTCGCTCGAATTTCTGGGCTTCATCGTCCCGCAAACGCAGGACGGCGCAACGGAAGCTGCTCCGATTGAAAATAAGGTCACGGCAGAAACACCGGATGACACCTCCGGCGAGGCCGTTTGGACGGTGTCCAAATTGACTCAATACGTAGAGGCCGTCTTCCGTAAGTCATTGGCATTTGATTTTTGGATTGTCGGTGAAATTTCTTCTCTGAAATCTTCCGGCGGCCATGTTTTCTTTGAACTCATCGAACCGGAGCAGGAGCGGACCCTCCAAACCGGTCGTGCCGCATCGATTCCCTGTTGTCTCTGGGCAGGAAAGTTCCGCTCCCTGCAAGAAAAACTCGTTGATTTTCCGCTCGCCGAAGGAATCAAGATTAAACTCCTCGTGCATTGTGATTTCCGCAAGGAAGGGTCG
>JBEGJP010000328.1:0-4930 GCA_041184525.1 Pseudomonadota bacterium | reverse complement strand
ACGGAAGTCTCGTGGGCTCGGAGATGTGTATAAGAGACAGAATCTGCAGTTCCTCGAGAATTCATAAATCGGCTACAATCGAAGGTGATGTTTCAATAGACTCAGAAGTTGAAATAATGGCTGGAGTTTATTTAAAAGGGCCATTGATAATAGGTCGTGGAACGAAAATATTTCCAAACTGCGTTATTGGCACTGATGGGGAACATCGCTCCAAGTCATCCGAAGGCAAAATTATTATCGGAGAAAATAACGTAATCAGAGAACTTACAGTCATTCAACGAGGTACAGGAAATCGAGATACCTCCATCGGGAATAATTGCTTCATCATGGATCACACACACATTGCTCATGACGTAAAGATTGAATCTGGTGTGACGATAGCACCTAATGTTGTGCTTGGAGGGCACGTTTATGTTCAAGAAAGCGCAACAATAGGAATTGGATCAGTGTTTCATCAGTGGAGCACAATTGGAGCATTCTCAATGACTGGCATGGGTTCCGTTGTGACTAAAGATATTCCCCCCTTGGCAATGGTTATGGGAAACCCAGCAAAATACGCAGGCCCAAATATCCACGCGCTTAACCGCTTAAATATACCCCTAGAAACTCTGGTCTTAGGACAAGATGGTTACCTTCATGCTGAAAATGAACAAAAATTACTGGAGTGGAACAAGGCGATGGAAAACCTGAGGAAACGAAAACTATGCACCATAGGCTAGTTTCTGATGTAACCCGATCAAACAGGTGATGTAGCCACTTCAAGCAGGGACCATCCCCCACTGCCAGAAGGGGAGCTTAAGAACTGTGATTAGAACTGGTCGTAATTCTGAAATTATCATTGGGACAGAACGGCGAAGGCGCTTCAGCCCAGAGGAAAAGATACGGAGCGTGAACGAGGCTTTTTCTGCCGACAGCTCGGTGCGCCAATCAGGCCGTAAATATGTTATTCATCCAGCACAACTCTATACGTCGAGAAAGTGCGTGACACAAGGGCAGCTCAACGCAGTCGACAAAGAAGAGAACGTTTTCCCTGAGTCCGAGTAGAAGTCCATTGAAAAGAAGATTCACGAGCTGGAACGGCATCTGGGTCGCAAAACAATGGAAGTTGAATGCCAGAGGGAACTTGTCGGGATCGGACGCGATCTAAAACTCATCTCACGCGAACCCTTGCAAGGAGTGGAGGATTACACTTGAAGGTCATCTTCGACTCACTGCTAGTCTCGCGCCGATATCTACGTGATTGCCTCAGGAAAGAGCTTGGTCTCAGAAAGAAATGCGTATTCCAGTGATTTCGACCGGCCGTTCGTTTTGAAAGCGACCAGGCATTCCGCCTGAATCCGACCGCTTCTGCTCAATCGGAGCGCAGCGACGAACTTCACCCGATTCATTGCTCGATCAGTTGAGTGTGGTCAAGACTGCCGGCAGTTTTTCTGAGGCTTTCTCCTTTCAGTTCAAGCCGAACGGCTCCGTGAACAACTCGATCAAGTATTGCATCAGCTATCGCTGGGTTTGGCATAAGTCCGTGCCAGAGATTCACCGGATTTTGGCTTGTGAGGATGACTGATCCATTTCCATGACGATCTTCTATGAGTTCAAAGAGATCTTTTTCTTCCATTTCACTCATCGCTGAAAGGCAGAAGTCATCGATGACGAGAAGCTGGTATTTTGCCATTGTTCGAATGGATCGATGAAGTTTTCCCTCTGTTCTTGAGTTTTCCAGTTCATACGCGAGAGTTGTGGCTCGGAAGTATCTTGCACTCATGCCCAACAGACACGCCTTTCTCGCAATCGCGGAAGCAATGAAGGTTTTTCCGCTCCCGCTGGGTCCTGTGATTAGGAGGTTTCTTTTTGAGCGAATCCATTCGCATTGAGCCAACATTTTGATTGTGCTTTTATCGAGACCTCTGGAGGTCGATGGTCGTACGTCCTCAAGGTCACCTTCTTGTCGAAGTTTGGCTTTTCCCAGACGGCTCGATAGGGCCTTATTCTCCCGTTCAGTGATTTCACGTTCAACAAGAATCGAAAGCCTATCTTCGAAGGATAGCTCACTGTAAGAGGAAGAACTGAGCTGCTCCTGCAGAGCATGAAGCATTCCGTGGAGGCGCAGTGAAGTTAGCTTTTCGCAAACGGGATTGAGCATTACCATTTTATTTATCCTCTCAGTTGTAATAGCCGGCGCCACGAATGTTTTCATGATGAGTAATTTTTGTGGCTGGGTTTTGTTTTGCCTTCTCGAGGCGAATCAACTTCTCGACTTCGAACACGCTTTGCTGTTTTCGAGTCAGAACCTGCGCAGCAGTGCTTTCCAAGAGCTCGCTGCCATACTTGTCTGCCATCCGGATAAGAGCCATACAGCTCCGATAGCCTTGCTCTGGGTGTTTTTGTCTTCCCATTAAAGCTTCGCAGAGTTGTTTGGTGCTTGGGCCTCCAACTTCAAGAGCCCACCGAAGTATGCGTTGAGGATTCCAGTCCAGCATCTTTCGGTGATGCGATGGCATATGATCAGCGACTGTCTGTCGGGATCCAATTTTATTAAGTCTTTGATGCAGCGCAATCACTTTGTCGTGAGCAAGTATCTCGACCATTAATCTTGTGTATCGAATCTCAACGTCGTGGCCAACGTATTGGAAGGGAACGCTATAGTACACCCTGTGAAGTTCAACGTGATAGTCGATGTTAACCTTTGCCTTCTTTCGGGTAATCAGCTCGAACTCTTTCTCTGGAAGGAGCCTTAACGCAGGTTTGTCTATGGACTCGAACAACTGCTGTCGAGACTTTCCAAGGTGTCGCATGGTTTTATTGTTGATTCTTTCAAGTAATGGCTTGATTGCCTGGTTGATATCCATGACCGAGCCGAAGGTCATCTTTCTCAACCTTGCGAGAATCCAGCGCTCGATAACCTGAACGCCAACTTCGACCTTGGCTTTATCTCGTGGTTTTCGAACTCTTGCCGGAATCACTGCGCAGCCGTAATGCTCAGCGAAGTCCAAGTAATTCGATTGTATCTTTGGTTCATAACGGGACGGCGTTTTGACAGCGGCCTTTAGGTTATCAGGCACGAGGATTTCCGGGACTCCGCCAAAGAAGCGGAGTGCACAGACGTTTGCATGGCACCAACTTGCGACTGTTTGGTCTTCAACAGCCAAGGCAAAGGTCATGTTGCTTGCGCCCAGAACTGCAACGAAGATTTGAGCAGCGCTGATCTCCCCGGTTGTGCTGTTAAAGTACGGCACAGTGAGACCCGCAAAGTCCAGGAAGAGCTTCTCACCGGCTTTGTGAGTCTGACGCATGATGAGGCGTGATTTGCGTTCCCATTTTTTATAGCTCTCACAGAACCAGCTGTAGGAAGGTGAGTCCGGATTTTGTTCACGGTACTCTTCCCATAGAAGGAGCAGGGTGACTCCTTTTTTCATCAACTCGATCTTAATTTGCGACCAGTCTGGGTCTCTGCGAGGCCGGTCCATTTTTACCGGCGGATAAAGCATTTCAATCAAGTGACTTTCGCGGATGCTCTGAATTTGATTCCAACTGAGGCCCTTCTCTTGAGCTCGGGCCAGAACCTCTTGGACCGTAGTCTTTCCAACTCCAATGGCATCAGCGATTTCTCGCTGTGAAAGCCTAGCCTCCCAGCTTAACCGTAATATTGTCTTCACCTTACGCATATCAGTCCTGCTTCTAGGCATGGCCAATCCTCCCGCCGCATCGCTCAATTGGGAGTGGATTAGTCTGCATTATTTGAAAGCAGAAGTGGTCGCTTTCGACCGGAATCTGCGGTCGGATTGGGCTGGATTTGGTGGTCGCTTTCGTCTGGAATCAGTGGTCGCTTTGGGCTGGATTACGCACATGATCAAGAATCCTGAACTGCTGCCCTCGTCGGATGGCGAAAAGCTCTCTCGGCTTGATATTCTGGTGGAGTGTGACGACAACACAAGAATCAATGTGGAAATGCAATGTGGTCCTATAGAGGCTCTCGAGCAGCGTTCCATGTTCTATGCATCGAGGGTTTACTCGAGTGCCCTGCCGGAAGGCGATGCGTATGGCCAACTGCCGCGCGTCATCGTGATCTTCCTTCTGGAAGACGCCTATTTTCCATATTTTGAAGAGGGACATCAGGAGTTTCAGATGTGCCGGACGTGGCCTCCGGGGAAGCCCCACGTCGTACTTAGTAACGACCTGCCATCATTGCACTTTGTAGAACTGGGCAAACTCCGATCTTCCGGAGCCAAGGAAGATCCGATATTAGAAAGGTGGGCAGGGTTTATGCTCCCATCTTCTGAGGAGGAGTGGGACACCATCGCAAGTGAGGATGCCATGTTCTCAGAACTCAAAAAGAAAATTGAAACCTACTCCGCTGACGATGAACTTGCCATGCGCCAACGCGCAATCGACGAAGGCCGCATGGGCCGCCAAATTGAACTAGGGAGCGCTTTCAAGCGAGGGAAAGACGAGGGGCGTGAAAAAGGAATAGAATTAGGAATTGAGAAGGGAATGGCTCGGGGGCGCGAGGCAGAGCGCAAAGAATGGATTCAACGTATGCTCGCCAAAGGCAAGAGCAAAGAAGAAATTATAGAATTTCTCGGACTCTCTGAGGAATAGTTGGAAAGAACCTTGAGCAGCGAGTCATAAGACTAAAGCGATGAACTTCTGAAGAGAAGTCGGACACCATCGCAACTGAGGATGCCATGTTCTCAGAACTCGAAAAGAAAATTGAAACGTACTCCGCTGACGATGAACTTTCCATGCGCCAACGCGCCATCGATGAAGGCCGCATGGGCCGCCAAATTGAATTGGGGACTGCTTACAAACGCGGGAAAGACCGGGGATGCGAAGAGGCCTGGGCGGGAGGCGAGACAGGCGTTGCGTGTAGCGTTCCAAAGGATGAACGCCAGAGGAAGAGCGGGAATTTTCGAGGAACTCATGCGCCCTAATG
>JBEGJP010000327.1:0-4659 GCA_041184525.1 Pseudomonadota bacterium | reverse complement strand
GGGGCGAGATCATGGCCTTCACTGTCCTGCGCTTTCAAGCCAAAAACCTGCGCCAACCCCCAACCTCCGTCTGCCGTCATTGTCCCGCCGACGCAGACCCAGATTTCCACAGGACGCAGGTCAAAAGCCTTTTTGATAAGCAATCCGAGGCCGGTTGAAGCAGCGCGGAGAGTGTCAAACCGGTGGGCAACAGTTCGGCTGCTTCCAAGAACTTCTGCAGATTCAATAACGGCCACGCGCCTGCTGTTGTGCCAGTAAATGTGAGCCTCGGTGGGTTTGCCATAAAGGTCGGGGACTTCGACCCGCATGGCTTCGAGTCCGAGATATCCAGCGAGGACGAGAGCGGAACCGTCTCCGCCGTCTGCCATCGGCCTGAGAGCGACCTCTATTTTCGGGTTTCTTTGACGAATTCCTTCAGCCAGGCATTCATTGGCCTGTTGCGAGGTCAGTGTCCCCTTGAATTTGTCGAGCGCAAGCACAACGCGCATGATGTCCTCCGAGGTCTCAGACGCCTCATTTTCAACAGTATAAACGAAATAAATCAGATCACTAGGGTGCGTTGATTTTGAGACGCTCCTTTGGTATTGACAGCGGGTCAAACTCACCAATGTAAAGGAGAATACTTCATGGACAGCAAGACGGTTGAGGCGAAGGTCATCAAGATTGTGGCAGAGAAGCTCAATATCGAAGAGAAGAACGTCTCACTGGCTTCTCGTTTCCAGGAAGATCTCGGTGCTGACTCTTTGGATATCGTGGAACTTCTGATGGAAATCGAAGAAGATTTCGGAACCAGTATTTCGGATGAAGAATCCGAGCGTCTGAAGACAGTCGGCGACGCTGTTAAATTCATCGGCAGCAAGCTCTGATTCTTGTCTCTTGGGATGGGCACCTTCGGGTGCCTTTTGCATTTTACTCCGCCAATGGGAGATGCCCTGACCCATGAAAATTGCAGTTGCCTCTGATCATGCAGGCAAGGAACTCAAAAGCTATATCCTCGATTTTTTGAATCTCACCAACCACGAAATATTTGATTACGGCGTTGCTGCAGATTCCGTCGGTTCTGTCGATTATCCCGATTACGCGGATATCGTTGGTTCTGAAGTTGCCAATGGTCGTGTCGATCGTGGGATTTTGATCTGCGGAACTGGGATTGGCATGTGTATCTCTGCCAACAAATTTCCGGGAGTCCGTGCTGCACAGGTGTTCGACGAGTTCACCGCACGCATGAGTCGCGCTCACAATGACGCCAATGTTCTTTGTTTGGGGTCGAGAACCATCAATCACCAGCGGGCTGTTGATTTTGTAAAAATCTGGTTGACCACTGAATTTGAGGAAGGTCGTCATAGAGGCCGCCTCAACAAAATTGCAACCATCGAGAAACGACTCTCATCACTGACTCAAGCAAACGACAATCAACGTTGAGCATAAGAGGCGCCTTGTGAATCAGTTTTTATCTTCGAACCGTGCCGTGCTTGCAGAAACCGATCCCGCTGTCGCATCCATTTTGAGTGCCGAGGCGCGACGACTGCGGGAAGGGCTGGAGTTGATCGCTTCTGAAAATGTGGCAAGTCCCGCAGTTTTGGCAGCCCTCAGCAGCGTTTTGTCAAACAAATATGCGGAGGGTTATCCGGGGCGTCGCTATTATGGTGGCTGCGAATGCGTTGATGAGGTGGAGAGCCTTGCTATCGAGCGGCTGAAGCAGCTCTACGGTGCTGAGCATGCCAACGTGCAGCCGCACAGCGGTGCGCAGGCGAACCAAGCTGTTTTCCTCTCAGTTCTTAAGCCGGGTGACACCATTTTGGGGATGAATCTTTCTCATGGAGGTCATCTCACGCACGGTTCGCCCGTGAATATGTCCGGACTCGTTTATAAAGCTGAATTTTATGGTGTCCGTGAGAGCGATGGGCGGATTGACTACGACGAAGTGCGTCAGAAAGCACTGGCAACCCAACCCCGCTTGATCATCGCAGGTGCAAGCGCGTATCCCAGAATTATCGATTTCGCTGCATTTCGTTCCATCGCGGATGAAGTTGGAGCTCTCCTGCTCGTGGATATGGCGCATATCGCTGGCTTGGTTGCAGCCGGTGTGCATCCGAGTCCGGTGCCTTTCGCGGATTTCGTCACGAGTACAACTCACAAAACACTGCGAGGCCCCCGAGGCGGCATCATTCTGTGCCGTTCTGTCCACGCCAAGGCAATCGACAAGGCGGTCTTTCCTGGGACGCAAGGCGGACCACTGATGCACGTCATTGGTGCCAAGGCAGTGGCCTTTGGTGAAGCGCTTGCTCCTGAGTTCCGTCAGTACTCCGAAACTGTTGTGGCGAATGCAAAAGCATTGGCGACCGAGTTGATGGCGCGGGGCAGCAAGCTGGTTTCAGGCGGCACCGACAACCACCTGTTGCTCATCGATCTGCGGGATTCTCCGCTGAGCGGTAAAGATGCAGAAGAGCGGCTCGGACGCATCGGTCTGACTGTCAACAAGAACACGGTGCCTGGTGAAACCCGTAAGCCCATGGTGACCAGCGGCATTCGGATTGGAACACCGGCTGTCACAACCCGTGGTTTGAAACCTGCTGATATGAAAGAGTTGGCTGAGGCAATTTCAATGGCTTTGCAGGAAACTGAAAAAGACATGGATGGTGCCAGAGCTTTGGTAGCAAAACTCTGCCAAAAATATCCGCTTTATAATGGTGTGTTTGCAGACGCTGGGTATGCGGTTCCCAAGGTCTGAGTCACGAGGCCCGGCGAATTCGGGGAGACGTTCATGAAGTGCAGACAGTGTAAAAGTGAAGAAACAAAGGTTCTTGAAAGTCGCGAAAGTAAAGATGGCCTGACGGTCCGTCGACGTCGTGAGTGTCAGAACTGTGGTTTTCGCTTCACCACTTTTGAGCGCTCGGAAGAGCTCCCGGTTTATGTCGTCAAACGGAATGGGGCCCGCGAACCTTTCGACAGGCAAAAACTGCTGCGGAGCATGACGGTCGCTTGTCAAAAGCGGGCCGTGAGTGCGAAAGAACTTGAGGGTATTGCCGATTACGTCGAACTCACCGCGAGTCAGCGCGACGATCGCGAGATTTCCTCTCAAGCCATCGGTGAACTGGTTCTCGATGTTCTCAGGCATTTGGATCCTGTCGCCTATGTTCGTTTTGCCTCGGTTTATCGCGCATTTTCCGATCCGGAAGATTTTCTCCGCGAGCTTCAGCGGCTGGCGCAGAACTCCCGCTTCAACAAAGTTCAGCCTCAAGTTGAGAATCCTGAATCACTTCAGTAACACTCTCTATTCCTTTACTTTCTGGAGTGAGGTGAACGGTGTTTACGGGGCTGATTCGCGACGTTGGAACTCTTGTTGAAAGCGTTCAATTTTCACAGTCTCTTCGTGTGACAATCCAAACGAGTTTGCCGTTTTCGGAGCTCTCTTTGGGCGCAAGCGTCGCGTGTAATGGAGCTTGTCTGACCGTCGTCTCCTCTGCAGCATCGCCCTGCGGAAAAAAGAATAGATTCGAAGTCGAAATTGGGCCTCAAACCATGGCCCTGACTCGATTTGGCCTTGCGCAAGGCGTCGCAGAAGGAACAAAAATCAATTTGGAACCTGCATTAAGGATGGGTGATGCGCTGGGTGGTCACATGGTCAGCGGTCACGTCGACACTCTCGCTGAAATTCTTTTGAATGAACCCACTCAGGATGGTTTCTGGAAGCTCAGGATTCGAGTGCCACAAAAGTTTTCAAATTATGTCATACAAAAAGGTTCAATCGCAATTTCGGGCGTTTCTCTGACCATTGCGCTGTTGGATCGTGCAGAAAATTGGCTCGAAATCATGCTCATTCCCCACACCCTTGAAATGACGAATCTTTCGAATTTGAAGGTAGGTGAGTGGGTCGAGGTTGAGTTCGATTCGCAGGCCAAAACGGTTGCAGACTTGCTGTCCGTCATGTTACCTACTCAGCTCAAAACACTGATAACAAAGAACTGAAGCTGGTGATGCGAGTCGAGCGTTTTTACCATAGCGCCCCCAGCGCTGCTGAGAATTCATCCGAGTTTGCGCGTGCTCAATCGAGTCATGCGAACGCTTTGGCATTGTTTGAGCGCGCTTTCCCTCAGGCTCTTGAGGCATCAGCTTATGCACTTCGCAAGCGATTGGTTTGCCCGCGTTGGTGGTTGACGGGCGTGATGGCTCAATGGGCGAGCAAGGACACCGAATTGCTCTCCGGATTGCTCGCATTGAATGAAGGCAATTTCATCCTGAGCTCGTCCTCTCTCACGCCCAAAACCTTTCCGTTGGTTGTGTCCTTTTGGACTGAGGTGTTTTTTCAGCTCTCCAATCCACAGCGCACTGAAAGTTGCTCGGTTGAGTTTGAGTCCGCTCGGGTGGTCCGCGGGACTTCGCAGGAAGTGGCTGAGCAGCGTGAGTTTCTGACGTCTTATTTGAGTTCCGCACTGCGTATTCAAAGAGTCAAATGCACTCTTCCACGCACAGCCGGTCGGCGCTCCAAAAGCGCTCTCCCTGCGTCCGCTTCGCTCTCATTGGAGTCCATCGGACTCGTTCAGATCATTGAGAACGTTGTGCTTCAAGAGGGCGGGTCGGGTCGCTTTGTGGTCACTTTCACTCGCGATCCGAAGCGACTTTTTTCGCTCACTACCGATGATCTGATTCCACCCACGG
>JBEGJP010000326.1:0-2877 GCA_041184525.1 Pseudomonadota bacterium | reverse complement strand
GCGCCGATGGCAAGTGCATGGTATTTAGAGCACATGAACGTCGCCTCCTGCACGAGTTGCGGAATGATGAATTCACAAGAGAGTGTTTCAAAGAAACAAAAGCAGAGAATGTATACGCGGCGTATGCTGTAAATGTAGACTGAACAAAAATAGAACACAACTGCCGGTGGTCGAAAGACCTGCAATTTGCTTGCGAAATGTCCGCAGGACTCTCTTTTCTCATTAGGAAAAAACAGATAGTTTGATGATTTGCGAAGAGCAGAGGCGAGGCATGATGTTTGACATCAGGCAAAGGAACAAACCGATTTTGAAGTGGGCGGGAGGCAAATCTTCTTTGCTGCCGCAGCTCGTGCCGTTGTTTCCGGAACGCTTCCATCGGTATGTAGAACCCTTTCTGGGCGGAGCCGCTGTGTTTTTGAGTCTTCGTGCCGGTGTTCCTGCGCATCTGAACGAAATCAACCCCGAGCTTTTCAACCTGTACTCAGTGCTGCGCGACCACACGGAAGCTCTCATGGTCTCCTTGCGGCGCCATTCTGAGCTCTACTGTGAGAGGTATTATTATCAAGTCAGGTCAACTGTTCCGCACGATCCTGTTGAGCGGGCAGCGCGCACTCTTTTCTTGAACAAAACCGGCTACAATGGTTTGTATCGGCAGAATCAGAAGGGTGAGTTCAACGTGCCCTTTGGTCATAGAAAAGTCTGCCCCTCTCTTTTCGATGAAGAGAATATGAGGAGTGTGGCACGGCGCTTGGCACAGTCTGAAATTTCGAATTGCGATTTTGAGCAGATTCTCCTGCAGGCAGGTGAGGGTGACTTCGTTTACTGCGATCCGCCTTATGAACCGCTTTCCAGCACATCTTCGTTCAACTCCTACAACGGCAACGGCTTTTCCCGCGCAGAGCAAGAGCGTCTGGCGCGTTGTTGTTCCGCAGCCTCGCGTCGAGGGGCGGTCGTTGCTGTGTCCAACTCAACAGCTCCATTTATTCTCGAACTTTATTCTGGTTGGCAATTGCACACCATCAAAGCGCGGCGAGCCATCAACTCCATTGCTCAAAGGCGGGGTGCGATAGATGAAGTGCTCGCGGTGGTCCGTTGAATTCAACTCCACTCATGGAGTGAATCATCGCGTTGTCAGGCAGGCAGTCGTTTGGGTTTACGCGGCAGTGCGCGCACGGGTGATTTCGGCTTTTCAATTTTAGAACGCTGCTGCAACTGCGTTTGTAGTTGGACCGGACGCAGCCGCACCTCAAGAATCCAGCCTTTGGGTTTGTCGGTGTACAGGAAAGAATGTTCTTCGGACGGATTCAATCGGAACATTCCGGCTTGCAGAGCAGCCGTGGAATCGCCACCCCCTCGGGTGCCCCCAGTTGCCGCAATTCGCACCATTTGAGTCTTACGGAAGCCGTTGGGCTCGCTTTCCAAAGTCACGCTCAAGCCTCGTCCTTTCAATACAGCCGAGGTGTTCCCCAGCAGATTGACGCGGACTTCCGAGGCACTGAGTTCAGTCTTCCGATCGGGTGAAAGGAGGCGCGCGGTGGCGAAAAAAGAGTATTTCTCGTCGCCGGCCGAGGCTTTCTGTTGCTGCTGCTCCCCTCCGCTTTCGGCAGCTGAGGCCGAAACACGCGGCAGCAGGGCAAGAAAGCCCGCAGCCAAGCACCATTGGAATGTACGTCTCTTCTTGATTGTGGCAGCGAAGTTCAGCATAAACGTCTGGCTCACTTAATGGCCCTGTTAGGGTTGCTTAATATTTCCTCAAAATAGCCCAGGAGTTCCGGAATGGCAAATTACATCTTCAACATGGTGAACATGCGGAAGGTCATCAACGGCAAGGAAATCATCAAAGGCATGTATCTTTCGTTCCTTCCGGGAGCCAAGATCGGTGTCATTGGGAACAACGGGGCTGGTAAATCGACCCTTCTGCGCATCATGGCCGGTGTGGACACCAACTTCTCGGGCGAAGCGTTTCCGGCCAAGGGCATCAAGGTGGGCTACCTTCCTCAAGAGCCTGAGCTCAATCCTGAAAAGAATGTTCAGGAAAATATCGAAGAGGCGTTCGCAGAAACAAAGGCGCTTCTGCAGAAGTTTGAAGATCTCAACATGAAGATGTGCGAGCCGCTCGATGACGCCGAAATGCAGAAGGTCATCAACGAAGCCGCACGCGTTCAGGATCAGCTCGACGCCACCAATGCGTGGGAGCTCGACCGCACAATTGAAATCGCCATGGATGCGTTGCGTTGCCCGCCCGCGGAAGCCGACGTCAAGATGCTCTCCGGCGGTGAGAAGCGGCGTGTGGCTTTGTGCCGACTGCTTCTATCCAAACCCGACATGCTCCTCCTCGACGAGCCCACAAACCACCTCGATGCAGAATCGGTCCAGTGGCTTGAGCGTCACTTGAAAGAATTCCCCGGCACCGTGGTTTGCGTGACGCACGATCGTTACTTCCTCGACAACGTCACTGAATGGGTTCTTGAGCTCGATCGTGGCGAAGGCATTCCTTGGCACACCAACTACAGCGCGTGGCTGGAGCAAAAGATCAAACGCTTGGGCGAAGAAGAAAAGCAGGAGTCCGTGCGTCAAAAGACCCTCAAGCGCGAGCTCGAATGGGTGCAAATGAGCCCGAAAGCACGGCAGGCCAAGGCCAAGTGGCGTGTGTCGGCGTACCAGCAGATGCTCAACGAATCGAACGAGCAATATGAGACCATCAAGGAACTTCCTTTTCCCCCTGCACCTCGTTTGGGTGACGTCGTGGTGGAAGCTGAAAACCTCAGCAAAGGCTTCAACGACCGGCTTCTTTTCGACAACCTCAACTTCAAGCTTCCCCCCGGTGGAATTGTCGGTGTTATTGGTGCCAACGGTGCCGGTAAGTCGACACTCTTC
>JBEGJP010000325.1:0-3742 GCA_041184525.1 Pseudomonadota bacterium | reverse complement strand
CCGTCAGGGAGATCGTCGCGATCGACCATGGTGATCACGGCGTAGTCCAAGTTCATTCTCTTGATGTTCATTGCCGTGTTGAGGGGTTCGTTCGGGTCGAGGAGACCTTCAGGATTGCCGGTTTTAACCGCACAAAAGCGACAGCCGCGCGTGCAGGTGTCACCCAAAATCATAAACGTCGCAGTTCCGCTGTTCCAGCACTCGGAAATATTGGGGCAACGCGCTTCTTCACAGACGGTGAAGAGCCGTCCTTCGCGCAGATTGCGTTTGATTTCATAAAGGCGTTCACCTTGCACAATCTCCGATTTGAGCCAGCGAGGCTTCAACGGTTTTCCTGTGCGTGGGTTGATTTCGGGTGTCACACTCAGCGCAGACAGTTGCTCCGGCGTGAGCCGAATGTTGGATGAATTTTGTTCAGCCTGCTGATTGCCTTCAAGGCTCATGGTATCCCACTCCTGCATCGTCGTCGGTGTCCTAACAGCCCCTGTGCCCACCCGCAACATAAGGTTGAATTTCATGGCTCGTATTCCCACTCTGGAAGTCCAAATAGCCAATATGAAGAGGCTTTTGAGAACCATGTGCGATCGTGTTTACGCCAGCTTGTTGGTTGTTGAACAGCATCTTCAGGTGGCCGACGTGGAAGCGCTGGTCAAGGTGGTGGCCTTGGACAGCGAGGTCGATCGGATGGAAACCGAGCTGGATGATACTGTTTTGCGAGTTTTTGCCACCCAGCAGCCGCGCGCACAGGAGTTGCGGTTGGTCTATGCAACCGCCAAAATCGCGCATCACATCGAGCGTATGGGCGATGCCGTGGAGAGTCTTGCGCGTCAACTTGCCGGAGCAGAATTGGGCGAAAGCCGGACCGTGCTTCTTGAAATGATCTCCCACGTCAAAGACCTCTTTTTCCGCTCTTATGCGGCCATGTTCGAGGAAGATCTCGCCGGCATTCAGGATATTTTTGATTTGGATGATGCCGTCGACGCCTGCCAAGGCACTGTCATTGCTCTCGCCAAGGAGATGTTTTTGACGGCGCCGCGCGAGCCGCTGGCAGTGGAACGGGGCTTGAAGCTCATCAATATCGCATCAAAACTCGAAAAAATTGCTGACCTCTGCTGCAACTGGGCCGAGCAGACGGATTTCGCTGCGCACGGCTTTGCCCGCCGCGTCTTGAAAAAAAGGCGTCTGCGGTTGGTCCTGTGCGACAGTTCCGCCGGTCGGATTGCGGCGTCAGGGGCATCGTTCCTTTTGCGCGAATTGAAAGAAGGAGTCGATGTCACCGTAGCAACCATAGATGGAGCGTCAGCTGGGCGTGAACCTCAAGATTTGCACGCCCCTGCGGGGCCGTTGGAACAGGTTTCTCATCCCTTTCCGATTGTCCGATTGGACATGGTGTCTTGGTCTCGCTGTTTTCTGCTTGTGAATTTGGGGCGTCCGCTTCAATCCTCAGAAAGGGAGCGCATCCCCGGCAAAACGATGGTCATCGAGTGGAATCTCGCGGGTGAGTCGGCTGAATCTGTGCAGCAGACATTGCAAATGAGGCTTTCGGGGCTCCTCAGCATTCTGGCACGCTCCGATGTTTCAAATTAAAAACTGCGATAGTCTGGATGTGGCTTCAGTTGCCGCCCGAGATACCAAGGGAATTAAAAAAAAATGAAGATTTCTTTGCCTTCCGTGCAGATGGGTTCTCGCTTCCTGATGACTGTCTTGGCATCCCTCGTCGTGAGTGCTCCAGCGGCACGCGCATCCACTCTGCTGAGTGCTGATCTTTGGGCGCCGGGTGGGGTGACTTCAATCCTGCAGGGCGGAGGACGTGCGCACGTCACTGACGAGTCTGCCGTGGACAACAATCCCGCGGGAATCGCCCTTCAGAAAACCTACGCCGTGAGCGGCAATCTGGGGTGGACGAAACAAAAGGCGCGGCAAGCAGAGGCCGCTGTCTGTGATTCGGCCACATCAGAAATCTCAGCTTGCGTTAAGTTTAGGCAAACTCAGGTGGTCACTGGCGCCAAAGAGAGGCGCTATTCTTTGGGCATTGCCGAAGCGCTCGAACAATTCGGCGGCGTCCTCTTCGGAATGGCCGGAGATTTTGTCCAATTCAACTCGGACCGTTCGGCTGGTGCTCTGTCTGCGCCAAGTCGCCCGACAGGTCAGCGCCTCCGGTTTGGCCTGCTTTATCCCTTGGCCGAGGGTGTTTCGGTGGGTGCGATCAGTGATGGCCTGTATGACACCACCGGCACAGAAACAGCTCATGGGGCAGGTGTGAGTGTTCAAGCGGGAAAGTATTTTCTATTCAGCGGCGACCTCAATTTCAATTCCGATCAGCTGCGCAACGTCGTGCTTGGACTCACTGTTTTCCCGCAGAGCTTTCTTGACCTCGCGGTCAGTTACGGTTACGAACCGCGCGCGTCCAAGCATCAAACGGCGGCAGGAATTGTGGTCAAATCGCAACAAGCACGTATCCTCTATTCACTGGCCCAGACGGAGAGCGCTGACGTTAAGTGGAAACACCAGATCGGGATTGCAATCTATATGACCGGCGATGCCGGAACGAGGTGATTTCTGAGCAGTTTCAATTCTCAAGGAAGTTCCTTTCTTGTCGGCACGAAAAAGAGCAACACTCTGGTCGGGCGCGACGTGGTCGGTTATTGCGGCCGCTGCAAACTCAATCTTCATCACACGGTGGTGACGGTGAAGGGCAATCAACAGCCCGACAGGGTCTTGTGCAACACATGCAAATCGGAGCATAATTTTCGCGGCACCAAGTCCGCGGACGAACTTAAGAATCATGCAAAGGGAGTGGATTCCATGGCAGAACGCGACGAAGAAATGGATCTGGATCTGGATTCGGGTGGCAAGGCATTGCTGGGTGAAGCTGCTGTCAAAAAGCGCGCGAAAGCAAAGCCAAAAGCGAAGAAAGCCAAAGACGAAGTTGAGAGCAAAGTCAGCAAGTCAGGCCTGTCATTGCCCCTGAGCATGCTGAGCGCGAGTTCCGAAGACAAACAGCTTTTCAGCGACAAAAAAGCCGCAATGAAGGCTTCAAAAGCTGCAGCAAAAGACTACAGCACGAAAGTTCATCTGGCTGTGGGTGATGTGGTCAACCACAAAACCTTTGGTTTGGGTTTCGTGACTGCGGACGGCGGTCTGAACAAAGTTGAAATTCTTTTCGAAGTGGGCCGCAAACTTCTTGTCACAGCTCCGAAGTCCTGAACGTACGTTCGCGGCTGACGCCCTTGTTTCTCTCGGAAGTGGCACTCAACTGAGGGTCATGGTCTTGCGGACTGCCCGTCGGGTAGAAGTAATCCATGACCCGCCAAATGGAGCTGATCTCTTCTTCCGACAATCCGAACCGCTTGGCATTTTTGATCTCATGCAAATAGGCCTCGCGTTCTGCCCTCCAAGTGCCATCGTTTTCAAACACTTCTTTCGCTGACGGAGCCAGTGTCGGAACAACGCGTCCCGCGAGGCGACGGAGGTCCGTCCATTTGTTTTGGATGGTGTCCCTTGCCACCACCATGAAGAACGACTGAGGCACATGGACTTCAATTTCGTGAGCGAGAGTCGATCCGAGGACCCCCCAGCTGGTGAACGCAGCAGGACCGACTGTGACCCGTTTGTTCGGAAGGATGAGTCCTCCTGTCGTGAGTCCGCGATCGGCCAGTTCTGAGTCGAAAGCGGGTCCGTCCACATGTTGCGGCACTCGGATGGAATACATGGTCAGAGCTGTCAGGACTGATTCTTGGTC
>JBEGJP010000324.1:0-7421 GCA_041184525.1 Pseudomonadota bacterium | reverse complement strand
GGGCCTTGCGCAGCTCACATACTTTAGAGAAGCGGAGATTGTTCTCCTCGACGACCCGCTGGCCGCGCTCGACTCGGCAACGGCTGAAGCAATAACATCGCGTCTTCTCTGTGGTTATTGGTCCGGCAAGACGCGGGTTGTAGCCACCCATCGGCCTGAACTGGTGGCCAAAGCCGACGTTGTCATTCGCCTCGAAGACGGCCGTCTCGTGGATTTCTCAACTTGACCAGTCCGGTCTTTGCCGCTAGGGTGCGGCCCTGCTTGAATGCGGTACAACCAAGCGTTTCTTGCATACAACTAAGAAAGGTGTGCGATGCCAACCATTAACCAACTCGTAGAAAAGGGGCGTCACCCCAAAGTCTACCGTAGTAAGTCACCAGCCATGGTGGAATGCCCGCAGCGTCGTGGCGTGTGCACTCGCGTGTACACAACCACTCCTAAGAAACCGAACTCCGCTATCCGTAAGGTGGCCAAGGTTCGTCTGACTTCCGGTTTCGAAGTCATTTCCTACATCCCCGGTGAAGGACACAACCTGCAGGAGCACTCCGTTGTGCTCGTGCGTGGCGGTCGTGTGAAAGACCTTCCCGGTGTGCGTTACCACATCGTCCGCGGTTCACTTGACACCGCCGGTGTTGCGAAGCGCCGTCAATCGCGTTCCAAATACGGAGCGAAGAGGCCGAAGGGAGGCGCAGCTGTCGCCGAACCGGCAAAGAAAGGCAAGAAGTAAGACATCCTCAGTTGAGGTGTTTTGCTTCCCGCGGTCCCTCTCTGATTTTCGGAGAGCAAGCCGCATGAGACAACGGGTGGAAGTTTTTCAGTTTGGTGCCGCCTGTTGATGTAAGGAACCCGCAGCTTCGGTGTAGCGGGCAACTGAAGACTCCTGAAAGGATTTTGTTATGTCACGTAGACGTCGTCCGATACGCCGCGAAATTCTGCCGGATCCGGTATTTGCTGACACACTTGTCACCAAATTCGTGAACTGCATGATGATCGACGGCAAGAAGAGCGCATCCGAGAAAATTTTCTACGGTGCTCTTGATATTGTTTTGAAGAAGGCAGCTGGCGAAGAGCCTCTGCAAATGTTCAAGCGCGCACTTGAAAACCTGAAGCCTCAGGTGGAAGTGAAGAGCCGCCGCGTCGGTGGTTCGAACTACCAAGTTCCGGTCGAAGTCCGTCCGGAGCGCCGTCAGGCTCTCGCAATCCGTTGGTTGATTGGTTATTCACGCCTCCGCAACGAGAAGTCCATGGTTGACAAGCTCGCTGCCGAGATCATCGATGCCGCGAACCGCCGCGGTGCAGCGATGAAGAAGCGCGAAGACGTGCACAAAATGGCAGAAGCCAACAAGGCTTTTGCGCACTACCGCTTCTAATCACCAAATCGTCGCATTCAAGCAAACAGCGCCTTGTACCGGGCGCTGTTTTTTTTTGCCCGAAACCCGCGACTCTGATACAAACCCCGCACATTCTGGCGCTTTGACGAGCTCCATCCGCAAAGAGAGAAATCCCTCATGAGCCACGACCTCAGCCGCTTTCGCAACATTGGAATCATGGCGCACATTGATGCCGGTAAAACGACCACCTCCGAGCGGCTGCTGTATTACACGGGAAAAAGTCACAAGTTGGGGGAGGTCCATGAAGGCACTGCCACCATGGACTGGATGGTGCAGGAACAGGAACGTGGCATCACAATCACGTCGGCTGCGACCACGGTTTTTTGGAAAGACACGCGCATCAACCTCATCGACACTCCCGGACACGTGGATTTCACAATCGAAGTCGAACGATCGTTGCGTGTTCTCGATGGTGCTGTAGCGGTGTTCGATGCAGCCAATGGCGTCGAGCCGCAATCGGAAACGGTGTGGCGGCAGGCGGAACGCTATCAAGTTCCGCGTATTGCGTTTCTCAACAAGATGGACAAGGTCGGCGCGGATGTCGACATGTGCCTTGAATCGATGCGCAGCAAGCTCAATGCAAAAGTGGTGCTCGCTCAATTGCCTATCGGCAGCGAAAATGCCTTCCGCGGTGTTGTGGATGTTGTGTCACAGACAGCTTGGATCTGGAAAGGCGATGACAAAGATTCTCCTTTTGAACAGACAGCTGTTCCTCCAGAATTGGCTGATGATGCTGCTCTCTACCGACAGGAAATGGTTGAATCACTTGCAGACTACGACGACGCCTTGGCTGAAGCGGTTCTCAGCGATGCGGAAGTTTCCGATGCCATGATCAAAAGTGCGTTGCGCAAGGCAGTGATTGCTCTCCAACTGGTCCCCGTGTTCATTGGAACAGCTTTCAAAAACAAGGGCATCCAGCCTTTGCTCGATGCCATTGTGGATTATCTGCCGTCACCTTTGGACGTGCCTGCTGTGCACGGTGTGGCGGTCGAAGGAATAGTCGCTGAAGGTACGCGCCCGCACAGTTCCGATGCGCCTTTTTCGGCCATCGTCTTCAAAATCATGAGCGACCCGTTTGTAGGTTCTCTCTCATTCGCTCGCATTTACAGTGGTAAATTGAAGGTCGGCGATGCTGTTCAAAATGTCCTCAAACAGAAGAAAGAGCGCGTCACAAAAATTCTCATGATGCATGCGAACGATCGATCGGAAGTGAACGAGGTTTCCGCCGGCGAAATCGTGGCACTGGTAGGCCTCAAGTTCGCAGTCACGGGCGATACCTTGGCTGATATCGATGCTCCCATTGCGTATGAAGCCATGCGCTTTCCTGAGCCCGTCATTTCACTCGCGGTGGAACCCAAATCCACTGCCGATCTCGATAAATTGAATCAGAGCTTGGCGCGCCTTGCGACAGAAGACCCCTCACTTCGGGTGAGCACATCCGAAGAAACGGGTCAGGTTCTCATTTCAGGCATGGGAGAGCTGCATTTGCAGATCATTGCCGATCGCCTTTTGCGTGAATTTAAAGTGCAGGCCAACATCGGCAAACCGCAAGTGAGTTATCGTGAATCCATTGTGAAGTCGGCTGCGGCACGTGAAGAATTCAGCCGCGCTGTGCAGAACAAGAATTTCTCCGCTTGGGTGGCACTCAAAGTGCTTTCCAGCGATGAACGGGGCACACCCGCAATTGAAATTGTGAAAAAGCCGAACATACCTGCCAATGTGATGGCTGCCTTGAAGGAGAGTCTCGAAGGAGCCGTGAGCAGTGGTCCTTTGTGTGGCTATCCTTTGGTGAACATGAAAGTCGAGGTCACCGATTTCTCGTTCGATCCTCAGCTCACAGATGAAGTTTGCTATAAGGTCGCAGCCTCCAATGCTGTACGCGCCGCTCTTGAAAAGGCCTCACCTGTCATGATGGAGCCTTTCATGAAGGTGGAGATTGTGGTTCCACCAGAATCAAGCGGCACTATTGTCTCCGATGTGAACGGCCGGCGAGGTCGGGTGTTGGGCTTGGATGCGCGTGGGCATCTTCAGGTGGTTCAGGCGGAAATCCCGCTGGCCGAACTGTTTGGCTATGAAACTGACATCCGCAGCCTTTCTCAAGGGCGGGCGAGCAGCACGATGCAGTTCTCTCACTACGAGCCGGTGCCAAAAAACCTGCAGGATAAAATCATGGGGCTGGTCTGAGTTTCCGTTCGGAACCCTTTTCGAGTCTTCTCGCCTCTTTGTTTTGAGCAGGAGCGGTGATGCAATTTTGGCACCTTGGTGCCGTCACCGCGTTCCGTTACCATCTCCTTGCAACGATCCCGAGAGTGATCTTTTGGCTGAGGAGTTTCCGATGCGGGCAGAAGTTTGTTCCAAGAGAAGCAAAAGAACATTGTGGGCAGTGGTGTTGGGTGCGGCCATCGCGGCAGTTGCCCTTTCTGTGACCGCTTGCGGTGTGTTGTCTTCGCCCGATCGGGAAGAAACCCCGTCGCGACTCATTCTTAAAGCACAGGCCGCCTACGATGCCGGCAAATATGACGAAGCCATTTCTCTGCTGGAAAAGGCCGTGGATAAAGATCCGAGCAACGTCGAAGCGCGCGTCAGACTCGCGTTTTCTTACAACGGCTCGCTTGGTATTTCCCCCACAACAATGATCAAAAGCCTTGCCGGCGGTTCATCCTCGGGATCGGGAAGCTCAGACATCACCAAACTCACCGGTGGAGCAGGGCTGTCGAAGGAAAAAACCGATGCGATACAAGATGCAGACAAGGCAGGAACTCTGACAACTGTGGCTCAGTTACGTAAAGATTTTGAAGATTTTGCCAAGTTTCAAAAAGCATTTCTGGTGCTCTGCCCGTTGTTCTCCACAACCACGCTTTCCTCTCTTCGTGAAAAGGCTGAAAGTGCAGTGACCCTCATGGAGGTCAAAAAGTGTGGTTCGGGGCTCGCGAGCAGCGATGCCAATGTGAGTATCGCTGCGCTGTCGTTGGCCATCCAACAGTTCGCTTCGCTCTACAACGCGATTCTTGATCCCAATGGCGATGGAAAAATTGATGTGCAGGAGAAGGCCACAGAAGCCTCCGACAAAATTAAAAACTTGAGCACATCGGGCGGTGGCGATCCGACGCAGAATCTCGCCTCACTCAATACGGCGATGACTTCGCTCACAACTGTGGCTGCCACGTTGAAAGGTGAGATCTTCAAGCTGGCGATCGCACAGTTCAGCATCATTTCGGCTGTGGCTGAGGGCTCGAATCTTCCTGATTCTGTCAAAACACCGTTGAAAAAAGCGGTGGATGGATTGGATGCCGCGATAGGAAAAGTGAACGAATACTTGGATGCGGGCAAAACGACTGCCGGTGCGGCGGGAGGAGCTTCAGGAAGTGTGGCTACGGGCACTGCTGCAAAGGATGCCGCTGACAAAGCGAATGCGAAGGCCAATGATCTGTTGACGAATGCCAGCGATGCAGACAAGCTCAAGACCTGTAACCAAGTGTACTGTTTGCGCAGTACCTATGGTCTTCCGAATGATGATGCCAACATGCCAACGAATTGCACAGGCCTCAATTATTCAAAAACCTGTGCGCAGTGATTCTGACTCCGCCCGATCATTTTGAAAAGCTTGATGCGGATCTCATTCTCTCCGCCGCGGAGTCCACTGGGCTTCGTGCCACGGGCCGTTTGCAGCAGCTCAACAGCATGGAAAACCGCGTGTATGCTGTGGAAGTGGAAGATGCATCGCAGCCGCGCGGTGTGAACCAAATCATTCTCAAATTCTATAGGCCCGAGCGTTGGACGCCTGCGATGCTGGTGAGTGAGCATGCACTTTTGCTGCTTCTCTCAGAAGAGAATATTGAGACTCCGGCACTCATTCCCATTGTCGATGGCTCGTTTGTGCATCCTGAGGCGCACTCTTTGCCCGACAAACTCAAAAATCGATCGGCCCTGATTGCGAGTGCACCTGCGACGTTGGGTAAGGCAGGACCCTTCTGCTTTGCAGTTTGGAAGAAGATCATGGGTCGCACACCGCTGGAATTGGAAGAAGCGGAACTCGTGTCCATTGGTCGCACGATTGCCCGCATGCACAATCTCTTCGAAAGAAATATCGACCAAAGGCACTTTATCCGCACTCGGTTCAGCCTTGAGATGAGTGTTGATGCGCCGCTCGAAAATTTGCGCAAATGGGGTCGGGTGCCACAGCAATTTCAGCGTTCTCTTTTCGATCTGATGGAGGACATTGGTCGGGGTCTTGCTTGGGTTCCCGAAGCCGATCAGTTCATTCCCGTGCATGGCGACCTGCACCGCTTGAATCTCGTGCGCACCACCGAAGGGGGGCAATTCTGGTTTGTCGATTTTGATGATTGCCAGATGGGCTTGGCTATGCAGGACTTATGGCCCTTGGCGTCCACTTGCGGGATTCAGGTGCCGGAACACATCTCTGCGGTCAAGGATATCAAACCTTCCGAATACGCATTGAAGTTACTTTGTGAGGGATACAGCGAATTCCGAAGCCTCCCGAGCGACTGGGAGATCTTCACAGAACCATTGCGAACATTAAAGATGATCCATTATCTCGGATGGATTGCGGGACGCTGGAGTGATCCGTTTTTCAGGCAAACTTTTTCTTTCTTTGACGACGTTGATTACTGGGAAAAGACCTATTGTGATATCAGTGATCAGTATCAGATTTTACATGACGCAGGACTGTTGGAATAACCGTTGAGGAGGCCATGGAATGGGAAATTTATTTATCAGACTGATGTTGGTCGCAGGAATCGCCACACTTGCGGGCTGCGGAAAAAGTTCTGATGGAACTTCGACGCCGAGTGTGTTGAGCACGGGATCCTGCGACGTTCCAGCCGCAATGACCTGCACAGAGCTTCAATCAGCAACTGCGGTTGAATCATACAAAACAAGCTGCGCTCAAAGTGGCGGTACATACTCCGCTACCTCAGGTTGTAAAACGGCAGGGCGGATTTCTGGTTGTGAATTTAGTTCACTCGGAGTGAAGACTGTCACGATTTGGTATTACGAGCAGGACATGGCCGATGCGCAGGCAGCTCAGTGTCCCGGACTCTCGAGTGCGAGTGTGACAACCAAAGTCGTAAAGCCCTAATAGGATCACACCACACGTGTGAAGTCGCGCAAAATGCCGCCTTGGATTCATCCAGAGGCGGCATTATTTCACGCTCACTGTAAAACACAGTTTACGGCGTGCATTTGAACAACCGCCGTTTGCTGTTGGTGGGAGCATCCGTATAAAAGGAAGAGACACAATTGCTGTTCTCGACAGAGCATTCCGATCCGGCGATATTTTCTGTGACCGTGCATTGTTGAATGCCAGCCAATTCAGATTCCGGTTTGTCACCCATCCAGCGCAAATAGAGCTTTCCGGGAACCCCTGAAGTCAGACATTTGAACAGCCGTCTTCCACATCCTTCCCCCGATCCGCTCGTGCAAAAGCTGGAGAGACAGCGAGAATTGACTGTGCTGCAGGCACTTCCTGCAATGTTTTCGCTCATGGTACAAATTCCTAGTCCGCTGGCAGTTGTGGTGCCATCGCCCATGGGGAACCAAATGAGCGAATTGGTTTGTCCAGTGGTGCATTTGAAAACCCGTCGGCAATCGCTGGATGCCTCGCAGGAGGTGGCGAACGTGGAGCGGCAACGCTCGTTCGCGGTCGAACAGGGGCTTCTCTGTATGTTCTGTTCCAAAGTGCATTCACTAAATTTCATCGCATCTGCGGAGGGAAAGTCACCCATATTCAACCAGCGCAGTGTCGGAGTCGTCATTGAGGTGTCTTTGGAAGTGGTATCCGTCTTTGACTCGTTCGCGCTGTTCGTGCTGGTTGCCGTTGGCTGTGGTGTCGCAAGGCTCTCTGCTTCCACCGTGTTACCGGCGGGAGAGATGTTCACTCCAGTTGAGTTGGCAGTTGAACTTGTTGAGGACTGCTTCGCAGGAGGAGGCAGTCCTGAAGACGCGCCCTGACATGCCATCAAAAGAGCTGTGGCACTCAGCATGAGAACAGGTGAAAAGATGCCTCGACAC
>JBEGJP010000323.1:0-4861 GCA_041184525.1 Pseudomonadota bacterium | reverse complement strand
CTGCTTGAAGTAATGTAACATGCTCTGATTGCTGCTAACAGTATGGATTTTGTCACCCTTAGGATACACACCTTGAAACTATTTCAGTCCCTCAAATTCTGTATTTGCGAATGAAATTACAACAAGTCGAATGAGACAAAAGGTGCAGGCCAGAGGAGAGCTGGCCACCGATCCACTGACGTGAACTGTGTTCCGAGGGATTTTAGAGCGTGAGAAGCGAATAAACGCCCGCCTGCGGACTCAGTTCCTGAAGCGATTTTCTGCCCGCGAGGAAGCTCAGTTCAATGACGAACGAGAATCCGGCGACCGTGCCGCCATGGGACTGAATGAGCCTTGCTACAGCGCCTGCGGTGCCTCCTGTGGCAATCACGTCGTCGACAATAAGGTAACGTGCGCCGGATTGAACGGACGCTTTCTGAATTTCGACATGGTCAATGCCGTATTCAAGCGCATAGCTTTGCTTAATGACTTCACCGGGGAGTTTTCCCGCTTTGCGCGCAGGTATGAATGGCAAACCAAGCTCTGCTGCAAGCGGCATGGCAAAAAGGAAGCCGCGGCTTTCCATGCCGACAATGTGCGTTGCAGAGCAATCGGCGGCATGCTCTGCCAAATGACGCAGGACCCGCTTGAACAGTGCAGGGTGGGCGAGAAGCGGACAGATGTCTTTGAACACAATGCCCGGCTTGGGGAAGTCAGGATAATCTTTGAGCACCGCAAGCAAGTCTTGTTGAATATTCATCGCGTGTCTCCCCGTTTGTTCAAGCCTCTCCAAAGAGGGAAGCTTCACTCAAGCCCTGCTGTATACACAGCAGAGAGTGTTTTGTTATTGATTGATCAGACGTCGTCGTCGCCGCCACCGCCGCCTTTGCCCTTGAAATTGCCTGCCGCCGACTGACGCAAGAATTCTAACGAGAATTCGGCAATTTCTCCGTCAAGAACCTTCTGCGGATCGGACGACTGGCAGAGGGTCCGTGTGTCTTTCACCAATTTATAGGGGTGAAGCACATAGGAGCGGATTTGCGAACCGAAGGCGTTGTCCATTTTAGCGTCTTCAATGGCTCTGCTCTCGGCCGTGCGCTTGTTGATTTCGATCTCATACAGCTTGGCCTTGAGCAATTTCATACACGTTTCACGGTTCTGAATCTGACTGCGCTGGCTTTGCGACTGGACGACAATTCCTGACGGCATGTGCGTCATACGCACGGCCGAGTCGGTCCGGTTCACATGCTGACCACCGGCACCTCCGGCGCGATAGGTGTCGACCCGCAGGTCACTTTCCTTCACTTCGATATTGATGTCGTCATCCACGACAGGACTGACAAACACGGAGCAGAATGAGGTGTGTCGGCGGGCGTTGGAGTCGTAGGGCGAAATGCGCACGAGGCGGTGCACGCCAATTTCCGATTTTAGAAGGCCATAGGCAAAATCGCCGTCGATGGTGATGGTGGCGTTCCGGATACCCGCACCTTCGCCTTCAAGCTCGTCGACCACTTGGGCCTTCCATTTGCGGATGTCACAGTGGCGCAGAATCATGCGCATGATCATCATGGCCCAGTCGCAGGCTTCCGTTCCACCTGCGCCCGCATTGATTTGAACAATGGCTGAGTTCTTGTCCGTTTCACCGGACAAAAGACGTTGGGTTTCAAGGTCGGTCACTTTGGCATCGAGTTCGGCGAGAGCGACTTCAGCTTCTTTATCGGAGGCATCGTCTCCGGATTCACCAAATTCAATGAGCACAAGAACATCGTCGGCCATCCGTTGGATGGTCCCCACATTCTCGAAGCCGTCTTCGAGAGCCTTTTTTTCTTTGAGGAGTTTAGAAGATTTCCTGCGGTCGTTCCAAAAGTTGGGATCGCTCTGACTTTCCGAGTCGATTTCCATCATGCGCTTGCGCCTCAGTGGCGTGTCAAAGCGACCTCCGGATAGGTTCGTACTTGTCCATGATTTCCTGCAGACGGCTGCGTTGCAATTCGCTCATACGGGCTCCTTAGCACTTTAAATCGCCCGAAACCCTTAATCATTTTCTGACGAAGAGACAAGGCTTACCCAACCATAACCGTGCAAGTAAGATGAAAAGAAAAGTCCGGAAAAGGAAAAATCGAAAGAGGAAAACACTGTCAGCCAAAGGCCTGTCCGTTCAACCCCCTTTAAGTCGCTCTGTAAATAAGCATATTTTAAAACCAACTCAGGCGGGCATCCATGTTTCAGTGACGACACCTCTCTGAGCAATACCGAACTTCATCCCAGCATCGCTCCCACTTCTTGCGCCAATTGAAAGGCCGACCGCAGGATGCGCATATTTTGCTGGGGAGATTTGACTTTGTGTATCGTACGGGGCGCTCCTTCATTTCTGATGAAGTCTCTTTGGACTGAATCACCGTGAGAGCCTTTTCCAGTTCTGAAGCGCTGTCGACACTGACCTCGACCAATTTCTCTCGACTTTGGCTGCCCATCACAAGTGAAAAATTCCTCTTTGAAATTCGAAAGAATTCGCTCAACACTTCTATCAATTCAGCATTAGCCTCTCCATCGCGCGGCTGTGCTCTCAATTCTACTTCTAAAACTCCACGCACTTGGGAAAAGCCCAAGACTCGGCTGATTCGAGAGTTCGGTTTCACACGCAGGGCAATTCGGAAAAGACCCTCCGATACTCTCGAAACACAGGACTGCCTCTTCAATTGGAATCTCCCACAATTCAGGATGTGCCTTTCGGAGTAGGGCTTAGACCGATGACAGTCTGCTTTTTCTCGCTTCAACAATTCAGATATTTTTATAATCCAAATCTCTCTTTAATGAGATTGAAATTTTGTAGGAGCTCATCATCATTAAGTGACCTGCCATATACTGCTATGGCTGCTATCTTACCTGAGAATCTATAATTTAGACCACTTCGTGTATTTGCAAATGAGAGCGAACCATACGCAGCATCTCCCCATTGGCCAGATGAATATTGGGTATTATTTATCCAAAGATTTCCATTCTTAATGTAAACAAATCGATACCACTGATTTTTTGGTTGATATCCAGTTCCATAAATCATTCTAGCCCATGTGTTATCACCCATAGTTTTAAAGACGCCACCAGTAAAGGTATAAGAACCCAGATTTCCATTATATGTCAATACGTCTTGTTCTCCACCATCGTTAGGACGTGTGTCATACATCCACATTTCAATGGTGAGGTTTTCGTATGAAGAAACATTTAAAGAGTCTACATAATTAGATCCATTGAATTCTAATGCACCTCCTGAATCAGTGGTAAATGTAGGAGAATTGATCAATGTCGCATCATTTCCATTGCCACTTAAATCGTACCAAGTATTTCCTGTTCCAGAATAGGATTTCAAAACACTCGCATCGAGTTGCAATAAGAGTCCACTCTGAACGACAGGTGGTGCTACAGGTACAGAAGCTATTGTGATTGCAAATTCCTGAATAGCCACCAGAGAACCATCTGTCGCTGATACGGTGATGACACTGTTTCCCGTGATTTCGGCTTTTGGATAGAGTGTGAGTTTGCAGCTGGGATAAATGCCGCCAATCAAAATTGCATTGTTTGCAATGAGGCCCACGTTGCTCGATTGAGCGGACAACGCCGTTCTGCAATCGAGCTGTGTTTCGGCATCATTCAGGTTCAACGGAACATCAATCGGTGTCGCGTCTAAAAAAACTTTTTTGTTTGCGATTGGCGAAAGGGAGGGGGGGGTGTTGTTGAACACCCACCGAAAGACGGGCGAAAGTTTGATTTCTGTCGCCGACTCGCCTGAAAGCCTGACAAAGACATCCGCACCATCGTTGAATGGAAACTGGTTGCTCAGAAAACCACATTTGCCATCATGAACTGACGTGATGTTCCCGCTCGTTGAAGTGCGGTAATCAGGATCTGTGCATGCTTCGTAGTTTGTCACAACATCGATGCCGCTGCGGGAACTGCTCAGCCCAGCAACGTCTTCAACTTTTCCATCCCATCCGGAGATCGCGTCTTCCGAGAACGAATAGGCGATTCGGACCTCTGCTGCATCGGAGAAAGCATTTTGCCAGTTGAAGCGAAACGAATTTGCCACACTAGCATTCACAACCTGCGGGAAGATATCAATTTTCTTTGTGTCTGAAGCGGGAGTGTAGGGAAGCGAGAGCGCTGTGATCAGGACTGGCTCCTCAGCGTTCTGGCTGTCTGTAGAAATCGGTTCGATGCGATTTTTAGGAAGCTGAAGAGAAATCTTTCGCTCGAGCGACTGCTCTGGTGTAGCCGAAGTGGGTTCTGAGATGGAGGGCATTGCAGGATAGTTCGGCAGCTGCGATAGCCCTTCGTCCACCCGTCGCTGACTCAAATCTTTCGCAACGTCGCTTGGAATTTTAACTCGTGCGTAAAAAGTTAAGTCGCCTTCTGTGATCTTCAATTCAAGCACGTCCGACAAGATGACTCGGATAGGTAGAGTGATCTGACCCTCAGCGTTCGACACGGTTTCGTAGACAACTGCTGCATGCGAGCTGTCGAGCCAGAGATTCAAGGCAGCTGGAGTGGGTGGCGGAGTGGGTGGCGGAGTCGCATCGATTGGGGCTCCCATCAGGCCCACTTTTGCATTGACGATCGGTGTGCCAGCGTCATTACGGACTTCAGCCACAAGGTAAGACCCTATCACCGGCGTGGGGGGGATGATTTTTCCGCCGGTCACGCTGGGATTCGTCGTCGGCGTTGTTTCCGTGAGTGGCGGAGCATTCATCATCCCGCTCGACTTCCTGTTCCATCCGCATCCCGATGGCGCAATCGCCGCGGCACCCACCGCAGAAAGTAGCAGGATATTTCTGAAGGTCCTCATACACCCCCCCCGTTGAGTGAGTTCGGTCAAGGAGAACAGACA
>JBEGJP010000322.1:0-3575 GCA_041184525.1 Pseudomonadota bacterium | reverse complement strand
GAGTTGCCTGCTGCGCGGAATAACTTGTGTGTAGCCGAAATGTTTTATTTTGCTCTCGAAGATGCTTTTGAGGACAGGAATTTCCCGTTCACCGGAATGCAATCGGAAGAGGATTTCATTGCAGGCAGAGCGGAGGTTTTGCGTCTGTTCGAGGAGCCGTCGCGACACCCACCACACCGAGAAGAGCCGATCCTCCGGCAACGAGGCCGCAGAGCCGGCCTGATAGACGTAATCGGGAGAACGGGCAATGCCACTGATGACCAGTTTGAAGCGGCGTCCGTTGAGGAGCACTTCCAGCGTGTCCCCGCTGTGGATCCCCCATGCTTTTGCAAAGGCATCACTCACGAGGGCCTCTTTGAGTGCGGCAGGCTGCGGCATTCTTCCTTGCAGAATGTGGACCCCATTGACCGTCATGTTGCGTTCGGGAAGAGAGTGGAAACGGGCCGTGATGTTGTTTTGCACGTTTTTCAAAAGGACTTGCCCCTCGGCCGTGATACGGCATTCGGCCTGCCTGACGTCGGGCAGACGCAGGAGCTGAGCGAGGGCAGTGCGCGGCATGCGAACAACAGGCACCGTCAGATCGGCAAATTCGAGTCTTTGGTAGGTTTCATCTTTCGAAAGCGACAGGCTGCGCATGGCACTGAGCGACATGATGAGAGATGCAATTCCTGCGGCCATGACAAGAGAAATCACAAGTGAAGGCACAAGGAGCTGCCTGTAATCGCGTATCAGCTTTCTGAACAGCAGTGCTCTTCCGCTCACCATTGCAGATCTCTTGCAAGGCGATGGTCTGCATTGATTTCAATCTTTTGAATTTTTCCTCCCGAAATGTGCACGATACGGTCGGCCAGCAATGCGATGCTGGTGTTGTGGGTGATAAGGACGACCGTGACACCCCATTCGTGATGCACTTGCTCAATAGCTTCGAGCACCAGAATTCCTGTCTGAACATCCAGTGCCCCCGTGGGTTCATCGCAGAGCAATAATTTGGGGTTCTTGACGATGGCTCGTGCGATCGCAATACGCTGCTGCTCTCCTCCGGAGAGTTCGCTGGGAAAATGATTTCTGCGCTCCCAGATGTGAAGCCGCCTGAGAGCTTCCTCACTGGGCATCGCGCGCTCGGAGAGTGATTCCATGAGCTGCACATTTTCCAGAGCGGTGAGCGTGGGCAGCAGATTGTAAAATTGGAACACGAGGCCGACGTTCTGTCGGCGGAAGGCAGTGAGCTGGTCATCTCGTTTTGCGAAGACGTCTTCGCTTTCAAAGAAAAGTCGACCCGAAGTCGGACGATCGAGTGCGCCCATGATGTTGAGAAATGTCGATTTGCCGCTTCCGGAGTGTCCCAATACGACGACGAGTTCACCTCGCCGGAGCTCAAAATCGATGTCTTTGAGTGCAGTGACGGTGGTCTCGCCGGTTTGATACGTACGGCTGATTTTTTCCATCCTCAGCAGCTGCTCAGGGAATGAGAGCCGAGCGGGTGGCGATGGATTGAGAGGGGCAGATATCATTCCAATCCTCCGTCGAACGTGTCTGCGATTTTGCCGGAAGCCTCTGGCGGAATGCAGGATGCAGAGGGACATTCTTGGGATTATTTCAGAGAGGCGAGTGCCCGACCGTGGGTCAGAAAAGTGAAGTTGGATTATTTAACTCTCCGAAAGCTCTTGGGTATTTGTGTTTAAATGTTTTTCTTGGCTTGTTGTGCGATTCTCGATAAGTCCGCCCTCAGGTTGGCAGTCGAATCACACGGGAGTCTTTTATGAAGTCTCGGTCCGAAGGAAGAAAGTTTTTTCAAGGCAGTCTTCTGGTTTTATCGCTTTTGTCTGGTTCCTTTGCGTTTGCCGACACCATCAAGAATTTTTCCGCAACCTACGCGGTGCCGGTGGAAGATGGTGCTCTCAAGCCGTTCTCAATATTCAAAATTGAGCCTTATACGGTCATAATTCCTTCCTCCGGACCAGCCACACTCACTTTTGAATTGCCCGAGGATCTCACTGCCGGTGAGAAAAAAACAGTGTCTTTTGTCGAAACAGAAAACAACGGTCACGAGCGTGTTTTGAAGGGAGAGGCGGGCACCATCCGCTGTTCCGTTCCGTGGCTTGAGAGTGTGTGTCAGGTGGAATTCTCCAAGGCCATCGTTCCCGATTGGATGGACATCGTCGATCACATGATTGCGCGTTACGGCGATACCGAGGAGTGGTTGGATCGCGCTTTGGTGGTCGATCGGTTCAGCACTGAGCCCATCGGAACAGTGCGTGTGACGGGTGTTCTTCAGCCTTCGGAGTGATGATCGTCGCGTTTGATGCCGAGGTGAATGGTCTCGCTGTTTCCGATTTCATCAGCGGGCCCATACCAAACACCTCGGCCTTCACCTCTTTTAAGAATCCATCCTTTTTGGGCAGCAAACACGAGATCACGGCAAGCCGAAGCTCTCGAAATGCGACTTTCCTTCTCCCAATCCTCGGCTGAAAATGATGTCTTGTCTTTGATCCATTCTTTGAGTCGCAGCAAACGCGGATGCGGGATATCTTGCGTCGTGAGCTGAGTCGTGCGGTGGGCGGTATTTTGTTCGTGCCCCACTGCGGGTCTCGAATCTTCAGCTGGGACGCTTTCAGCGGGTTCTTGCATGGAGTGATGATGACTCAGCGATGTATGCAAAATTCTGAAATCGGCACGGAGGGTATAATACCCCCTTTTACTGACCACCAGCGCTGCGTTCTCACCGAGCATCCGGCGCAACCTTCGGACAAGCACATAGATTCCGGCGTCATCACGCTCCGGAAAATACCTGCGTCCCCAAATGGCTTTGAAGATGTCTTCCTTCGTTTGAGATTTTAGTGAAAAAATTTGAAGCAACGAAAGAATCTGTGCAGTCGGTCGCTCTTTCAAGATTCTGACGCCTTGGGGTGTGCAGAGCAGGAGAGAGTCCGTTTCAGCGATGGAGTAAAGGATATTTTCCGATGAACGCGGCCCGCGCGGGAGGAGAAAGGCCAAAAATCCCGAAGCGATGATGTTCTCAACAGTCGAAATGCGCTGATGGTTGTCTTGAAGTTTATCCAAGAGAGTGGCCAAAGGATCGTCCATGCCGGATGTTGAAGAATATGAGGGTGACTGATGCCGCTTGAGATGATTTCGAGCGCGCTGCGTCTGCACGAGCGCTGTCCATTCTTTTTCCTCTTGGAGCCATTTTGGTGGAGGGATGATGCCGGCTTCGCGTGACGCTGCAATCATCTGGCCTCGGACTTCGAGTTTGAGTGAGAATTCGAAAGAAGGAATATCTTCAAATACGGACTCGAGTGTGAGCAAAGCTTTTTCCGGCTCACCAATGAATCTTGAAAGAAGTGCTTTTCTTTGTTCGAGAACAATGCGCTGGCGAAAAAGCGGCTTTGCGCCCACTGATGAAAGAGTGCGCTCAGCCCGCGCCATAACAAGGCGTGCGTGGGAAAATTCGCCCCTCAAAAGATGCAGGCGCGAAAGTTCGAGCATGAGGACGGCTTGCGAGTGGGTGTCGTGAAACGATTTCTCTTTCAACAGTGAGCGCAAACTCCGTAAAGAACTCTCTGGCTGCGCTCCTC
>JBEGJP010000321.1:0-10762 GCA_041184525.1 Pseudomonadota bacterium | reverse complement strand
CGATTGAAACGATATCCACTCCACAGCCTGCGACGCTCACTTCACGCAACACAGCAGTCGCGGCGTTGGCTTTCATCGCATAGTAAACTTTGCTTTTCTTAAAATGCTTTCCCAACTCGCTGACGTACGTCTCTGCGCGCTGTCTGACAGCATTGAGGGAGGTCACGAAAGCCGGCAGCGCGAGCTCTTTTCTCAATTGCGCAAGACCGACACCATCGACGCGAAGCTCTGTCGGTGGATGGGGAAAATTCTGGGTGGGCCATTCCATAAAAGGACGTGTGGACGACATCGATTCAGCAAACCTCCTGCACGCCACCGGAAGCGCCCCGACGGAGAGGGGAGCATCATAGGGTGGAGCATGCCGATCCTCTATGCCACGAGAGCGCTGAACTTTCCAGACGTTAGCCCCAGCGCCGCACATTTTAACTTAAGTCCCAACACCTCAAAGCCGATGCCCGTCATCAAGAGGAAGCTGGATTATGACAATAGCTGTTTTTGAACACGACGACACTCACGCTGCTCAATTGAACCAGATTCTCAGCGAATCGGGTTATCTGGACGCACACAGCGCCAAACATCTCGACCAGCTGCGGGAGACTCTGGGGCTCGCAGCGCAGAATGTCGAACCGATGGCTTCTTCGAACATGCGCGTTCATTTGTCGCTTCTCATTTTAAGCGTCGACCAAGGCGAGGCTGCCTTGGATTTTCTCCGCCAATTGAAATCAGATGTCCGGTATAAAGACATTCCCGTTGTGGTGACGTCTGAGAGCGGTTTCGACCAGACCATCCGGACAGCCTATGCATATGGTGCCAACGACTTCATCCGAAAGCCTTTCCATCCGGCAGAAACGAAAGCGCGGATCCATGCCAGCCTTCGGCTCAATCATGAAATCGACCGACGCAAAGCGCGTGAAAACGAAATCACCGAGATCGCAAACCAATTGCGTGATTTGACTCAAGTGCTGATGAAACTGTCGCTCATTGACCCGTTGACGGGAGTGGCGAACCGTCGCTCCTTTGATCAGAACGCCGAACAGGAATTCAAAAGAGCACGGCGGAACAAAAAGCCGTTCTCGGTAGTTCTTTTCGATGTCGATCATTTCAAGCTCTACAATGACCACTACGGTCATCCCGCGGGCGATCTTTGCCTGAGAAAATTGGCTCAAGAGGTTCTCAATTCCATCAAACGGCCCGGCGACATGCTGGCCCGCTATGGGGGTGAAGAATTCGCAATTATTCTCCCCGAGACCGACCAGCACGGAGCTTCCGTCATTGCCGACCGGATCCTTTACAGCATCGAAAAACTCGGTATTCGTCACGAATACAATTCCGCCAGTCAGGTCGTGACGGTGAGTGTCGGTGTGGCTACATTCAATGGAAACAACCAGAATTCCACTATCGAAGAACTCATTCAAATGGCTGACAAGGCTCTTTACGAAGCTAAAAGGAGCGGTCGCAACAGACAGGTCGCTTTTGGCGACGAACAGCAGTCCCCTCTCTCCGTGAGCGCATGAGGTTCTTGCGGTGAAGAGCTGAACCCTTTAGAAGGGTGCCGAGCTCCACTCGCGGGGAACACACACACTCATGAGCAACAGAATCTCGTCTGACTCTGCATCTCCCATCGCACCAGTTTTCAAATTCGGCGGCACCAGCATGGGCTCGCTCGAACGGATCGAACACGTCGCCGCGATCTGCGCCGAGAAAAAACCATCCGCGGTTGTGGTTTCAGCAATGGCAGGAGAAACAAATCGCTTGGTGGGGATGGCGCGCCACTTCACCGAGCACACCGATTCGCCCGAGTACGACATGTTGGTGGCGAGCGGCGAACAGGTGTCGGTCGCGCTGTTGAGTTTTGCCCTGCGCAAGCGGGGGCTCTCGCCCGTTCCCATGTTGGCTGCGCACGCGGGAATTGTCACAGATGCTCTTCATTCTCGCGCAAAAATCCAATCCGTGAATCGTGACATTCTTCAAGCTCACTTGGCACGCGGAGAAATTCCTGTGATTGCCGGTTTTCAGGGTGTCACTCAGGAGGGTCGCTTCACCTCATTGGGACGCGGCGGCTCTGATACGTCGGCAGTGGCGATTGCCGCAGGAATCGGTGCCCGCGATTGCGTGATCTATACCGATGTCGACGGTGTCTTCACCGCCGACCCGCGCGTGTGCCAGAAGGCACGCATCATCCGTCGCATCCGTCATGAAGAAATGCTCGAGATGGCGAGCCAAGGCAGCAAAGTTTTACACATCCGGAGTGTCCATCTGGCAGCAAAATGGGGCATCCGCCTCTTCGTTAAGAACACATTCAGCCAAGACGAAGGAACTGAAATGATCTCTGACAGCGAAGCCATCGAAGGAGAACTGGTGACGGGAGTGGCACACTCCAGCGACGAAGCATGGTTCAGCGTGGGACCAGTCCCCCACACCCGCTCCACACTTGCGGATATGTTCGGAGCTCTGGCCTCGGAAGGAATCAATGTCGACATCGTCAATCAAGAGATCCGCGGCAACGGCCTGCTCGTGCATTTCACGGTTGCGGGAACCGATGTGGCTCAAGCTCGCCATGTGATCCAGCGGGTCTCGCCGAAAGCAGACATGCACGTGAATCAGGACGTCGCCAAGGTCAGCATTGTCGGAGTGGGTATGCGTGTCCATGCCGGTGTGGCTGCACGGATGTTCCGCGCATTGGCAAACGCCGGTGTTGAAATCCGTCTCGTCACAACCTCGGAAATCAAAGTGGCCTGTCTGGTGGATCGCAGCGTGCTGAACACAGCAGTTCAAGCGCTCCACAAAGAGTTCTTGGAGTCACCGCTTTAAATTCCTTCGCGCACACGCCGCTGCGCTCGGTCTGCATGCACGCGCGGCGTGTGTCCTGATGCTGCTTGTTCCTGCTTGACAGGGCCACCCGAGCCATGCGAACCCGCACTCTGGAGGCGGCAAGACATGAAAAAGGCTGATATCACTCGTTTCAATCCCAACGGCGCGGGCATCAACGACGACAAGATTTTCGGTCTTCCCTTCTCGGAAAAGGAATGCAACGTCATTCTGGTTCCAGTGCCCTTCGAAATGACCACCAGCTATGGCCGCGGGACAGCCAAAGGCCCCAAAGCCATCCTGCGCGCCAGCCCTCAACTCGACCTCTTCGATGCTGACCTCGCAGCGCACGGTTTGCCCCGTCCATGGGAATTCGGCATCTGGATGGAATCCGAGTCCTCGCGCGTGCGCACACTCAACAAGCAAGGTTGCCAACTCGCCAAGCCGATCATCGCCAAGGGCGGCGAACTGGGTAAAAACAAAACACTCGCAGGCAAACTGCAAAAGGCGAACAAAATTTCACACTCGCTCAATTCGTTTGTTTTTGAGCGGTGCCTCAAACATCTCCAGCAAAATAAAATCGTCGGTGTCGTGGGAGGGGATCACAGTGTTTCGTTTGGAGCCATCCAAGCCGTGGCCCAGAAGCATCCCGGACTGGGCATCCTCCATATCGACGCTCACGCCGATCTGCGCTCTGCCTATGAAGGATTCGAGCACTCGCATGCGAGCATCATGAACAACGTCATCCATAAAATCCCGGGTGTGGCCAAATTGGTTCAAGTGGGTATTCGAGATTTCTGTGACGAAGAATACACACTCGCCACTCAGCATAAAAAAGTGAGTTGCTACTTCGACGGCACCGTGCGCGACCGTCTGATGCAAGGTGAATCTTTTGCTTCTGTCGTAGCCGAAATCATTTCTCGCCTTCCGCAGAAAGTTTACCTCAGCTTCGATATCGACGGACTCGAACCATGGCTGTGCCCCTCGACCGGAACACCCGTCCCCGGTGGTTTGAATTTCCATCAGGCCTGCTACCTCATCAAAGCAGTGGCCCTCTCCGGACGCACCATCGTCGGATTCGACCTCAATGAGGTTGCTCCCTCCGGCCGGAAAGGCGATGAATGGGATGGCAATGTGGGAGCCCGTATCCTTTATAAAATCTGCGCAGCTGCTCTCCTGAGCCGCGGCGCGCGCAACTGAATTCAAAAGAAGCGCCCAATCTTCGATACTTGCCTTCAACGCCCAAATTCGAAAGAATTTTTTTTCGAATTTTCTCCTTCAGATGCCGCGCCGGATGCCGACCCGTCTTGTGAGGGACTTATGGACATTCTGAATTTGGACGGAGTGAACATTTATCGGTTCAAGCCAGAGACAGGTCTGGGAACGCGTTCTGTTCTTTTCTCCCACGCCACTGGAATCGCCGCGCTCTCCTACGACGGAGTTCTCCAGCGTTGGGCCAATGAACTGCAAATGAACATTTTTTCGTATGATGCCCGCGGGCACGGCGAAAGCACACTCCGCGTTTCAGTCTCCGAAGTTGCCGGCAGAATAAATATTCCTGCGCTCCTGTGTGATGACCTCAAAAAGATTGGCGAACAGCTGATGGCATTGTTTCCGGGTCCATGGACTTTGGCCGGACACAGTTTGGGAGGTTGGCTTTCTCTTTACACAGCAGCAGACCTGAACATCGACCACGTGGTCTTGCTCGACATGCCCCTGTTACCGCCCTCGAGTGCTTTCCTCTGGGCAGCGGCGTGTTTGTTTCAACAGCGTGGCTTTCATCCCTTGAGCCGACCCGCACGGCGACGAAAAAGACTTTTCAAAACGCGCAGGGAGGCCTTCGTTACCTTCAAGAAAAATCCATTTTTCCGCAAATGGGACAATGCCCACATTGAGCATTATATTGATGCCAATTTCGCTACCCTATCCGACGGCTCGATTCATTTGAGGCACGATCCGGAATGGGAAGCGAGCCTTTTTGAAAGTCAGCCCGCCCTGCATACGCCGCTCTTTCTGAAGATGGATGCGAAAAAAAGAAAACAGGTGCAGGTCGAACTGATTGCCGGCAGTGAGAGCAGGATTTGTGATCCGGCCTCCATCCGCTATTTTTACGGCTTCTTTCCCCGCACGCGCTGGTTTGTGGTCCCCCAAGGGGGACATATGTTTCCCTTCGAAAACACGCGAGGTTTAATGAAGGTTTTGAGTCTGGCTTTTCCTCAAAACCAAAACTCACTTTTCGATGACATGGAACGTCAGGCTGTCTGAGGCCAAAACGTTTCCTTCATCTGAAATCGCTTCAGCCAAAAGAGTGTGCTTCCCTTTGACAAGCCCGCGCGGATTCAAACTCATCGCCACGCGATCGGCCGTGTGATCGGTGCGTCGCACGCGCACTTCTGTGCCCTGCGAGTCGAGAATGCGATATTGGATGAACTTCAGCGGCGTGGGGCGGCTCGTCACAACAAACTGAGGGACGATGCTCTCCCAAACGTTCATCCCTTCCTTCATCCGATCGATCTTGATGGTGGCGGTTTGGGGTGAATTGCGGATGAAGACCAACCTCGCCTGCGACACCGAGGAGAGATCGGATTTCAACAGGTTCGCAGCACGTGCCTGCAAGGTATAAATGCCATCGGGAAATTCTTGCGGTGCGATGGTCACCTGCCCTTCTGCGTTGAAGTTTTTGCTCATCACCGCCGAACCCACACCGCGGATTTCAAGGACAGCCTGAGAAACGGGTTCCTGCTGCCTGCGCAAGGACAGTGTGGTTGCTTGAGTGATGGTCTGGCGATCGCGGATGCCTTCGAGAACCAACGCTTGCGACGCATCACTGACGGAAACTCCATAATAAGAGCTTCCCACGCCGCTGACGTCATCCCAAGCAATGCGGAAATCACCGTCTTCGCCCCAATCGGTCCCCCAGCTGTTGCGCACAATCCATGCTTCATCGGCATTGCTCCAGCCGATGATCATCACCGCATGTCCGCCGAGGAGACCGCCTGTGCTGTGGCGGTAAACGCCGCGCGTGTAATGGTAGAAGTCGTCCTAGACTCGCATGCTGGTCATGAGCGGCCCACTCAGCAATGCCTGCTTGACCTCATCGACGCCGGCGGCCCTGAAACGTTTGTTCCTCGCACGCTCGACAGCCTTGACACTTCTCACCTTGTTGTCGGCGCACGACAGTTTGCAGGCCTGATCTTTCCCGATGGCGCCACTGACGTAGGGAAAGCAAGCCTCTTCCGGAACTCCGTCGCGCACCATGAAATCGAGTGCGGAGCCGGGAAACCATCCGGTGGAGCAGGAGCCTCCACCACACGAAAATAGGTGTTGCGGAGAAAAACTCCACGCGTGCAGGGTGGAACGGCTGACAATATTCATCTGCGTTTCAAATGTGGATGCCGCTGCAAAGGCAACGCAGCTCCCGCAGCGCCCCTGATTTTTGACCGGCGTCACGAGATCCTGCCCCTCAAAACTCCGCCAATCGAAGGACTCCGGCAGAGCATCTTCCAATACTTTGCTGCGTTTGCCGTAGGCACCGTCGGTGCGGACATCTTGGAGGCCGGCCCCCAGCAAAAGTTGGCGTTCGGCTCGGGACCATTCCGAGACGGCAGTGCGCCCTGCGCGCCAACCGGCACGCGTGGCGCGCAAATGTTGCTGCAATGAGGACAGTGAAAGCTCTCCCGCCGGAGTGTCTGCAGAGGCCGCGGAAGACCAAGAGAAAGAGGCCGCTGAAGGCAAAAGAGAAGTGGAAGCCAACGCTGCAAGTGACAGCAGAAGAGTTTTTCTCAGGGAAACCATGGCAGACTTGCGCATCAGGGTTGCTCCTTCCTTGGAGGGTGGCACGGCCGCTTCATCATATGATCAGGAGCTTCTCATCGGAAAAGGTTGGACTCTGTCCCGCCTTCCGGAAGCACCTTCACGTCCGAGGAGTATGGAGTTAAGAGCAGACGCTGACAAGAAGAGGGCTCTGCGGCAGCGAATTTTTATTTTTTGGAACGGCGATCGCCGATGACCCGCGCCGGCACACCTGCGACAATACTCCAGTCAGGAACATCTTTTGTGACGACGCTTCCCATGCCCACCACAGCATGATCGCCGATTCGCACGCCGTCCACAACACTCACATTGGCGCCAATCCAACAGTCACGCCCCACGACAATTCCCTTCGAACTGACCGCCTGCTCGCGCACCAAGCTTTGCGGACTCATCCCGTGATTGAAGGCATAAAACGAGGTTCCCGAGGCAATGCGGGTGTCGTCACCCACGCGGATGCCGCGTGCTCCTCCATCCATGGTCACACGAGCGTTGAGACTGACATTCTTTCCCAAAACGATGGGACCGTGAAGAAAAACATCGGCCGCAAGACGGCATCCATCGCCCACCTCAATCGTCCTTCCCGGTTCTGCAAAAAGACGCGCCGTCGGCGCCACAAAGCAATTTTTACCGAAAACGATGGTTTCGAGGTCTTCAAATTGAGCCTGCAGCTCAAGCTGCCATGCGTCGGCCCACAACCTCTGTTGAGGTTTGAGAGAATCAAGGAGCCACGGCATCCAAGCCAGCCGGAGCTTGTGCTGTTCGCGGTATTTTAGAGGATCTTTCTTTTCACTCACGCAGTGTCCGTCGCAAATTCGGATCAGGGAACGAGAGAGAGAAATGTGTCCAGTCTTTGTTTCAGTTCAGAAACAAGACCCGCACGCTGATCGCTGGCCTTGCCTTCCTGCACTGCCTCATCGGTGAAACGCATGTTCCTCAAAACTTTAATGAGTGCGCCGTCGACGCGAGGGTGCAGTTCCAATTTTGAAAGGAATTGAAGATCGTCGGCAGCCCAAGACAGCCACTCGGTGAATTCGAGAAGTTCCATCTCATTCTTTTTATCCAGAGTGGCGGTCCAAGGCGTCAGCCATGCGCCCGCACGCGAGACCCACTTGCCGACGAACTCATCCGAACCTACGCCGCTGATTTCGGAAAGCATCAGGGCGGGGAGCATGTTGATGCGCATCTCAAATACATATTTGACAAGTTCAGGTTCACGGAGTGCCAGCTGGGCAAATGGAGGCATCTCTTTGAGAAGAGTCTTGCCTTCTGCCAATTTTTCACCCCACAGAAGTGCCTCTTTGAGCAGGGAGTGCATGCTGAGGACAGTTTCGCCCCTGTTTTTCAGAAAAAAAGCACCGTTGGAATTGACCATGTGGGAGGCCAAAGCCAAGGCCTGCAGGCACAAAAGTCTCCCGTCTTCCGTCATCGGACTGATGTCCAGCCGATCACTGGAATAGCCTCGGACCGTTTGAATAAATTCATCGACCGCATCGCGCACCAGAAGAGCACGGAATTCGGGCGTGTCGCTCCCCTCGCCTTTCCAGAGCTGATACTCGAACGACATGAAATACTGAGCGGCAAACGCCGTTTTCCCTTTCAACGCCGGAGCAGCTGACAACTTTTCCAAGGTTTGCAAACGCGCGGCCAGCGCATCGCCTTGCCTGAGATCTCTATACATACGGTCGAGTGCGCGGTTCATATTTTCGATCCGCTTGTTGGTGTCGACCAACTTGTCATTCATTTCGCCCATCGACCGCTTCATTTCGTCCATTTTTTGATTTGTTTCGGCAATGGAACGGTTGGTTTCGTCCATCTTGCGGTTGGTGTCGTCGATGCTGCGGTTGGTGTCGTCCATTTTATTGCCCACCTCTGCGGTGGATTTTTCGACTTTCCCGACGGTTTCAAGGGCACTGCAACCAGCAAATGCAAATGAAAGACAAAGAACCGTAAAGAACAGATTTACATTCGCGGACAAACGCATTCTGACTCCTCAGGTGCCAGACCGCGGGGTCTGGACGGAATGTGGCAGGGGGCCGAGTTCGGCAGTGGTTAGCCCAGCTCGCATCAAAACGGAAGGATTATTGGAGACACTCCGCCATTTCGGTTGCCTCAAACGGGTCTCTATGTTGAGATGTTCTCTGATGGATGCGCCGTTTTTACGCGAACATCGGAGAGATGACTTTGAAATTACTTAATTTTTTACTCATCACACTCATCGCCGGTCGTGCATGGGCTGCCGCTGACGGCCGGGGAAATCCTGAGGGACCTCAAAAGCTGGCTCTCATCCAATCCACCAAGGTTCCCCCAGCGGACCGTGTCGTCGTGATGCGTGGGCGCGGAACTGTCCGTGATGCCGAGAACTTAAATTCCGGCGTGTTGTTTTACATTGAATATGAGCATCAAGCGCGCAGCGGCAGGCCTGTTTCCACCGTCATCCGCCAATTGGACGTCAACGGCAAGACGCTCGTCCTCGAAAACACAACTTACACTCCCGACGGTCAATTCAAAAAATATCTGATGGAACAATTTCAGACCAATGAAAAAGCAGTGGTGGAAGTCGTTCAAGGCAAAATCCTCATGACGTGGACGGCTGACGGTGAGAGCAAGACAGCCACAGCCGAAGCAAAAAACAACTCCGTCGCCTCGGGCGCACTCATGGCCTACATGAACGGCTTCATTAGCGACCTTGGCGCAGGACGCTCCCTTCCTGTTGAACTTGTGGTTCCCGAACGCAGCTCGGTTTTCAACTTCGACATCGCGCCCCGCAGCGCCAATTGCGAAACGCAAAAGCAGGACCTCTGCGTCAGTCTGACCATGAGCAATTTTTTCCTGCAAAAGCTCGTCAAACCTATTCAAATGTCGTTTCAAAAAGCACCGGATGGCTGGCGTCCATTGAGCTTGCAGGCACCCGCCTTGGTCAGGAAGACCTCAGGGAAAAATTTCGAAAAATTCACCGCACGGATCGACTACCCGCGGCTCTGAGCCACCGGCAAAGGATGCCCTCTTCTGCCGCTCCGATTTCCCTTACGCTGAGTGCGATGGTCAGCTCGGGCACATCGGAATTTGATTCTGGGGGGGCATGCATGCTGGGAGCTCTGCTGGGAGATATCATTGGCTCGGTCTATGAGTTTGCGCCCATCAAAACGACAGACTTCGACCTCTTTCAAAGGTCCAGCACTTACACGGATGAGACGGTCCTCACACTGGCCGTCGCTCATGCGATTTTTCAATCTGAAAACTATCAGTTCCACATCCGACGCTTTGCCAAAGCACACCCCGATGTTCACGGCGGGTATGGAAATAATTTCAAGTTTTGGCTCTACACGGGCGGCCATGAACCTTATCACAGCGGTGGTGTCGGGCCTGCCGCACGCGTGAGCCCTATCGGTTGGGCTTTTCCTGACCTGCCGAAAACCTGTGCTGAAGCCGAAAAATCAGCTCGTGCAACGCAGGATCACCCCGACGCCATCAAAGGAGCAGTGGCTGTTGCCCACGCCATTTTCTTGGGACGAACGGGTTCCTCTCTGGCACAGATGAAGAATGAAATCGCATCCGCATACGAATTCAATCTCGATACACCTCTGAGCGATGCGCGCATGTCGCATGTTTTCGATGCGACTGCACCGTGCGCAGTCCCGCTCGCACTCCGTTGCGTTTTCGAGGCAGACAGTTGCGAAGATGCGATCAGAAATGCTGTCTCTTTGGGCGGCGATGCCGACACTTTGGCGAGCCTCGCGGGTGGTGTTGCCGAGGCCTTCTTCGGCGTGCCGGCCACGCTCGAACGGGAAGTCATGAAACGACTCCCTGAACAATTTGCGGATATCATCTACCGCTTTCAATCGTTCACAAACGGACAACAGGAAAAGAGGCTGAGCGCTTGAACACGCAGCGGCCTCGAAAACGAGATGAAAATAGAAGAGGTGATCCTATGAAAACGAGACACTGTTTCGCTCGCTCCCCCCGCTCCCTGCGCAGCGTCCTTCGGGTTGCTCTCTGCACGGCATCGATTGCCACAGCACACGCGGCACACGCTGGCTCATGGGGCATGCTGCTCGGTTACAACAACCCTGCCGGCAGCCGCGTCGGTTTGAATTTCCTTTATCAAGATGCACCTTGGGGATTCGAATTTGGCTTCGGTGGA
>JBEGJP010000320.1:0-25484 GCA_041184525.1 Pseudomonadota bacterium | reverse complement strand
CACCGAGCCGCAAGTTTTCTCACTTCCCGTTTCCACAGGACAATCACAGAAGACGTTTGATATTTACCCTGAAGTTTACAACGTCAGTGTGGGTAATGCTGCGCGCTTGGTATGGCAGAATACATTCGCGTCCAGTGCTGATGTGCGCATTGCTTACTCCTACTCGGAAGCTTCCCTTTCATCGTGGGATGGAAAGTTGTCGCCTGTTCCCAGCCTTTCGATTTCGAGAGAGGGTATCAACTTTGTCACTGATTATTCCGGATGCACCGATTCATCTTTTCGTACGGAGGCTTTTGGCCCGATTCAAGCAGTCAACGATGGGCGCTGTGGTTTTTTACGGAGCGAGTTTCCATTCACCGATGGCAGTGATGTGTTTGTGCGCGTGGCGGGGGAATCCGAAACCACCATCAAGCTCTCCCGTGTGTTCCGCATTGGCTTCAGCGAAGTGACCCTATCGTCTGCAGCCGTTTCTGAAAATGCTCCTGCGGGGACCGAGGTAGGAACACTGGCGGTCTCCAATTCAGACGGTCCTTCCTTCAATTATCAACTAAGTGGCGCTGATGCCTCTGCATTTACAATCGAGGCAAATCGACTCAAAACAAGTCGCGTCTTTGATTTTGAGGCACAAAGAAACTTCACCATCACCATCACCAGCGTTCGCTCGGACGGTGATTTTCTTGCAAAGAATTTCATCATCAAGGTGAATAACGTCAATGAGGCTCCGACCAGCATCGCACTTTCGAACACCGCAGTTGCCGAAAACATGCCAGCCGGCACTGCGGTCGGAACACTCTCCGTCACAGACCCCGACGCAGGTGACACATTCACTTATGAGTTGATTACAGATGCGTTTGAGTTGACCAACGGCAAGCTGGTGACAAAGGCACCACTCAACTTTGAACAGAAGGCATCCTACGTCGTCGACATTGCGGTTGAAGATCAGAACGGTCTGCAATCACCTATCAAATCATTTACGATTGCCGTCATAGACGTCAAAGAAGCTCCCACCGAAATTATTCTTTCCGGCAACACAATTTTAGAAAACAATACGATTGGAACTGAAATCGGAACACTTTCAACGACTGACTCTGACACGGGCAGCACTCACACTTACACTTTGGATGGATCGGATTCCAATGCATTTGAAGTGGTGAATGGAAAACTGCGAGCCAAGATTGTCTTCGACTTCGACGCGAAGAGCTCCTACAACTTCTTTATTACCACGAGGGACCAAGACAATCTCACCTTCAGGCGCTCTTTGACCGTTTCGGTCGGAAACTTGGTTGAGCCTCCTGCTGACATCGTGCTCTCGAAGACATCCGTGGCAGAGAACCTCGAGGCCGGTGCGCTTGTGGGAGTTCTGACCTTGTTGCAGCCCGAAACCGGCAGCACTTATACCTACACGCTAGGTGGTACCGATGGGTCTTCATTTGACCTGATAGGAAAAAATTTGGTCACAAAAACCACATTCGACTTTGAGGTGAAGAGTTCATACGCGATCACAATGACAGCTACAGACCAGAATAATATATCTCTCACAAAGCCATTCACATTGACGGTCACCAATGTGAATGAACCGATTTCAGACATTGTCCTTTCGAACACCACTGTGAATGAAAATGCACCGGTCGGTTCGACTGTGGCAACACTCACAGGAGTCAATGCAGACGTGGGTGCCACAATCACCTATTCACTCGGCGGAGCCGACGCATCCACATTTGCGATTTCGGGATCGAACACCTTGGTGGTCGCAGCTCCCATCAATTTCGAAGCCAAAAGCTCCTATACACTGAGCCTCACAGGCCGAGATCAGAACAACCTGTCGTTTACAAAGTCTGTCACTCTGACGGTCTTGAATCAGAACGAAGCCCCAACGGATATCACTCTTTCTGCCAATTCAGTGAGTGAGCTTGCCGTTTCTGGGATGACCATCGGAGCACTCTCTACGATTGATCCTGATGCCTCCAACACCTTCACTTACAGTTTGTCTGGCCCTGACGCAGGCTTTTTTTCACTGTCGAGCAATCTTCTGAAGACGGCGGGTGCCTTCAATTACGAAGCAAAGTCCTCTTATGCGCTCACAGTGACAAGCACCGATCAAGGAGCGTTGTTCTTCACGAAGTCATTCACCATTCAGATTACAGATGCCAACGAGGCACCCACGGAGGTGACTCTCTCGAATACAATTGTTGCAGAGAATGCGACCGTGGTTGGCCTCGTTTCTGCTGTTGACCCCGATGCTGGAAATACCTTTACTTTCAGCGTTGAAGGTCCCGACGCCGCTGGTTTTAATATTTCCGCAGGCATGCTTGTCGCCGTAGGTCCTTTGGACTTTGAAACTCAGAACTCTTTTAGTGTGACGATTGTTGCCAAAGACCAGAACAATCTTCAGGTCAGCAAGAATGTTTCTATTCTCATCACAGACGTGAACGAGGCACCCACCAACCTCACCCTATCGGCAAACACCCTCAGCGAGAACGCCCTTGTGGGGAGTGTGGTGGGTGTGTTCACTCCGACCGACTCCGATTTTGCGGATGCCTTCACTTACACTTTGAGTGGAGCGGATGCGAGTGCGTTCTCCATCGTTTCTGGCAATCTCACTTCAGTCACACCAATGAATTTTGAGGTGAAGAGTGCTTATGCGATTGTTGTGACGGTGAAAGACCAAGGGGACTTGTTCTTCACAAAGAACTTTTCCATTACAGTCACGAACGTGAACGAGGCACCCACCAACATCACCCTGACCGCAACCGCTTTAAACGAGAATCTTCCCGCAGGGACTGTGGTTGCTCTCCTATCAACTTCCGATCCTGATTTCGCCAATTCACACACCTACACTTTGAGCGGGACTGATGCAGCCTCATTTACTATAGTTGGGTCATCTTTGAAATCCGCAATTCCATTCAATTACGAAAACAAGAGTTCCTTCTCTTTGACTCTCAGAAGCACAGACCAAGGAGGGCTCTTCTTCTCCAAGAATTTCATAGTCACAGTGAACAACGTCGATGAGCCTTCGACAGACATTCTCCTTTCTTCCTCGGGTATCGGTGAGAACCTCGCCATCGGAACAACAGTCGGAACGCTTTCGACGCTAGACCCTGATATTGGTTCGCAGTTCACCTATACGTTGAGCGGAATCGATGCAGCGTCTTTCAGTATTGTCGACGACATCATCAAATCAGCTGAAGTCTTCAATGCCGCCACTAAGAGCTCCTACCTAATCACTGTGACTTCCACTTTGCAGAGTGGTTTTTTCATCAGCAAGAATTTTACAATCAACGTAGAGGGTGGTGCAGTCGCGCCGACGGATATTCTCTTGTCTAGGAACACGGTGTGGGAGAATGGCGGTGTCAATGCAATCGTGGGAACCCTGAGTGCAGTTGATGCTGATACACCTCCTGCAAGCATGACTTTTTCTTTGGTTGCCGGAATGGGCGACAGTGACAATTCTCTTTTCAATATTGCTGGTAATTCTCTTCGCGCGACAGCACCTTTAGATTTTGAAACCAAAAGTACATTTAGTGTTCGCGTGTCTGCAAATGATGGCTCCACTGGATCCGTTGAAAGGGTATTTACTATTTATGCAGTTGACGTCGTAGAGGATAGTTATTTTGATAATGTGGTTCTGCTTGCTCATTTGGAAGGAAGTCCGGGATCTACCACCTACGTCGATTCGTCAAAATTCAATAGAACTTTGACAAACGCGAGCACAGTTGGACACACCTATTCATTGAGTAAATTTGGTCGAACATCTTTGCAGATCAAAGACGGTTATGTGGGAGTCAGCGGCATCAACATAGATTCGGGGGCCGATTTCACCATGGAAGGCTGGTGGTATCGCACGGTCGACCTGTCCTACGGTCCAAAGATGCTCTTTTACACATCTGGAAACCCGGACACCACAAAATCAAACACAAGGTTCACACTTCAAGATGGAACTGCGACTTTGGGAGTCACCACGACCAACACGTCCGACTCCAACGTGCTCAATCCCATTTTGGTGAGTACGACTCCAAATGTGTCTTTGAACACATGGAATCATGTGGCTCTCAGTCGGCAGAGCGGAATGCTCAGACTTTTTCTTAATGGGACAATGGTTAAGTCCACATCTTGCAATGACTGCTTTACCAACAATGGGACCTTTCAATTTGCGCGAAGCCATTGGGGATTGGATGGTGGATATTTAGACGAACTGAGAGTGACAATGGATTTGGCTCGGTATACTTCTAATTTTACGCCGACAGACAGTGAATTTCCTGACGGAAATCCACCGACCGCGATTCAGAATTTTCTGGGTTCGACATACACTCAATCAAGCGAGAATCCCTCTGGGTCAACCGCTCAAAGTTCGTTTCTGACAGATGCAAACATTCAGGGAAGTGTTGCCGCAACAAACGCAGAGACTGGTGCATGGATAAGAGTTGATTTGAGGAGAAATTACCTGATCGATCGGGTTGTTGTTGGCACTCCAAGTTTGGCGAGCACGGCACCGTTGAATCAAAAATCTCTCACGGAAAACAAAATAGTCGAATACTCACTCGATGGTTTCACGTGGAAGACGGCATTCTCGACGGGTACATTGCCAGGATTTGGTGTCTACAAGTTCGATGTCGATTTTCATGCGCGTTATCTGAGAATAAGAAATGCATCTGAAGATTCTGGTGTTCTCGCCGTCTCCGAATTCTACGCTCTCTCCCCGGGGCAAATTTATACTCCGGGCGTCTTCACACCGCGCGTTGCTGTTCCTGTGGCGTGGTACGATGGTGGCGATGCCTCTTCCGTTCACCTCGATTCGCCTACGAGTGCAGGGGCAGGCGTGACGGGCTGGAGTGACAAGTCGTTTTGGGGCCGTCATTTGAACCAAACGGTTGGTGCCAACCGGCCCGGTGTTGCTCGTGATGCCTTCAATGGACGAAATTCGCTTCGCTGGCCAAGCACAGACAACGATAGATTTCTCGAGCATGGCGGATCGGTGACGGCGAGTGAGATTTTCGCTGTAGGCCGGTTTGAAAGTCAAAATGGGATGAGCTTTTCAAACTCTGAAGGCTTGGTGTCTCCGCGCAACAATGCCCTCTTGCCTTGGTTGAATGCCTTCGGTAGCTCCTCTGGTTTCGACAGTTCCATTTTTTCGTATCTTTTTCTGAATGGATATCTCTCGAGTAACCGCGTCGATAGTGTTTTTCCAGAGCTCAATTCTTTGACCTTGATGAGGTCAGTGACTCAGTTTTCAAACGCGGTGACTTCTTCCAATGGCATTACTGTCGGGATCGATAGGCTCCAGACAAATCTTGGCCGCGGATGGAAAGGCGAAATTTCAGAATTACTTCTCTTTTCTCCACCGCTCACCACAGACAACAGGAAGAATGTGGAAAATTACCTTGCGACGAAATGGAATCTGTCTACAGGGACTCCACCTCTAGGAAATCCCGTTCGATTTGTTGGTGTGGCGAACGCAAATTGCCCGTCCACCACCACCGCAGCTCCCGCTCACAGCATAGGGGATCTGATCATTGTGGTTTCGGGCACGTCTGATGTAAGATCTTTTCCTGACTTGCCGGGTTTTACGGTACTCTTTCAGACGACTCCGAGTTCGGCAAACGGTGGAATTGTGAAGGTCCAATGGAAAATTGCGACGTCCACGAGTTACAGTCTCTCCCCTTGGGGAGCTTGCTTTACAACTGATCAAGCTTCAATTCTCGTTTACTCAAATGCAACCATCGGGGCGTCGACTTCGTTTATGGATGCGAACACAGTAGCAACATACCCGTACGTGAATTTTGAAGATCCTGACACGAGTTGGGCCTTGCGGATTCTGTGCCATGGCACTAGCAGCGGTTATTCCCTACCGGCACCTAATTACTTTCATCGCCATGCACAGTATTATCTGAACGTCTCCGATTCTTCAGTGATGACGACCAGTCCGGTGCAAATTGGTGCGACATCCCTCACAACCAAGAAAGTCTGGGGTGCCACGATAGAACTGAAGAGGAAACCTTAGCGGGGTTTAAAACCTGTTGAGCTGATCTCTGGAGTGATACCTGAGCAAATGAGGGGCTTGACGACGTCGGAATCCTGAAGTCTGCGCTTAATGTCCTCAATTTCCCTGACGATTTTTACCAACTATTTCTTCAGAAAACGCAATTAAATTGGTACGTTGTAAATTGGCGCACAAGTGCAGTCTCACAGTGATGTTTAGCCTCATGAGACCGGCGATTCGCGCCGATTCGTCTTTTGGGAGGATTGTCGAGTGTCTGCGAGCAGAGTGCTCTGTGCTGCCGCTGTCGCACTGGCAACGCTAGGCATGGCAGCCTGCAAGAATAAAGGGAATACCAGCAACGCACTCGGCGGCCCACCGCTGGGCAATGGTCCTGTTGGAGGTCCCAAGAATCCAAACACTGGCGGAAAGATTATTCCCCCGACTCCCGTCATAGGAAGCTTCCTTGTGGAATTGCGCCGTGAGGATGCCGAACCGATGGCCAACGCCAAGGTGGGTATGCTGGGCAAAGGAGAAGAAGAGGCCCCACCTGCGGCCCTGACTTCGCTCTCGTTTTGGCTGGGCACGGGCTCTGCACAGATTATTTATGAAACGAAGGCCGACGAATTCGGGCTCGTTGCACTTCCCATCAACAAAATCTCTTCCAATCAGCTGGATTTGAAAATTGAGGATGCGGGTCGGGTGTTTCTGTCTCGGTTTATTCTTCCAAGTGACTTTGCCAATGCTGTGAGCCAACTGCGCGTCAATGGCGGTCTTCCTCCTCTTCCTAATTACCCTGCTGAGCCACAGACCGCGGGAACGACAGCTGCATCAAGTGAAGCCCTTCTTTCAGAACAAAAGGTGGCGCTGCAACTGCCGGAGGACAGCGCAACAACTGCGTCAAGCGGTGAAACACCTGTGATCACCGAGCCGCAAGTTTTCTCGCTTCCCGTCTCCACAGGAACAGCAGAAAAGACTTTTGACATTTATCCCGAGGTGGCAAACGTCAGTGGGGGCACCTCTGCTCGCTTTACTTGGCAGAATTCATTCACTTCGGCTGCAGATATTCGAATTGCATACTCCTACTCAGAAGCTTCACTCTCGGCGTGGGATGGGAAGCTGGCTTCTGTTCCTGACCTTTCCACTTCGCGGGAGGGAATCAACTTTGTCACTGATTATTCCGGCTGCACCGACACCGGATTCCGCACGCAGGTTTTCGGCACGCTGCAGGCCGTCAACGATGGGCGGTGTGGCTTCGTGCGGAGTGAGTTTCCGTTCAACGATGGGAGTGATGTGTTTGTGCGCGTGGCGGGGGAGTCGGACACTGCCATCAAACTCTCTCGTGTGTTTCGCATTGGCTTCAGCGAGGTGACACTCTCCTCTGCGACCGTAGCTGAAAACGCACCTCTAGGCACTGATGTGGGAACTCTGGCTATCTCAAATTCAGGCGGGGCTTCATTCAGTTATCAATTGAGTGGAACAGATGCTTCCGCGTTCACAATTGTAGCAGACAAGATAAAAACAAACCGCGTCTTTGATTTTGAGGCACAAAGAAACTTCGCCATCACCATCACGAGCGCTCGCTCGGATGGAGATTCTCTTTCAAAGAATTTCATCATCAAGGTGGCCGACGTCAATGAATCTCCGACCAACATCGCGCTTTCGAACATGACAGTTCTTGAAAACATGCCGGTCGGAACTGCGGTCGGAACCTTCTCTGTGGCAGATCCTGATGTGAGCGACACCTTCACCTATGGAATCATTTCGGATTTTTTTGAGATTAATAACGGAAAGTTGATGACAAAGGCACCACTCGATTACGAGCAAAAGGGAACCTACTCCATCGACGTTATGGTGACAGATCAGGGCGGTCTGAAAACGTTCAAATCGTTCACCATTGCTGTTCTGGACGTCAAAGAAGCTCCCTCGGATATCATTCTCTCCGGCAATACAATTTTGGAAAACAATGCGATTGGAACAGAAATTGGGACACTCATTTCGATCGACTCCGACGAAGGAAGCACTCACAGTTACACGTTGGCCGGAACAGACTCCTATGCGTTTGAAGTGGTTGGCGCAAAACTGCGAGCAAAAATCATCTTCAACTATGAATTGAAGAGTGCCTATAGTTTCTTTGTGACGACCACAGACCAAGACAATCTCTCCTTCGCGAAGCCTTTGACCATTTCGGTCGGAAACTTGATAGAGGCTCCTGCTGACATTGTGCTTTCAAAAACATCCGTGGCCGAGAACCTCGAGTCCGGTGCACTCGTAGGGGTGCTTTCGTTACTGCAACCCAACATGGGCAGCACTTATGCCTACACATTGGGTGGCGCAGATGGCACTTCTTTTGATGTGGTTGGCAATAATTTTGTCACGAAATCCGTGTTTGATTTTGAGACAAAGAGCTCATATGCGGTGACAATCACTGCCACCGACCAAAACAATGTGGGCTATACAAAGACCTTCACATTGACGGTCGCGAACGTAAGCGAACCGATTTCAGATATTGTCCTTTCGAGCAGCACTATAAATGAAAATGTGTCGATTGGTTCGACCGTGGCAACACTCACGGGAATCAATCAAGACGTGGGCGCGAACATCACTTATTCGCTCTCTGGAGCAGACGCAGCTTCATTTGCGATGTCGGGCGCGAACACATTGGTGGTTACAGCGCCCATCAATTTTGAATCCAAGAGCTCTTATGCACTGACGATCACAGGTCGCGACCAGAACAATCTGTCGTTCGGGAAGACATTCACCCTGACAGTTGTAGACCAGAACGAGGCTCCAACGGACATCAGCCTCTCAAGCAGTACCGTGAGTGAACTTGCAGTCACTGGCACAACCATAGGAACACTTGCAACGATCGACCCCGATGCCTCCAACACATTCATGTACAGTTTGTCTGGGCCCGATGCAGGCTTGTTTTCGATTTCCGGCAATCTCTTGAAAACTGGCGGTGGCTTCAATTTTGAAGATAAATCATCATATTCGATTTCAGTGACAAGCACGGATCAAGGTTCTCAGTCCTTTACAAAATCACTCACAATTCAGATCACCGATTCTAATGAGGCACCAACAGATGTGATACTGTCGAATTCGACCGTTGTGGAGAATGCGAATTTGGTGGGGCTCTTATCTGCCCTAGACCCCGATGCCGGAAATACATTCACTTACAGCCTTGGAGGCACAGACGCATCAGCATTTTCGATTTCTGGTGGGATGCTTGTCGCTTTGGCTCCTTTGGATTTCGAGGCTCAGGACTCTTATGCAGTCACGATTGTTGTCAAGGATCAGAATGATCTCCAGATCAGCAAGAATTTCTCAATCCAAGTCACTAACGTAAACGAAGCTCCGACGAATCTTACCTTATCGGCGAACACCCTCAGTGAAAATGCCCTCGTGGGGAGTGTGGTGGGCGTGTTTACTCCGACGGACCCTGATTTTGGAGAATCCTTCACGTATACTTTGGCTGGGCCAGACGCGGGTTCGTTCTCCATTGTTTCGGGCAATCTTGTTTCAACATCGCCCGTGAATTTCGAGGCAAAGAGTTCTTATACGATAGCGGTGACTGTGAAGGATCAAGGAGATCTTTCTTTCACAAAGAACTTCACAGTGACGGTTTTGAATGTGAATGAAGCTCCTACCAATATGACGCTGAGTTCAACTTCGATCGATGAGAACTTAGGTATAGGCACTGTTGTTGGTTTGATTTCTAGTTCCGACCCCGATTTTGGAAACGCCCACACCTATATGTTGAGCGGCACTGATGCATCGTCATTCACAATCGCTGGATCATCCCTAAAATCTTCGCTCTCCTTCAATTATGAACTCAAAAATTCATACTCCTTTACCATCAAGAGTACCGATCAGGGGGGGCTCTTCATTTCCAAGAACTTCACAGTGACTGTGAATAATGTAGATGAACCTTCGACCGATATTCTTCTTTCTTCCTCGAACATCGGCCAGAATCTCCCGATCGGGACCACGGTCGGAACGCTTTCCACTCTGGATCCTGACACGGGTTCCCAGTTCACCTATACATTGAGTGGGACCGACGCCTCTTCTTTCAGTCTTGTTGGTGATGCCCTTAAAACCGCCGAAATCTTCAACGCTGCCACAAAGAGCTCCTATATGATAACCGTGACTTCAACCGTGCAAAGTGGTCTTTTTATCAGCAAGAACTTTACGATCAGTGTGAGTGGTGGAGCAGTGGCACCCACTGATATTCTTCTGTCTAGAAATACGGTCTGGGAGAACGGCGGTGTCAATGCTGTTGTGGGTACGTTGGGCGCAGTTGATGCTGATACACTTCCTGCAAACATGATTTTTTCATTGGTGGCAGGTGCTGGAGACACAGACAACGCGAAGTTCAACATCAGCGGCAACTCTTTGCGCGCGACTGCTTCGTTAGATTACGAGGTTCAAGATATTTATAGTTTGCGCGTTCGGGCAGCAGACCCCGAAGGAGGTGCATTCGAAAGGATTTTTGCAGTGCAAGCTGTGGATGTTTTCGAGGATCCCTACTTCGATAATGTCGTCCTACTCGCACACCTTGAGGGGAGTCCCGGGAACACGACTTTTGTCGATTCTTCAAAATTGAAAAAGACATTGACCCAAGTGAGTACTGGAGGGCATGACTTCTCGAATAGCAAATTTGGCGTAACTTCATTGAGAAGTTCTGCCTCTGGATACGTCGATGCTGGTATTGTTAATTTTCCTGATGGAACGGACTTTACCATGGAAGGTTGGTGGTACCGAACATTAGACAATGTCAATGGCATCAAGGGTCTTTTTATCACCGAATCGGCAGCAAATACACAATGTAGAATCGCCGTTCAAGAGGGCACAGGGACGCTCTCCTTGGTGACGAGTAGCAGCGGTTTCTACTACACATCTTTTATTATCAATAGTTCATCTGCTGCTCAGCTGTCAGTGCCATTAAATACCTGGCATCACGTCGCATACACTCGGAATGGCTCGATGTTGCGAATCTTTCTTAATGGTGTTCTCGTGAAGTCAGTCTCTGGAAGCGACTGTTTTTCAAATAATGGGTACTTGCGTTTTGCAAGAAATGTGAGCGGTGGTGACGCAGGTTATTTTGATGAATTTAGGGTCACCATGGGTGTTGCAAGATATACCGCTGATTTTGTCGCGCCAACAACACCTTTTCCGGATGAAAACCCTCCAACATTTATTCCCAGTGTTTTGGGCACCACTTACACGCAATCCAGTGTGAACGCGAGTTCTACAGCGGCGCAAAGTTCATTTCTTACTGACGGAACCATTCTTGGGAATGTGGCCGCCACCAACGCTGAAGCGAGTAGCGGTTGGATCAAAGTCGATTTCAAGAGACCCTACCTCATTGACAGAGTGATTGTCGGCACTTCAAATGCTTCGGCGGCTTCTCCACTTGCGGACAAATCGCTCACCGAGAACAAAACTGTTGAATATTCAATTGATGGAACCAACTGGAGTTTTGCGTTCAACACGGGAACACTCCCAGCATTGGGCATTTACAAATTTGATGTTGATTTTCATGCCCGCTATTTGCGGATCAAGAATACGTCAGCGAGTTCAGATATTTTATCGGTCTCGGAGTTTTATGCGTTGTCCCCAGGACAAAATTACACGGCGGGCTCGTTTACACCTATCAAAGCATACCCTGTGGTCTGGTATGATTCGAGCGACGCCGCGAGTATCAGTCTTGACAACGCGACAAGTGCGGCACCAGCTGTTTTGGGTTGGGCGGATAAGGCTTATTGGAAACGTCATTTGTCACAAGCGAGCGCGTCAAACCGACCCAGCATCACAAGAAATTTTGTCAATGGCCGCAATACACTCGTTTGGCCAAGCACCGACAACGACAAGTTTTTGGAGAATTCGAGTTCCGTGACTGTCAGCGAAGTTTATGCTGTGGGGAGGTTTGCTGGTCCAAGCACGACCAATTTTTCAAACACGGAGAGTATTCTCGCGCCCCGCAACAATTCGCTGTCGTCTTGGTTGACGGCCGTCGGAAGTTCAACACAGTTCAATCCCACTATATTTAACCAGATGTTTCTCAATGCAGTGAACTCATTGAACAGAATTGACAACGTTTTCCCAGAAATGTCCAATTTGAGTCTAATTCGTGCGACAACGGAGTTTGCTTCGGCCACATCCACCAATGGTATCACCGTTGGTATCGATCGCTTGCAAACGGCTTTAGGCCGCGGTTGGAAGGGAGAGATTTCAGAGCTCATTCTCTACTCGCCTCCCCTGAGCACCACCGACAGAGCGAGCGTTGAAAGCTACCTCAAGACCAAGTGGAATCTGCCCTAAGGTTTTGTGTCCTGATCAATGGGACTGACTTGTCGCAGCCGGAATTTCGCCTGCCGTTGTTTTTCTGCCTGTCAGCTTTCCTCTCCATTGAGAGACTTTTTCCCGCCCGTTTTGCACAAGCACAAACACACTCGGAACAACGACCAGTGTGAGGAGTGTGGAGCTCACGAGGCCGCCTATCACGCACACCGCCATGGGGGCACGCGCTTCCCCTCCATCGCCATGACCAATGGCAATGGGCAACATTCCGAAGATCATCGCTGCAGTTGTCATGAGAATGGGGCGCAGACGGACGGGGCCGGCTTCCACAAGCGCGTCGATCATATTCAAACCAGCACGCATGCGGCCGAGAGTGAAGTCAATCAGCAGAATGGCGTTCTTAGTCACCAGACCCATGAGCATGATGAGGCCAATCATGGCATAGATGCTCATGGCTTTCTGTGTGACAAGCAAGCCTGCAAAAGCCCCCGAGAACGCCAGAGGTACGGACATCATAATCACAAAAGGAGTGAGATAACTTTCAAATTGGGCGCACAGAACAATGAACACAAGCAGGATGGCTAAACCAAGTGCGCTGAGCATCGCGCTCACGGCGTCCTTCAAAAGTTTCGCTTGGCCTTCAAAGCTGAAACTCACACCTTCAGGCAGTGTGGACTTCACTTGCTCCTCCAGCTTGCGGATGGCTCCGCTCAGGTCCTTCCCTTGGAAGTTGGCCAATACAACAATCTGCCGCTGTCCGCCGAGGCGTTCGACTTTCGAGAGAGACGGCTTCGCTTCAATTTTTGCAACACTGGTGAGTGCAATGGGAACGCCCATCGCATTGGGGAGTGTGAGGCCACTGAGGTCTGCCAAACTTCGGGAGTCGATGTCGGCCACTTTGGCACGGACATTGTAGCGTTCGCCTTTGTCTTCAATTTCTCCGACCTTGAGCCCTTCAAAAAGGGTGCGCAACGCGAATCCCACCTGCTGTGTGCTCATGCCTACGTCAGCTGCGCGCACGGGGTCGGTGACAACCTTAACTTCCTGAACGAGCGGCGGTTCCGATGTTTGCACATCAACCGCACCGGCGATGTTTTTGCTCACCCAGTCGCGCGTTTCGTTGGCATAGGCACTGAGCTTTTCAAACTCGGCTCCTTGAAGAATCAGCTGAATAGGCTGCTGCCGACCGCCACCGCTTCCTGATTGCTCTGAGACCTCAATCTTGTCCTTCGGATCGGGGAAACGGGTTTTGAGGTCCGTACGCAGGCGCTTGACCATTTCCTCTTGTGTGAAAGAACGCATGTTCTTGGCGATCAGATTCACGTCCAAGCGGGCTAAATTGGGTTTGCGCTCGGCATTGGCACCAATCGCCACAACGACATCCTTGACTCCGGGATACTGGCGCAGAAAGGAGTCCACCACTGCAGCGCGTTCTTTCATCAGAGAGAGAGGTGTTCCCTCAGGGAGTTCGTAGTTGACCTGAAATTGGCTTCTGTCTTCTTTCGGGAAGAAGCTCACCGGCACGAACTTGAGAAGAACCATGCTGATAATGAGAACAGCGACACCCACCCCGACCGTCTTCTTGGGGCTCATGAGCGATTTGCGGAGGATGTGACGGTATTTCTCTTCAATTTGAGTGAAAGCACGTTCAAAGGGCACAAAGAAAGAGGGGATGTGTCCATGGTGCGATTTCAGCAGCCGCGAACTCATCATCGGAGTCAGTGTGAAGGCCACAAAGAGTGACACCATCACAGAGAATGCGACAGTCATACCAAATTGATAGAAAAAGCGCCCCAAGATGCCTTCCATGAATGCCACAGGAACAAACACGGCTACAATGGAGAGAGTAATGGCGAGGGCTGCGAGGCCGATTTCCGATGTTCCATTGCGCGCGGCATCAAAGGGCGATTCTCCCATTTCCAGCCGACGGTAAATATTTTCGATGACCACAATCGCGTCGTCGACAAGGATACCGATGGAGAGGGTCAGGCCGAGGGTGGTCATCAGATTCAGGGTAAAACCCATCGTTTGGACAAACCAGAAAGTGGCAATCACGGAGGTGGGAATGGCACATGCACTGATGATGGTCGCCCGCCAATCGTGCAAGAACAAAAGCACGATCACAATGGCAAGCAATGCCCCAAGCACGAGGTCAAATTTGACCGATTCAATCGAGCCTTTGATGTATTTTGAGTTGTCTTGGAAAATTTCGAACTTCACGCCCTCAGGGAGGGTCTTCTTCAGTTCGGCAATCTTCTCCTTTGCGGTTTCAGCAATGGCAACTGTGTTGCCGCCTGATTGCTTGTAGAGGACCATCACGATGGTTGTTTGTCCGTTGGCACTGGCAGATCCAGTTTCGTCTTCGAGTGTGTCGAGGACCTCACCGATGTCCTTCACGCGGATTTTCTGTCCCGTGCGAAGAGGAACCGGAATTTCTCCCACCTCCTCAGCACTGCTGAGGGTGCCTTCCGTGCGGATGCGCAACAAACTTTCTTTGTTCTCGAGTTTTCCGCTGGGAACGTCGGTATTTTGAGTTTGCACGGCCTGCACAACTTGTGCCGGTGAAAGACCGAACGATTGTAATTTGGAGCGCGACATCAGGATGTGAATTTCCCGTTCGCGTTGTCCAGCCAAATCGACACGTCCCACGCCTGCCACCGTTTCCAGCACCGGCTTGACCTTGTCCTTGGCGAGTTTCGACAGCGCAGAGTAGGGAAGTGTGTCCGCTGAGAGGGTCATGGTCATGATCGGAGCGCCACCGATATCAAACTTGGCAATGACCGGTGCGAGGGCCTCTGTGGGCAGCTGCGAGGCGAGGGCCGACATTTTGTCGCGCACATCCTGAGCTGCTTTGTCGCCGTTGCGCTCGAGTTTGAAGCGGAGCACCACCTGTCCAAAATTTGGAAAAGCAGTCGCATTGAGTGCCTCAACTCCCTCGATCCCGTTGAGCCCTTTTTCAAGGGGTTGAAGAATCTTCTGCTCGACTGTTTTTGGATCGGCGCCGGGGTAGGTGACCTGCACGGTGACCACAGGAAAGTCGATGTTCGGGAACTGATCGATGCCGAGCTTTTTGTATGAAAAAAGCCCGAAAACAATCAGGATGACGTTGAGCATCGTGGCAAAAACGGGGCGCTTGATAGAGACTTCGGCAAGAAGCATGACTGGAACTCCTTAAAGCTGAGCCTCAACAAATTGGCCCGGAATGATCTCGCCAGTGAGAGCGCCTTGGATGCGGCCAATGACCTCGAACGTGCGTGAGTTTTCCTGAATCACAGGAACAATGCGCAGAATTTTTGCTTCTGTGTCTTTCCCCAAGCTGGGAATAGAAAGTGTGATGGGATGACCGGGTTTGACCTTGCGGATGAGATTCTCCGGAACGCGCAATGACACTTCAAGTTCATTGAGTGAGGCGAGTTCGAAGACGGCTGCCCCGACGCCCACATATTCGCCTTCCACCTTCAAACGTCGTGCGACAACGCCGTCGAACGCGGCTTGGAGTTTCGTGTCAGCGAATGCTTTCTCGGCCTGTTGAAGAGCGATTTGCGCTTGGGATTGTGAAATACGTGCTGTAGCGAGCGCATTGGTCATGCGTTCCAAATTGGCTTGTGTTGTGGCGCCTTCCTTTTTCAACTGCTGTTCGCGGTCGAGATCTTTTTGTGCCTGTTCAAAGCCAATGCGGGCTTGTTCCAGCTGGTTTTGTGCCAAGCGCAGGCGGAGTTGAGCATCGGTTTCGTCGAGCACCGCGAGTGTCTGACCTTTTCGAACGCGCTCACCGACTTGCACAATAGTCTTTGCAATGTGTCCGGCCACCTTAAAGCTGGACTGACCTTGTTTGCCTGAATTCACCTGCCCCGAAACGCGCATGACTGTGTCAGCTGAAGGAGTGGCAGATGCAGCGGGTCCATTCGTGCTTTTCTGTGATTCTGATTCAGCACTCGGCTTTTCGGAAGCTGATACGGCATGAGGGGCAGCCTCCGCCACTTGCGCTCCTGCCAAAGGGGCCTGCGCAGCACTCACCTGCGGTGCTTCGGTCGGCAAATCGACCTTCTTTCCCGTACAGGCGATGTTTGTGAGTGCAGGCAGAAAAACAAATGCCAGACTCAAGGGAGAGAGCAATTTCGGAAGATTGAACAGGTGCCGCATGGTGATGACTCTCCGTTGTTCGAGTTCATTTTCTTCAGATGTCCATTAACGATTTGCTCACAGCGCTGGGTCTTCACCCATGTTGCGTTGCAAGCGGAACCACCCCAAATCGACCTCAGCCCGTGCAGCCACAAGGCCCGCGCGGGCACGCGCCTGATCGCGCTCTGAGGTGATGAGGTCGGTGGATGAAGCTTGTCCGTTGGTGAAGCGGGCTTGAGTGAGTTTGTAAACTTCCTCTGCCAGTCGGACGCTTGACTTCGAGGTTTCAAGAGCGTCAGTTGCTGCTTTGAAATCAAGATATGACTTGATCACTTCGGTTTTCAAAAGTGATGCAGCCTGTTCCGATGCAATTTCCGCCTTTGTACGTTGTGCAACAGTTTCGCTGATCTTGTTCCATCGAGTGCCCCAATCCCACAGTTGCCATTTGAGCTGCAATCCAACCGCCAGCTTGTCTCTCAGATCATTCTTTGCTGTGAGAAGTGGGGGAGGAGAAGCATCCGTGGCTTTTCCGCGGATTTCTTTTGCTTCGAAGTCGCGCTCGTAACGGGCAAATGCATTGAGTGAAGGAGAATAGTCCAAACGTGCAGCCCAAGTGGTGAGCTGCGCAATTTCGAGCTGATTGCGTGCTGCCTTCAGCTCAGGCCGCCGTTCCATGGCGCGGCGGAGGACTTCCGTCAGCTCAGGGGGAGTGGGTTTCTTGTCCTCGAAATATGATGTTTGCGGCGCATCGAGGCCATCTTCTTTTACATTGATGAGGAGAGTGTCGTTGAGGGTCAGGAGAGAAAGATCTTTTGCCACGCCCGCCTGAGTGAGTTGTGCGCGCGCATCGGCCAGACTCAGCTCAAAGCGCATGACGTCAGCTTGGCTCAGTTTGCCCGCGCGCAGAAGTGCATCGGCGTCACTCTTTTGCTTTTCAGCAAGAGCGAGGCTTGATTGGGCAATGCTGAAAAATTGCGTCGCCCTGACCGCCCCAAGAAAATATTGTGCGCCCATCAATGCGCCGTCGCGGCGCGCCTGAATGGCCGAGGCGTCGGCTTGGTCTGCAAGCATTGAGGTGGCGCGTGCTTGAAGGCTCATAGGTAAAAGGCCGAAGATGGGCTGCGAAACTTGAACGGCTGCGGTTGTGACCCGCTCAGGATATTGCGGTGCCCAGCTCTTGCCGGTCGCTGTGTTCACAGCCTTGTCGAATTGAATACGCTGTGCGTCCAGATCAATGCGAGGCAAAAGCATGCCTGCTGCAGACGAGGCGCGTGCTTGTGCTTCGTCAACCTGCGCTTGTGCCAGTCTCACCTGAAATGGTTTTTCGCGGCCCAATTGCATGGCTTGCTGCAGTGTGAGTCGCTGATCCAGCGGTTTTGCTTCGTCTGCGGCCTGCGCTCTCGTGGCAATGGCCATGGGTGAAAAAACAAAGAGAGAAGAGATCAAGAATGAGTTGCGGGAATTCAATGTAAAGATGCTGAGCATGGAGAGGTTTTCCTCCTCGGAGGGTTGGGCAGAAAACCAAGATGTCAAGCGTGAGTGCAGCGGTTGTTTAACCACGCACACTTGAATCAGCTGAAAATCAGGATGACTTGTCAGATCTAGTCAAATGGTGAAGAATTGTCAAAAAATCAGGAATGTTTCTCTCACAATTTGAGGCTGGTTGAAATGAGTTTTGTGCGATTGAATTTCAATCCAAGCTTCCTCGTTCTCTCAATTCTCTCATCCTCCTGCATTCACCTCACCACGAGCGTTCCTTCAGAGGATCGCGATCCCCATACTGCGCCTCGTCTAGTTGTCTTTGTGATTGTCGATCAGATGCGCGGCGATATGTTGGATCGCTTTTCTAAAGCGTTCCAATCTCAATCGCCCCAAGGCAAACCGGAAGGGCTGGCTCGCTTCAAGGCTCAAGGTGTTTCATTTGCCGAAGCACGAACCGCAAGCGCTCCTACGGTGACCGCCGCAGGGCATGCTTCTGTTTGCACAGGTGCATCGCCCAGTCAGCATGGGATTGTCGGCAATTCCTATTTCGACAGAAGATTGCAAAAGAAAGTGGAAGCTGTGGATGATGCTTCGAGTCCAATAGTCCGAACTCCCGGTCTGCTGCCCGACGATCCGCTCTCGCGCGTCGCCTCCGATGGAGTGAGCAACAGACAGCTTCTTGCCCCCAGTCTGGCTGACGTTCTTTATAGGGCGAGTGAAAAATCATCAAAGAGCTTTGCAGTTTCATTGAAAGACCGAGGTGCTGTTTTTTGCGGTGGCTCAAGTAGTGCGGGAGTCTATTGGTACGACTACAAGTCAGGCAGCATGGTTTCGAGCCAACGCTTCACTCCCCAGCTTCCTGCATGGGTGAATTCCTTCAATACCAAACAGGCTCCCGATTTCAATTTCACTTGGACATCACGTCTCTCCTTGAGCGAAATGAAGGATTTGCTCAGCGAGGAAAAATATAAGAATGCTTTGAGCATTCGCAGCCCGCTCTCAGCGCGTTTAGGAACAGGATTCCCCGCATCATATTCAACGAAGGGCATGGGTCCGCTCGGAGCAAGGCGGTTCTTTGAGCTCACGCCGTTTGCTTCCGAGCACTTGGTCAACTTCGCGTTGGAGGCCGTGCGTCAGGAGCGTTTGGGTTGTGCATCGCGCGATTCCAGCACGCCGTGCCTTCCTCCCGCTGTTCCCGATTTCCTCAGCGTCTCTTTTTCAACTCCCGATATTGCGGGTCATGCGTTTGGTCCTGAGAGTCCTGAACATTTCGATATCTACCTGAACTTGAATAAAAGCGTGGAGAGGCTCAGGCGGGAATTGGAATCTTCGTGGGGCGAAGGTCATGTGCTTTTTGTTCTCACGGCCGATCACGGTGTTCAGAGTTTGCCGGAAGTCTCTTCAGCTTCGGGAGTGCAATCGGGTCGACTCTCTCCATCTGGATTGAAGTTAAAATTTGAAGCGGCTCTGGAGGCGAAATTTGGTGTCGGGCCATGGATAGATGAGATCAGTTCAAATGAAATTTATTTGAACGAGGCAACTCTGCATCGGGTCGAGAAAAAAAGTTCTGAAATTCTGACTGAATTGAGAAACATCGTCGCAAAGGAAAATGGGCTGCGGGGAATGCTGACCCTTGAGGACATCCTCAAGGCGCAAAATGCAGAAAGCGAATTCTTCAAACGGGGTCATCAAATTGCCCGATCAGGCGATGCGGCTCTGCTCGTGCAGCCGGGTTGGCTGGGAGATGATCGCGAAGCAGGAAATCATGGCACCTCCAATGATGACGACGCGCGCATTCCGATTGTGTTCTATGGTTGGAAAATTCCCGCCGGAAAATCGTCTTCAATTCCCGTCCGCGCTGATGATATCGCTCCGACAGTGCTTGGCCTTCTTGGCATCCCCAAAGGGACTGAAATGACTGGCACATCGCGGTCGAATCTGGTCCGACTTCCAGCAAATCCCTAAAAAAGTCATTTCTAGCCGAAATGACTCAACAATTTTGCCCCACCGGCCGATACTTCGGAAAAGGTGGGGACAATATGAAAGGTACGATTTTAAGAACTTTTTTCTCTGTTTCAGTGTGTGTCCTGCTCATCAACTGCAACAGTGCAGAGCAGAGCAGCAACATCAATCTCTCGCAGAGAAAAGACCGCGGCATTCAGGGACTCACGGCGAATGGTTCATACGTATCAACGAATGCGCCCGTGATGGGCCGTTCGCTTTTCTCAATCACTCCGAATCAAGGTGCTGCGAACAGCTGGTACAAACTCCCTGAACCCAACACAGGTGAAGTGAAGGTCGTCAATGGTCATTTGGATGAGTCTTTCGGCGACCCCACACGCTGGCCGTTGTTGCTTAAAAATTTGAAGGCAGCCAATGGCACATTCAATCTCTTCGCCTCAGAGATCGGCCATCTTTCTGCCGGAAGTGGTTTTTTGAAAGTGGCAGCCGAGAATCAATTGCCCTTGAGTGTCGAAGTGCCGGGGTTCACGCAATGTGCGGATGGGGCTGCATTGGCAGAAGCGGAGCTTTATGGGCGTCCGATTCCCAGTGGCAATTTCTTTTGTACCCACTTGGGTCTTTGCTCACCCACCGACAGAAAGGATCCTTCAGGTGCGGGTTGGTTTGTCACACGTGACAACATTCCCATCGTTCCCAATGAGATCATCTTCGATGAACGAATGCCGAACCTGCTCCCTTCTTTTGATGCAGGCATCTTGGCACAGACGACAGGAAGCTGGAGCGACAGAAAGTCGCAGGCAAAGACGGACAGAACGTGTGCTCAGACTTTGAATCCCACGCAACCGCGGCTTGAGGGCCTGCAGGATGATTACATTGAGTATCTCTCGGCTGCCCGACAAAAATGGTCCGATCGCATGCCACGTGTTTCATTGCATTGGAATGTCAATCCGGGTTGGGAGTGGCATGATGAAATGTGTCTCGATAAAATTTACCAGCAGAATCCGTCGTTCTTTTTGGATAAGAACAATCTTTGGTTGCTGAAGTCGCCCTGTCATAACTCAGTCGAATATTTGAAGCAGCTGATCCTGAGAGTCAGAAATGCCGGCTTTAATGTTCACTCCGTCATGATGGATGTCGATTGGACCTACGACACTGCTTATGTTGTCGAGAATCTGAAGCGATTGAAGGCAATGCTCTCTGGGTTGGGAGTTCAGTTGGGTATCAACGTCGTGATTGCATTTGACAAAAACGGCCCGTGTCCGACTCCTGATTGTGAGGTGTTTCTCAATGGAAAAACGCTTTCCACACGCAAAACGGCAGGAATTTCGACCAATGAGCTTTACGAAAGGTCGCTGCTTCAAATCACCAAGCTTCTGCAGCAAGAGGGCATCTTAGACGGCAGCGTGCAATTGAGAGTGGGGAGCTGGAGTGAGCGACCCAGCGAGACAGGAGCTCGAGTGAGTGAGTCAATTCCTGGTTCCATGGCACACACGGCAAATAAAATATTCAGTGTTTTTGTGAGCAAAAGTGAGAGTTTTCCCGCGATGAATTCCGGAACAACTCAAGGCACATCCAACATTGCGTCAAGCACTTCAGGTTCTGCAGGAACAGTGACTTCCACTCCACCTGTCGAAGAGATTATTGGCAACATCGATGGAGTCTTCAATGGACAACAAATTCAGGGATGGGCCTGTCAGAAGAGCTTAAGTCAGTCCATTCTTGTCCACGTTTATTTGGGTGGAAGTGCAGGGATAGGAGTTTTTGCGGGCGAATTTTCTGCAAATCTTACGAGTGACAGTGGTGTTTCTGCCTTGTGCGGAACTTCAGGAATTGCACATCGGTTTGTGATTCCTATCAGCACAATGTCTGCTCACGCCGGCAAGTCGATCTTCATCCATGGCATTTCGCCGACGGGTTTGGAAAACAAAGCCATCACCCGTTCGGGATCATTTCAAATTCCCACACCTACCGTTGCCGTTGCAACTGTTTCAGCTCCTCTGCAGCAAGGTGGCGATGTGATCGGAGACATTGATGGCGTTTTCAATGGACAGCAAATTCAGGGTTGGGCTTGTCAGAAGAGCTTAAGTCAGTCCATTCTTGTCCACGTTTATCTGGGTGGAGCCGCGGGTGTCGGTGTTTTTGCCGGAGAGTTTCGAGCCAACCTTTATACCGATGCCGGAGTTTCGGCAGTCTGTCGCACCTCAGGAGTTCCACACCGTTTTGTGATTCCCATCAGCGGAACGTCAGCCCAGTCCGGAAAGCTCATCTACATCCACGGCATTTCGCCCACAGGTGGTGAGAACAAGCTGACGACACGCTCTGGAGTGTTTCGTATTCCTTGATGCGACTTCCCGCTGTTCATAGTGTCATGCGCGTGCCCTTGCGATTCGTCCCTCACGGGCTCACGAGGCTCGACAGAAATTGCCGGATGACAATGGCGGGTTGATCTCCTGTTGTGTTGATGTCTGTCACCATGGAGCTGTGTGTTTCAGTTGGGTAGTCGTAATGATTGGCAATGAAGTTTGCCCCTTTCAAACTATTCACAAAGGCCATTGAAGTCTTTTTCGTCAAATCTTGAACAGTGCCCTTCATGAGCCCTGCTGAAAGGATCAGGAATTCAGGCAGGGACTTGTTTGAGGTGATGTAATTGGCGGGCGATGCTTTAAGTTGGTCCGTTGAGGTTTGCCCAAACATCAGTTTCAGACTGGGGATCTGTCCCGAAAATGTTGTGTTGTTGGTCATCAGCTGGATGGCATAAGGGATATTGTAAGCGTGCACATCGAGTGAGATGACCTTCGAGATGGAGGAGGCAGTGAGACCCACCTGTGCGAGGTAGCGCGAATCCATTGCAACGAGCGGAGCAAGGTGTGCACCAGCAGAGTGACCCACGAGAACGATCTTATTGGGATTGCCCCCGTATTTCGAAATATTTGCCACCACCCATCCAACAACGTGAGCAACATCAGACGCCTGTTCGCGGTAGGTGGGAGAAGCCAGATTCTGTTTGAATGCTTCGATGTCAACAAGTCGGTAATTGGCGGAAACAAGAAGATAGCCATTCGCCTGCACGAATGCGCCGAGCTGACTCACCTGAGCGTTCACGGCTTCACCCTTATCACCTGAAATCCATCCGCCTCCGTGGATAAAGATGAAGACTGGCTTCGTTTTATTGCTTTCAGAATAATGCACATCCAAGCTCACTTGCGAAGTGTATTTGGATTCGACGTCGGTGCGGTAAACAATATCCAGCGTGGAGCTTGGGAGAACTGAGGTTCCTGTGTTTGAGGCAGTACCTGAGGTCGTGGTCATATCTGTGGCCACGCTCGTGTCTGAAACCGTATTTCCGTCTGTTGCGGGGGCTGTTGCGGTATTTGAGTTTGAATCAACCGGATTGTTTTCCGGAGAAACAGAGACGGGATTGGAGACGGGGTTTTCAGTGGCTGGATTTGAGTCAGGGCTGACTGCGGGAGTATTGAGCTCAGGATCCGTTTTAGGTGCCGAGTTCGCGTTATCGTTTGACACCGTATTGGGAGCAGTCTGGTGCTGTGTTTTTTTCGGCAGACTCAGCGCGATGGATGGGTTGACGCCGCAGGCGTTGCTGGTGGCGGCCAGTGCAAGTGCTATTATGGTCGGTGCAAGTGATTTGATTTTCATTTTTTGCCTCCAGTCTTTCTTCTAAGGATCTTTTCGGAGATTTTTTTTGAACATTTAAAACTTTATTCAAATTACTAATTATATTAATTAAAATGCAGGCAGAGGTACCTAGATTGTGGGTTTAATATGCACATAAATTTAAACGCTTGAAGGAGAGATCTTGAGTCAGGAACAGAACATCGAAGAACAGACTGTGAATAAAGATAACAATTCAGGATTGCTGACAAATTTACTTTTCAACATTGTCATTCCTTCCTTGATACTGAGCAAATTCAGCTCTCCCGAACGCTTGGGGCCCGTCTTGGGCTTTTGGGTGGCTTTGGCATTTCCTCTCTCGTTGGGGCTATGGGAGTTTCTGCGCCGCCGGCAGACCAGCTTTTTCTCCGTCTTTGGCATTCTTAATGTTGCTTTCACCGGCGGGCTCGGCTTTTTCGCCCTCGACGGATTCTGGTTCGCTGTCAAAGAGGCGGCTTTTCCGAGTGCATTGGGAATCGCAGTTCTGATCTCCATGAAAATGCGAACTCCGCTTGTTCAGACTTTTCTCCTCAACGATCGCATTGTGAACGTCAAGCTCATCGAGGAGAGGCTCTCCGCGTCCAACCGTCAGGTCGAATTCGATGCACTCATGGTGCGTGCCACAGTTCTCTTCTCGCTGTCCTTCTTTTTGAGTGCGTTGTTAAATTTCTCTCTGGCGAGATACATTTTGCGCAGCCCTCCTGGGACTCCCGAATTCAATGCGGAATTGGGCAAAATGACTGCATTGAGTTTTCCCGTCATCGCTTTGCCTGTGCTTGCCTTCACTGGTTGTGTCCTTTGGTATCTCTTTTCCGGCCTCACTCGAATGACCGCCCTGTCAAAGGACGAGCTGCTGGTGAAATGAGGTCGTTCTTCGTTAAGATGTTCTCGGTTTGAGGACGTTGGAGTGATTGCGTTCTCTTTCTTTATGAACCTGCAAACGGGGTGGGAGATGTTCGTAAAAGTGGGCTTATGGTTCATCTCTGTCGTCGCTTTTTTCATGGTGGGATGCAAATCTCGTGATTTCAATTCCGACATTCGCGGAAAGATCGAACCATCAGCGACGCGCTCGCAGTCCTGCCATGAAACCCTGAGTCCCAAAGCGCCCTATACGCCGGAGGTGCTGCTTCAACAGTTGACACTGGCAATGAACCAAGCGGCATCGAGCAGAACTTTTGAATCTGAAAATTTTCGGGATTTGTTGTTTTCAAGCGAAGTCGAGGGTGCTTCAAAAGGCGCGTTGAAATCGGACTCTCTTCAGGGGGATACATGCAGTTTGGTGCGTGATATCAACGCATCCATGACCAAACCCACCCACTTCTATTGGCTCACGGGGAATGGCCGGACATCGTTCGGCGGCATGGCGCTCTACAAAGGGGATGTTTTCGCCGAGGGTTTTTACCGCAATCGGTCTTCGGGTGTGCAGGGTGCTCTTTTTTCCAGAAAAGCATACGGACCAGAAGAGCTATTTCTCAAGCAGCCTTGGTTTGAATGGAATTCCCAATCAAAGAAGTTCATCGCAAAATTAGGCAATCCATCGGAACGTATCCTTTCACATGTTGTCAGAGAACAGGGCGGAACCAGCCTGATGCTTCACAGAGGAACAACAGTGAAGTTTGCTGAAAAGACCTCCGCTCTTGCAACGCTCAATTCTTTTCCATTCGGTGCGTCGCTGGGCGGGATTTTTAGTACACCTTCGTTTGAGGATGCAAAGGGATGGGCATCACCGGTGGTGTTGTCCTCGCGACTTGAACTCAATCAACTTTCCGGCTCAACGCTCCCTGTCCAATCAGGAAATGAGAAAATACCTGCACTTTATGCGGGAATTGAGTTCAACTACGTAGAAGTCGCTTTCTTGTATGCCCCTCGAGACAAGAACAACCTGTTTTTTGACAACGTGGTGGCGAAATGTGTGGTGAGCGACAAAGCACAAGGCAATGAATCTTCTTTCGCTCCCCCATGCAAATGAAAA
>JBEGJP010000319.1:0-4424 GCA_041184525.1 Pseudomonadota bacterium | reverse complement strand
GAGTATCAATGAGAAAACCAAGGTGACATTTCTGTTTTCCACGCACGATGAAAAGTTGATGTCGCGAGTGAAATCTATTCTTCGAATTCAAGATGGGGTGCTTTTGCCATGAACCTCTTTTCGCTAGCCTTGAATGGTAAAAAGTCTTCCGCTGCAGGAGGCTTGTCCGCAGCCAGACCCACTTTGGGCAACGGCGCGTGGCTGGCTGGAGCATTTTTACTTCTCTTTTCGCCGTTTGTGGCATGGGCAGAGCCCAACGTCGACGAGCTGATGCGCGCCTCCGATCGCTACCGCGGCGGGCTCGAGTTGGGTGTCACTTGGACGATCTCTCTGGAATCAGTGGAAGACGGTGAGTCCACGTTGTCAAAGTATTTGGTGCGCGCCAAGGGAGTCAATGCCTTGGCCACATGCGTCAATCCGCCTCGATGCAAAGGCGAGGTGGTGTTGTTCAACAACCGTAATCTTTGGTTTCTGAAACCGGGGGTGAAGAAGCCCGTGGCCATTTCGGCGCGGCAGCGTTTGTCAGGGCAGGCGGCCAACGGCGACATCGCGGCGACCAACTATGCCCGTGATTACGATGCCACTTACGTCAAGGATGTCGTGTTAGGATCTACGCCCGCATATCTTCTGGATCTCAAGGCCAAAGACAAAAACGTCACCTACGACAAAATCCGTTATTGGATCGCCAAAGACAGCAAACTGGCTCTCAAAGCTGAGTTCATCACACTTTCAGGTGAACTTTTCAAAATTGCGACCTTTGAATATAAGAATCTTCTCAAAAGCGGCAAAAAGCAGATGCCCTTTGTCAGTCGGATGCTGATCGTCGATGCTGCATTTCCTGCAAACAAGACCTTCATAAAGTACGAGTCGCCGCGCGAAGAACAGCACGACGACTCGATTTTCAATATCAACAATGTGATCAGGTGAATCAGAGTCCCAAAGGAAGTTCCGGAGCCCAGATGAGAGCGGCATCTTCGTTGGAAATTGTCATTTCGTAAGGTGTCTCGAGGTCAGCCACTTCTTTGCCTGCGATCAGCATGGCTTGAGCCACAGACATCTGACGGGAGAGCTCAGCAGCGCGTATCGCACGGTCGCGGTTGACCACTCCAGAGCTTTTCACTTTCTCCGCCAGCCAATCGCGTTTGTCGACAGTGCCCATAATGATGCGTTTGAGATCGTAAACGCTCAGGTCAGGGTTGCTGTCTTTGATGGCTGCTGCCACTTGAGCCACATAAGGTGCCGCCTGACTCGTGCCGCTCAAGATCAGCTCGCCGCCGCCGGGCATTTTCGAGGTGATTCCGACGCCCGGAGCAGCCACATCGACCATCTGACGGCCATAATTCGAGAAAGGAGCAAGTTTGCTGCGACCCAAGGTGGCTGCAACGGTGATCGAGTTTGCGGCCTTGGCATTGGCAGGAGCTGTCGGACGCAAGTCGTTGTCAGCGCCATCATTGCCGGCGGCAATCACGAAGAGAGTGTTGGGAGCGAGAGCAATCCACTTTTGAGCATTGTCCGTGACGCGTGCGACAAAGAACGATGCGTAGCTGAGTGTTTCCTCGTCCGTCGGCTCACGGCCGAGAACCGCCTTGAGCAGAGGCTTTACGATGTTTTTTGCAGCATCAGTGCTGATGCCGAGCGAGTAGTTGGCGACGTCCGTCTTTTTGTCATCCAGATAAAGCGCAACCTTAGTGAATTGAGCGCTTTGAATTTCTGCCAATTTCGAGAGACCCGCCTTCAGGCCGGCATCGCGCACCACGGGCCAGACGGTTTGCCAAACTTTGGCGAGAAAGCGTCCTGCCGCACGGGCGTTGTCGGACAGACCTTGCGTGCTTTCGGGAGCCAGAGGGTTTTCGGTCGGAATCATCTTGATGGCGATGAGATCGGTGGCGAGGTTCTTGTGGGCCGCAATTCCCGCGACGTGTGTGCCATGAACGAAATTGCCAAACACAGAAAGTTTCTTACGGAATTCCGGTTTGTTCAGATTTTCCTTGAGCCACGCCCTTTCCTCGTCTGTCGCCGTTCCCTCGAGGAGTCGTTTTTGGATTTCGAAGAAACGCGGTGTCTCCGGTGGAAATGTGTTCAGATATTTGGGGTCAAGAAGAAGGCCGTTGTTGTCCACGAAATTCCAACCGTGAATATCGTCCACGTAGCCATCCTGCTCGTCGTCCAAGCCATTCGAAGGAAGTTCGCCGGGGTTGACCCACGCCTGAGGTTTCAGTTGCGGATGATTGAAATCGACACCGGAATCCACAATGCCCACCACGGAGGCTTGTGCTTGGAATTGGAGGGCACAAATAAGCAGAGCAAGTGCAGACTGCGGAACTCTCATGGGAACTCCCATAGGCATGAGTGAGGTGAATTGACCGCTACATTATCAGGCCCTTTGCGTTTCGCAAGCGGGAGGAAGTTTTCTTTTTATTTATTTAAGTTCCTTGAATCATTGTGAAATGAAGAAAGAATGGTGAGACGAAGACGAGAGTCCGAGCCCTAAAAAGCTGGGGGAGGGACTATGAGAAGTGCATGGAGATGGTTATCCCAAACGGTTGGCTCTGTCTTTGGCAGGTACCATTCCCCCGCCGCAGTGGGTCCGCAACGGCTGCAGCCGCGTTCATCTGCGGCTCGTCGGACATCAAATACGGCACCCGAACGGGACAAGGGCTACGGTCTCGTTCTCGTTTCGATGATTTGTTTTGTCATGGTGGCTGCCTTTCTGTTGAATCAGAATGAAGTCCGATCGGAGAAGGTGGAGCTGGCGTATTGGAAGGAGCCGCTGGGCCGCGAACTGAGCCCATCCGATGCGCTTGCAGAGCTTCAGCAAGGTCACTTCACTCCCTCTGCGGATCAATTGGGTCAGCTCGATTTGGGTTACATGCGGGAGGGAGCGTGGGTCCTGTTTCGCTTCGACAATCCGCGCGGCGCAGACACCGACGACTACGTGCTTCAATTGCGACACGCCTACATCAACGGTTCACTCACCCCGCTTTCGGGTGCAGACGCGGCAGGTGATTTCAGCCGTGCGCAACTCGGTACCACTCACGAATTTACAGATAAACTTCTCCCGCGCACGCAACATCTGCACGACATTCGACATGTTTCTTTTCCGGTGAGTGTCAAGCCGGGGCAATCTTATTTTGCTCTGATCCGCTTGAAGGCGCACGTGATGAACGTGCCTTTTGTTCTTCTTGAAGAGCGTGCCTTCCTGAGCGCCGTGATTCGTGAGTTGGTCCCTCTGGCGGCTCTGTTTGGCGGTTTGTTGTTGCTCTCCCTCTACAATACGATGGTCGGTTTCGCACGGCGTGAACCTGAATTCGTGTTTTATGGATTGTATGTGGCATCCATCGCGCTGATGAGTGCATCCATCAATGGAACCGGCCACATGTTTCTCTGGCCTGACGTCCTATGGATGCACTACAATTCTGCAAATATTTTGATCAATTTAGTGAGTTTGAGCTACATGGCTTTTTATTTTTCGATCTTCCAGAAAACACCCCTAAAGGGAGTGGAACGATTTTTTTGGACAGGTTTCGTTTCGCTCTGCTTTGTCGGTTTTTTTCTGCAGATCGTGGAAGGTGGATTTTACGCCTCCATTGAGGCCAACGTGGCGGCGCTGGGGGCTTTGTCGCTGGGGCTGGTGCGTGCGTGGCGCGCACGTGAGCAGTACGGCCGATTGGCGAATTTGTTTTTGATATCCGAGTGCGTTCTGTTTGTCGGGGCGGCACTTTACTGTGTGAAAATGTTCGGCTGGCTTCCTTCGACAACATTTACACTCAATATCGTGCTTGTCAGTGCCACGATCGAAGCAATACTGTTGTCGTTTGTGTTGTCCGAGAAAATGCGGCGGACGATGCTGGAAAAAGAGGAAGCCATGCAGCAGCTGGAGAATGCGCATGTGCAATTGGAGGCCAGTGTCCGTGATCGGACTCTGGCACTGGCAGCCCGCTACACTTCCCACGAAGTATTGAATCCGGTTTTTGCAATCCGTTTGAAGGCCGAAAGAATCAATGATGAAATTGTCCGTGAAAGTCGAAGTCCTTTGCCGTCTTTTGCAGGTGTTGCGACCGTCATTCAAAACAAAACAAATGAAATTTTTCATTTGATCGATTCCATCATCGAAACCATCCGCGCGATTAAATCGATTGCAGGTGATGGTGACAAAGATGAAGGTGTCATTGTGAATGTGCGTGAGGCTCTGGAGGACGCTATTAAAATGTTGGAGGTCAAAACTCTCCAAGTGGGGGCGAGGGTGGATGTCGTTATTCCTGAGAACTGTGAAGTGCAAGCGAGAAGAAGTGATGTTGTGCAGATTCTCTCGAATCTCATTTCCAATGCGCTCGATGCCGTGGTCGGGCAGAGTGGTCCATGGATTCGGGTGAGCGCAGGCCCTGTTGCCTCAGGGTGGGGGAAGGCCGGCAGTGCACCCGCCG
>JBEGJP010000318.1:0-4928 GCA_041184525.1 Pseudomonadota bacterium | reverse complement strand
GCGATCAAGAGGCCCCAGCAAAGAACGTTGAGAATGAATCCATAAAAGAAAAAATAAAAATTGAAGCGCAGCATTCCCAACCGCGACGGCAAAGCCCCCACGCGGGATAAATAAAAAGCATAACTCGCAGCGCTGATCACATTCAGTGCGTTGGCCCAGAGCTTTCCTTCTTCTGTTCCTACATGACCATGATCCGTTCCCACTTGTCCCGATCCGAGAACGAACAGGACTCCGAGAGAGGCCAGCAGGACAGAGGAAATCGACAGAGTCTCAAACTTTTCGCGTCCTCCCAGCACGGAAAAAACCAATGTGAAAATCGCAATGCTCGGTGAAACGATCGACGCAATGGAGGCACTGGTGTGGGGAAGTGCGATGAAGAGAGCCATCTGATTGAAGGTGATGCCAAAAAACGCAAGCGCCCAGAGACGTTTGTGCTGCGCCTTTTCGAGGGGCGCAACGTCAGGATGACGGGAACCTGCCAGCCGCATCACCAACCAAAACAAAGCTGCAGCAAAAGCACTCCGCAGCACCACCACAAACAAAGGATGAGCGAATGAAAGAACAAACTTCGACGCCACCGGCAAGCCAGCAAAAAGCACTTGAACAACCAACAGAGCCAGCATGGGCTTCCACATCGTTCGAATCACTCCTCGGGTTCAGCAATAGATTCAGACCAGAAGAACAATCGCATCATCTTCCGCCCTGCACTCGTAAAGGTGCTCCGACTGGGGGTGCGGCAAAAGCAGACTTTCCTCGGGACCTGCAGAAATGATGCTTGTTCCTGTTGGAGATGTCACCACCACACGACCGGAAATGACAAAAAACAAGGAATGATTTTGTCCGCTGCCGAGACCGGACGCAAAACAAACATTTTCACCTTTGACGAGAGAACGGCGCAACACCTTGAACTGCGGAAAATCAACAATCTGCTCCCAGACGGACCCTTGGATGTCGACCTCTTGGAACTTCAGCTGTTCGAGTCGGTCTGTCCCTGATTCAAATCGTGCTGCCTCAAGAGCTTCACGCGTATTCCAATGCGATTGAGTTTGCACTTTCTGATTGAATGCCAATATCAAGCGCTCGTATGTCGGTGTTTGAAACTCCACAACCCGCACTCCATATTGCAGGCTGTGCGGCAGCAAGGGCGGAACTGCAATGACGGTTCCCACGTCAACACGGATGACCTCGAAAAATTGCCTGACCCTCAACCACAATTCTTTTTCTCTTGCGAGAGTCTCAGAAGGGATTTTCTCGAGCTCCGTTGCGTCGATCTGACGGCGCACGGCCTCATACTCTTCCACGGTTTTTTGAAGCGCATTTAAAAAGGATTCACGACGCCCGCCATAGGCTGCCATTTGCGCCGATGAGTAGCCAAAGAGAATTTCCCCTCGTCCGTCGGGCCATGCCTGAGCATCCACAGACGTGACGATGTAGGTTTCCCATTTTTCGCGGTGCACTTCGATGTACAGACTCCCGCGCTCCGGCAATGGCAGCGGATCGAGTATCTTGAGCAGAGACGGAGGTTCCACATCCCCCGAGGCACAGGCCTCCGGACCCGCAAAAAGAGCAAGATACTCTGCCAGTGACAGTCTCTCGCCTTGCGCTGTCTCCACTCCGCTCACGCCCCGTTTTTCGATTCCTGTGTACCAAAGCTCTCTTCCCCACGGCTTGTTCTCAACGTGGGTGAGAAGTTTCAGAGGCTCGTGCAGGTGGAGCCATTTCGATTGCAACAGGAGATCCTCTTGCAAAGCCAGACGGGCCCGCATGCCTCGTCCCTCGATTTGCGTTTCACAAAAAACAGAGGGCAGATGAGGAACACCCCACAGTTCTGCAAGATCGGTTTTCCAAAACTGAGGGTCTGGCACGTGTGATTTGCTTTTCATGCCTCATCCTACTTTTGACAACGCGGGCACCACCAGCTGCTCCGACCCGATTGAACAGCACGACGTATGAGACCCGCACACGATTCCTTCGAGCATCGCTCACCCTCTCTGTCATACACAAGGTGGAATTCCTGAAAACCACCCGAATCGCCATGAAGGCGACGGTAGGTAGAGACAGTGGATCCGCCGGCATCGATGGCTTGAACGAGCATCGGGGGAATCACCTCTGCGAGACGGGAGTACTCCGTCTTCTTCACGCGACTGCACAGCCGCCGAGGCGAAATGCCTGCGCGGTACAAGCATTCGAGCGCATAAATATTCCCCAGACCACCGATGAGGCTTTGATCCATGAGAGCATCTTTGATGCTGCGCTGCGAAGCCTGAAACGCTTTGGTCCGAAAAACGGTTTCAAGACTTTCACTGTTCAGCGGATCAGCGGCCTGCGAAACTTCTGCATAACTGAGAACGGGTTTCCAAAATCCAAAGCGGCGCGGATCGATGAAGGCAAGCGCGGTGTTGTCTTCAAAGAGGATTGTCACGTGCTCGTGCAGTCCTTTACGCGGATAATCGGAAGGCAAGAAAGCGCCGCTCATTCCTAAACTCACCGCTGCCATGCCGCGATCGGTTCTAAGAACGATTTGCTTGGCAACCCTTTGGGGTGGAAGAAAGGTTGTGCCCAAAGCAAAAATTTTCTCCAGCGAAGGACGATCAAAGGGAAACCGCAAGTCAGCGCGGTGAAACAGCACGCCACGCAGGCGTTTCCCCGCATATTCGCGCTCCATGGCCCTCGCAAAGGATTCAACTTCAGGAAGTTCAGGCATGACACTGCACCCTCAATGCTCAACGCTCTTGAGTGTGTCTTTTCATCCACTTTGCCGGCAAGTTCAAGAGACTTCGTTGCTTCTTGAAAGGGCAAATTTCCATAGCTGCTTTTGGCTTGTGATGAGCTGCTCATCAAGGCTGCGCAGTCGTGCGCAAAGGACGCGGGCAAAATTCGCAAAAAACCGTTGTGCCAGTGCGGACTCTGCATCCAGTGTCTTTTGCCAGACCAGACCGTCCAAATAGTAGGCCACCACAGTGCCTTGAGCGACCACCGTTGCACTGCGCGGCTGACGATCGATAAAGCTCATCTCACCGAAGGCGGAACCCGGCCCCAAATGGGCCAGAAGATGGCCCTCCGTATTCGCTCCTTTACCTGCTTTATATACGGCCACCTGCCCTTCGAGGACAAGGTACATTCCCACGGTCGACTCGCCTTCAATCAAAATGTTGCTCTGCGGCTTGTAAACGCGAACCTCTCCCAGTGAATAAATGCGGGCGAGTTCTTCGAAGGAAAAACCATCAAAAATAGGAAGACGTTCCAGCAGGACGGCCCCGCGATCGGACGTCAGATATTCATTGATGTTGGTTGCCGCGTCGATCGCCATGGCACCCCCTTCCTGAGAGGGATCGGAGTTGCGGCACAATTCTTGATTCGGTAAATTTTACCTATGAAGCTCGAACACTTTCTCTTACGCCCCGCCGCCCTCGGCGACATCTTGCTCAGCCGCGATCTGTGGCCCCAGAGCGGGCAACGGACTTACTTTGTGCTCATCAGCGCACTGTCGGCCACTCACGTCGAAGTCGAAATTCTCCGCGCCCTCCTCGACGACGACACGGAAGACGAACGGGGTGCACAGCGGGTGGCTCTGAATGAGGCAGGACGCTTTTTGGCACGCCCTGTTTTGGAATGTGGCGACCCCCTCCGCCACAGGAACCGACCGGCTCTGGTGAGTGCCGTGCGCCCGCAGGATTGGCACATTGACATCACCTACAGCGATACCGCCGGAGGCGCGTTCTACGGAAACTTTATCTGGATGGACTTTGCGCCTGCGTTAGACCTTCTCGACCTCAGCACGGCGTGGCCCGCCTTCTCTTGATTTCAGCACCGCAAGCACCTGTTCAGGAGATTGCTTCAGCGCCACAAGAGCAACGAGCCAATGGTACAAGAGGTCAGCGCTTTCGTTGTGAAACTCGTCCGCACTACCGGTTATGGTTAGGTTTTTAGCTGCCAAAAGAGTTTCAGTGCACTCCTCGCCCAACTTCCTCAGAATCCGGTCGACCCCGGCTCTCAGAAGTTTATGAGTGTAGCTGTCCTGATCCGCCCCCAAGGCGCGCTGGCAGAGAGTCTGATAGAGACGCCCCAACACAGACCAACCCACATCCACTTCATCGAAGCCGCCATCCGATAGGGTTGCGTCAAAACATGTCGACGACTCCCTGTGGCAGGTCGGCCCCTGCGGCTCGACCAAGGCCAACAGCGTGTCCGCATCACAGTCCACATAGATTTTGTGCACTTTGAGGGTGTTTCCTGAGGTTTCTCCTTTCCTCCATAGAACTCCGCGGGAACGCGACCAGAAGACGGCATGTCCACTTGTCAGGGTCTGTTCCCACGCCTGCTCGGAGACGTATCCGAGCATGAGCACTTGGCCCGTGTGGATGTTCTGGCAGATCAGAGGCAAAACAGGGGGCTGCCCTTGAGAAAAAGTCACTGCCTTGCTCCAGTCCGGAGTCTTGCGAGCTCCGCGGACCTCAACGCACGTTTTCTCCTGTACTTTCATCGTGGCCATAAGCTTTTCTTTCCCATGACAAATTCTGCGCGTTGTGCACCGCCGAATTGAAAGCCGTGCGACACTCCAGCAGCAGGACCTCAAAAAAACCCGCGGAGAACTCTTCTATGAATATCTTCCGAACCGCAACCGGCCAAGCCATCCGCGATATCATTGTCGACCACAGTCAAGAGAACCGATTTGGCCGCAGTCTTACGGAACAAGACATCGACAGCATTTGCGAGCGGGTCGTCGACCTTTTTGAAACCACACTCAATTTGCGTGCACAACTTGCTGGCGCCGGTTTTGTGGATAACTCTTCGTCTTCAACCCGAACTGCAGCACCTGCGTCCGCTCGCACCGCACGCTGGGAAGAAGAACCCGCCTCGCCCCCCCGCACCCGCGCGGCGGCTGAGCTTTACGATTTCGACGGCGATGAAAAACAAAGGCGCGGAGA
>JBEGJP010000317.1:0-70117 GCA_041184525.1 Pseudomonadota bacterium | reverse complement strand
GGATCACCTTCGCCCACAAAAACAAGATCGCCCTTCAAGACTCCATTTTTCACAGGCCCTGTGGCATAGAATTTGGTTTCAATGACATGCTCACTTCCGAATCTTTGGAGCGATGCGGCGGCAAGAACAATTTTGGAAACAGAGGCCGGTGTGAGACGGACATCAGGGGTCAACTCTCCAATGACCTGCTGGGTGCGGAGATTCACAGCAATGGCAGTTGCAGTGACTCCATTTGCCACCAAATCCTGCAATCCTGAAAATGCCTGCCCCGACTGCGCCTCAATCTTCCATCCCGCAGACGCCACCAGAGTCAGCATGGACAAAGCGGAATTTATGGCTATTGTTGGCGCGGGTGAGGTCATGGAAATCACCTTTCACAATTGAAATTCTATTTTGCTCTGAAGGTACCGAAGATGGCGACAAATCCCAAGAGCCCGATCAAAACACCACCGGCCGTTCCGGCTTCACACGCGAAGCTCTTTGACACTCTCGTAGAACTCATCCGAGTGACGAGCACGAATCTTCCCCCTGACGTCCGAAATTCAGTCACGCAGGCCTTGGAAAAAGAGAAATCGGGGACGGCCGGCGAGTACGCCATGAAAGTCATCCAAAGAAACATCGACATCGCCTGTGGGGTGAGCCAGCCGCTCTGTCAGGACACGGGAAGCATTCTTTTCTTTGTGAAAACTCCTGTGGGCTACGATCAAATCACCTTCGGTGAGGTCTGCGAGGCTGCGGTCGCGAAGGCAACAGAACTCGGCTATCTCAGGCAAAACTCGGTGGACAGCCTCACGGGACAAAACACGGGCAACAACCTCGGCCCTGGAAGCCCGACCATCTATTTCGAACAACACCGTTCTGAGGATCTCGATATTCGACTGGCTCTGAAGGGTGGCGGCTGCGAAAACGTCGGCGCCCAGTACAGCTTGCCGGACAGCCGTTTGGGAGCCGGTCGCGACCTCGAAGGTGTGCGGAAGGTGGTCCTTGATGCGGTTTATCAGGCCCAAGGCAAAGGGTGCGGTCCGGGTATTCTCGGCGTCGTCATCGGCGGTGATCGCAGCACCGGCTATTCCTATTCGAAAAAACTTTTTCTGCGCACCATGGAAGACACAAACTCCGATCCGCGATTGGCGGAGCTCGAACAGCGCATTATGACCGAAGCCAATTCTTTGGGAATCGGGCCGATGGGGTTTGGCGGAAACACGACTCTTCTGGGTGTTAAAATTGCAGCCATGAACCGTCTCCCTGCGAGCTTTTTCGTCTCGGTTTCTTACATGTGCTGGGCATTCCGCAGACAAGGACTGAAAGCCGATGCGCAGGGCACCATCAAGGAGTGGATTTACACATGAGAGAAATCAAACTCACTCTTCCGATCACAGAAGAACAAGTGCGGGCGTTGAAAGTAGGTGACATGGTCTTGCTCAGCGGTGTCTTGTACACCGGCAGAGATGCCGTTCATAAGCACTTGTATGAAGGCAAAAGTATTCCCGTCGACATTCGCGGATCGGCCATTTACCATTGCGGCCCCGTCGTCGTGAAGCAAGAATCGGGTGAATGGAGCGTGCGCGCTGCAGGCCCCACCACCAGCACACGTGAAGAACCTTATCAGGCCACCGTGATTGAAAAATATGGAATCCGCGCTGTCATTGGCAAGGGCGGCATGGGACCGAAAACACTCAAAGCCTGCCAAGATTTCGGGTGCGTGTATTTGCATGCCGTGGGAGGAGCTGCACAAGTTTTGGCTGAAAAAGTCAAGAAAGTGCGCGGTGTCTCCATGCTCGAAGAATTTGGTTCTCCCGAAGCCATTTGGGAGCTTGAAGTGGTCGATTTTCCCGCCCTCGTGACCATTGATGCCCATGGCAACAGCCTGCATGCGGAAGTGGCCGCCGCCAGTGAACAGCGGCTCGCCGAAGTCATCGGAACTCCAAAATCAAAATAAGGAAGACCCTCATGGAAAACGTTGTGATCATCGGTTCCGGACCGGCCGGACTTACTGCCGGAATTTACGCTTCCCGCGCTGCACTAAATCCCATTCTGATTGCTGGCCTGCAGCCGGGTGGTCAGCTGACCACAACCAGTATTGTGGAAAACTGGCCGGGCACACCTGAAGGTGTGGATGGCAACAAACTCATGCAGGAGATGCGTCAGCAAGCGGAAAAATACGGAACCCGCATTCAACACGGAACCGTTCTCAATATTGAGAAAATCAACGGCGGTTTTCGCCTTGAAACCGATGCCGGAACTTTGGAAAGCAAAACAATTATTGTGGCGACAGGAGCAAGCGCCCTCACATTGCCCCTTCCCAACAAAGAAAAGCTGATGGGATACGGTCTCTCCACCTGCGCGGTTTGCGATGGCTTTTTCTATCGCAACAAAACCGTTGCCGTGGTCGGTGGCGGTGACAGTGCCATGGAAGAGGCGCATTACCTCGCCAAACTTGCGTCGTCTGTCACACTTGTCCACAGACGCGACAAGTTTCGTGCAAGCAAAGCCATGCAAGATAAAATCTTCAACAACCCTAAGATCAAAATCATCTGGAACACCGAAGTCACCGACACTCTGTCCGACTCGAGCGGACTGACGGGTATTGTGATGAAAAATCAGAACGGTGAATCATCCCAGCTCAAAGTGGACGGCCTGTTCATGGCAATCGGTCACAAGCCGAACACCGATTTCCTGAAAGGTCTGGTGGAATTGGACCCGCAGGGATACGTCCTCTGCAAGCCGGGGAGCACAGCGACCAACGTTCCTGGGATTTTCGCTGCCGGAGATGTCGAAGACAACAAATTCCGTCAGGCCATCACGTCAGCTGGACGGGGATGCCAGTCGGCTCTGGAAGCCGAACGGTACATTGAAGGCCACAGTCACTGAGCCCACGCTCCCTCTTGAGAAGGGAGCGCACGGGGCACTGCTCTGCTCATTCAAGTCAATTTTCTTGTTTCAGCGCGGCGGGCGGGGCGGCACACGTCCCGCTGCATACAGGCCAAGGCAGAGTTGATTCAAATCCGGATCCTTCACATCCATACAAAATCGCGTGGTGTTCTGGACGTGCGAATAGCAGAGGAATTCCATATTCTCATCTTGAATTTCAAAACAGGGAATCGAGGTCTTTTGCTGAATTGCGTAACAGTACTGAGCGAAATTTTGATCGCTCAATTGGTCACATGCGTACAAATCATGAGATCCGCTGTTTGTGCACAAAGAGTTCCAGCGCGGGTCCGATATTTGTCCGCAGAGGGCGGTGTTCTGCGAACGGTTTGCCTTACAAAAAAGCTGGAGATCTTGGTTTGCAATTCCTTCGCACGACGAAACTCCATTTTGTGACTCAGCCCAAGCTGTCGAAAAGAAAAATGCCGCAGAAAAAAGAGAAAGTGTCCTACTGAAGACTCGGTTTTGATTCCTCATTGCAATGACCTCCTGCGCAGAGAGTACGGGAACAGATTTTCCTCGGAAAGAAAAAGTGCCAGAATTTGAATTTGACATTTGCAGACGTTTCATTCGCGCGCTTCAGACACAGTTGAGGGCTCCTCTCTTGAAGATGAAACTCGAGTCATCGTGACACTTCCGTAGAGGTGTGTCCCAGAATCCCGACATCACAACCCCAGACCCACAACATCAGGACTCCAAGAGAAGATGAGATTTTCATCACTCGTTCGGCAGAGTCGGACAGGCAGGTCGGTTCTGGACCTCCTGAATTCCGATCTTGTTTCGCGCAGCACTGCTCTCGTGGCATAAACAACCAGAAAGTAACGAACGTACGTGCGCACGGGGGCTTTGGTGAGACTCTCCAATCGGTGCTCGTAGGACGCGGCAGAGCGCCACAAAATGCGCAGTTGCTGAGGGCGGATGAGGCTTCTGATTTTGGCTGCAGAAAACAGGTCGCTCAAGCCCTGCCCCTTTTTCAACCGTGTTGCCTTGACCTCAGCCACGCAGAGATCCACCCGCACTCCGGAAACGCAACGTTCTCTGACAAACAGTCGGTCGATTTCTCCGCCGGGGACACGCATGTTTCTCTCAAAGCAAGTCCATCCTTCTTCTTCGAGCCAGCGCTCAATACACGTTTCTGCTTGTCGTCCTACAGATGTACTCAATGCACACTCTCCCGATTTGATTCATCGCAATGCGCCGGCCATGCTGAAAAAGACGACGTAAAAGAGCAACCCCTGCTTCAACAACGGTCAAATTTCGGGTCATTTGAAGATTTTTTTTTGTCCGCATTGACCCAAAAGTTGAGGAGTGTTATCCAAGCCGTCCAAATCAATCTTCAGCCCGTCTGGCACCTCTTTTTCTGGTGTCAATTCACTTGTGGACAACCTGTGGATAAGTGCTTAAAAAAAGCGCAGGAAGTCGCACGCAGATCGCTGTAATGGCAAATAATTTTCTTGCTTTTTGCTCTTTTTTAAAGTGAAAACCTCGCTGTGGATAACTCTCAACTCACAGGGTCCAAAACATGAGCTTGCCCAAGCTGCTGCATCCCAGCCAACTCACACCCGAACTCGCATCTTCTGTTCTCGAGTCGCTCCAGCTGGCGTGCGCGGCATACAACACAAAATCAAAACCGAAGCGTGACCTGCACATCCGAGAATTCTCTTTTGTGATTGAAGATGGTCAAACTCTTCTGGACATTTACGTTGAACCGGCGCCCGGCCACAGCGGCCCTTCCCCTTTTCCGCCGGAACAACAGGCCCTCTCACTGGACGAGTGCCTTCCCCTTCATCAGTTCCTCCTCGAAGACCCCAGCCTTGCCGCGTTCGACGACGCCATCGGCGTCCGCGTGGGCTCCCTCGGTATTGAACCTCCGCTCAAAACTCTTGAGCACTTTCTGGCAGCGCGTGGTCATCTGCTGACGCTCAAAACATGGACAAAACGGCAAGGGCGCGATAGATTTACTATGATTCTGGACGATGTCTTGAATGACAACGCGAATCCCACGCTGCGGCTGAAAGAGGGTACCGATGCTATCGATATCCCGCTGTCAGCCATCAAGTTTGCCCAGGCACTCCTTTCACAACCGAAGTCTGCCAAAGCAAACGCGCACAAGGGCCCGAAGGGTCCACAGCGGGCGCGGCCAAAAGCGTAGATTTTGAGGCAATTTGAGACAGTTGTACCGTTTTTCCCAAAAATGGGTGACAACCAGACGAGCCGAGGGTATAGCCCGCGGATGATATTCTGGAAAATCCCCGGTGACTGAGGGTTGCACATGCAGATTGATTTGAAGCGAGTGATTGAAGCTGTCGGCAAGGAAAAGAACATCGACCGTGAGCTCCTCATCGGCGCTCTGAAAGATGCCATCATCACAGCGGCCAAGAAATTCTTTGGCGACTGTGTGTTTGAAGCCCGATTCAATGAGGAAACCGAAGAAGTCGAACTCCTCCGCTTCCGTGTCGTCGTACCCGACGATCAGTTCGTCAACGAATTCCGTGAAATCAAATTCTCAGAGGCGTCCAGCATGGACTCCTCTCTGCAGCTGGGCGACGAAATCGGTGAAGCCCTCCCGACCGATCAGCTGGGACGCATTGCAGCCCAAGCCGCAAAGCAAGTCATTGTGCAGAAAATGCAGGAAGCCGAAAAAGAAAAAATTGTCCGCGACTTCAAAGACCGCAAATCACAGCTGGTGACTGGACAAGTGAAGCGCTACGACAAACAGGACCTCATCATCGATTTGGGTTCCTGTGAAGGCGTTCTGCCCATGCGCGAACAAATTCCGAATGAAAAATTCAAGCTCCGCGACAAGATCACCTGCTATGTACTCGATGTGAAGAAATCCACGCGCGGACCGCAGGTCATTCTGAGCCGTGCACATCCCGAGATGCTCGTTCGTCTTTTCGAACAAGAAGTCACGGAAATTGCAGAAGGCATCGTGATCATCCAAAGCGCTGCGCGCGACCCCGGAAGCCGCTCGAAGATTGCCGTTTACAGCACAGAGCAATCCGTTGATCCCGTCGGAGCGTGCGTGGGTGTGAAAGGCTCGCGCGTTCAGCTTGTTGTTCAAGAACTGCGCGGCGAGAAGATCGACATCATCCCCTACGACCGCGACCCTGCCCGTTTTGTGTGTAATGCACTTGCACCAGCAGAAGTTTCTAAGGTCATCGTCAATGAGCGCGTGCACACGATGGAAGTCGTCGTCCCCGACGACCACCTCTCTTTGGCCATCGGTCGCCGCGGACAGAATGTGCGCCTTGCTGCTCAGCTGTCAGGTTGGAAGGTCGACATCCGTTCGGAATCCAAAATGCGCGAGCTTGTGCAAGAGTACAAAACTGTGCTCTCCCAGATCCCCTCGTTGGGCGAAATGCGCGCAGAAATTCTGGTCAATGAAGGCTACAAAGATCCCACCGACGTTGCTCGGATGGAATCCAAATCGCTGAGCAAGCTGTTGCGACTGACGCCTGAAGAGGCCGATCAGGTGATTGCCGGAGCGAAAGAACTCGCTGACAAAATCGCAGCAACCAAGAAAACGGACATTGATGTCGACAGCGAAATTGATGCTCTCGACATCACAGGTTCGCTCGCAACCGGACAATTCGACGCTGCAGCCGAGGCTTCAGCACTGGAAGATCTGGTCGCAAAATCTCGCCCCACTGCGCAACTCGACCCTGAAAAAGTGGATCCGCGTCAGGTTCCGAGTGAAGTACTCCACTACTGGATGAAGTTGCGTGGCGTGGGAGAATACACGGCAGCTGTTCTTCATACTGCCGGATTCAACGACTACTCAGCATTGGCTCAGGCAACTCCCGAGGACATCGCTGTGCGCACAGGCTTGCCCTATAAGTTCTCAGGAAAAATACATGCTGAAACTGCCAAAATTGTTGGAAACTGATCCACGTGCCCAGAAAATTCAGGACAGCCTCAAACTGAATCTGAAACCCCTCTGGCCCCAAGGCCGGCTGAAAGTGCCGACCTTGGAGCTTGCAACTCATCTTGAAAAGGCTCTTTCACTGTCACGCCGCGCAGGGCAACTGCGTGGCGGATTGGAAAACATCGAGAGCTTTCTGAGGCGCGAGCAAAAGGGCCTTCAGGCACTCAAAGAGCGCTCCCTTGCTCAAGATGCCGACCGTATGAGCCGTCTGCTTATCGTGAGCTCGGATGGCTCCGAGAGGTTTTACAGGCACTGCGAAAGTCTGCTGGTGAGCCATTCGGACCGTTTGGCCGGTGTTCGACTCAATGTGCCGAGCCAAATTCTCGGTCAAAAATTCTTTGGCAAAGATGCACAAGTCAAAGTGCTTCTCGTCAGCCATAAAGATTTCGTAATCAAAGCGCTCGAATCTCTAGCTGAGACTTAAGAAAGCTGCTAAGGGTCTCGAGTCGATCGAAGAATTCGGTGCCCCGCCGAAAATTGGGGATATTTTGGGAGCGGAGTTGGATGAGCCGTCTGAGGGTTTTGGATATTGCGAAAGAGCTGAAGCTCGACACAAAAACAGTCATCGTCAAATTGAATGACTTGGGAATTCAGGTCAAAAACCATTTCAATGCCATTTCAGACATTGAAGCAGACAAACTCCGATCCTACTTGCGCTCCGGACGCAACCCGGAGAAAGAAGCGGCGGCGAAACCCACCAGCAAAGTGGTGATCCGCCGGCGCACCGATGCGGCCCCCGGTGGGGAAGCGGCCGCTTCCGAAGCAGCGGCACCAGCTCCTGAGTTCTTCTCTGAGCCTGCTGCGCCTGAATCGAGCGCGAAGGAAATTTCAGAAGCGGTTCCTGCCGTGGCAGCCGCTCCAAGCGTTCAAGCTGCGTCACACTCTGATGAACCCGAAACACCACCTTCTGTGCAAACATCTCAGGTGGCGGAGCAGTCTGAAACTGTAACGGCAAGTCAGGCTCAACCCATCAAAGAAACCAAGCCGGCTCCCGCGGCATCAACGAGCAGCAGCAGTGCCACTGTGGTGCGTCCTGCTGCGCCGGCTTTGAGCGCGACCATCATCCGTCGCGCCGATATTACGCCGTCAACTTCATCGGGACCCTCCGCCTCGTCAGGACCTCGACCCTACGGTTCAGGCCCCATTCCGGCCGGTGGACGTCCGACCCCTCGCGACAGCTTTGGCGGACCGCAACCGCGCTCCGATCGTCCTTCCTATCAACGTGGTGAACAAGGCGGTTATCACCGCAGTGAGCCTGTGCCGAACGGACCTCGCAGCAGCGGTGGCTACCAAGGCGGAGGCTACAATGGACCTCGCCCTGCCGGTGAAGGCGAAAACCGTGGTGGATGGCAACCTCGTGGTCCGGGCAGCGGACAGGGCGGCTTTGATCGCGGCCCACGCCCCGCCTACGGAGCTGCAGGCGGAGCAACCGGCGGATTCGGCGGACCGCGTCCGGCCGGAGCAGGAGGCGGATTTGGTGGACCACGTCCCGGCGGATTTGGTGTCACTGCATCAGAACCTCCCACGGGCGGCAAAGAACCCAGCACACGTGGACGCGAAAAAGAAAAAGAGCACGAACTGCGTCGCCGTCGACTGCAGGATGAAGAAGAGAACCGAAAAGCACGACTCAAAGGTCAGCGCGGTGCCGGTGAAGAAGAGTTCCTCGAGGAAGATGTTTATCTTGATGCACCTGAAGGAGAAGAGGGCAGCACGGAGAGCGCTGTAGCGCAAGTCCGTACCGTGATTCTTCCCAATCGCCGCCGTGGTTCAGCACCCAGTCGGAAGCGTGAAGAAAAGCGTGCAGAAGCAGCCAACCCGATGAAAGCTTCCAAGCGTGTTGTGCGCGTGGATGAGTCCATCTCCGTTTCCGACCTCGCTTCCGAAATGAGCGTGAAGTCGTCCGCCATCATCAAAGTCCTCATGAAATTGGGTATGATGGCGAGCGTCAATCAACAGCTCGATTTTGAAACTGCCACTCTCGTTGCGAATGAATTCGAATTCGAAGTTCAAAACGCATCCGTGAGCTTGAGTGACATTATCAATACGAAGAAAACCTCCAAGACTGACTCTGCTCAGGCTGAAGTCGTCACTCGTGCACCCATCGTCACGATCATGGGCCACGTTGACCACGGTAAAACATCACTTCTCGATGCGATCCGTTCGGCTGATGTTGCTGCAGGCGAAGCCGGTGGCATCACGCAACACATTGGTGCTTATCAAATTGAATACAACGATCGTAAAATCACATTCCTCGACACACCCGGCCACGAAGCATTCACGCAAATGCGTGCGCGCGGAGCGCAGGTCACTGACGTCGTGGTTCTCGTTGTTGCAGCTGACGATGGAGTCATGCCTCAGACGGTAGAAGCCATCGCGCATGCAAAAGCCGCGAATGTGCCTATCATCGTGGCCATGAACAAAATGGACAAGCCGGGCGCTAACATCGAACGCATCCAGCGCGAATTGTCACAACACAACGTCACCCCTGAAGAATGGGGTGGTGAAGCCATGTTCGTGCCCGTGTCTGCCAAAACAAAGCAAGGCATTCCGGAATTGCTCGAATCCATTCTCCTTCAATCAGATGTTCTCGATCTCAAAGCGCCCAAAGAAGGTCTGTCGTCAGGCATCGTGATTGAAGCGAAACTCGACAAATCCCGCGGTCCTGTTGCCACGGTCATTGTGACAAATGGAATCCTGCGTCAGGGTGATTGCATTGTTGCCGGAATTGCATACGGCCGCGTGCGTGCCATGTTTGACGACAAGGGCAACCGCATGCAGGAAGCTCTGCCTTCCACTCCGGTTGAAATCATCGGTCTGTCTGAAGTTCCAGCCGCAGGCGATCAGTTCAACTGCGTTGTGAACGAATCGATTGCCAAAGAAGCTGTGGCCTACCGTGTGGAAAAACACCGCCAGAAAGAATTGGCGGGCAAACCCAAGGCAACGCTCGAAGACTTCCTTTCCCGATTGGGCGATGACCCGAACAAGGCCAAAGAGCTTGCCATCATTCTCAAGGCAGACACTCATGGCTCTGTCGAAGCCATCCGCGCCAGCTTGCAGAAGCTGGATACTGAAAAGGTGAAGAACCGGATCATCCACGCAGCTGTCGGTGGCATCACTGAAACTGACGTCACGCTGGCAGAAGCCTCCGGTGCAACTATCGTCGGATTCAACGTTCGTCCGGACAAACTGGCCGGCACGGCAGCTGAATCACGCGGTGTCGAAATCCAATGCTTTAGCATCATCTATGAGTTGCTTGAGACCATCGAGAAACTCATGGCCGGCAAGTTGGCACCCGTCAAAACTGAAAAAGTTCTCGGTCATGCCGAAGTGCGTAACCTGTTCTCTGTGCCGAAGGTGGGTGTCATTGCCGGAACATCGATCACCGATGGCAAAGTCACACGCAACTCGCACATTCGTGTTGTCCGCGACGGCATCGTGATCTACACGGGGCGGGTCGGTTCTCTGAAGCGCTTCAAAGACGATGCGAAGGAAGTCTTGCAGGGATTCGAATGTGGTATTGGGGTTGAGAACTACAACGACCTCAAGGTCGGGGATGTTCTGGAGTCCTTCATTATCGAAGAGACGGCAGCCACTCTCCACTGAAAACATCTCAACACCGGGCCCTCGAGCCCGGTGTTCAAGTCTTGACCGGAGTCTTTTGTGACATCGAAACGCACGCTCCAAGTGGGCGAACAGATCCGCGAGCACATTGCCATGATGCTCATCAAAGGCGAACTCTCTGACCCACGCCTCAAAAATATCACTATCAACTCTGTCCGCATGTCACCTGACCTGCAACTGGCCAAGGTGTATTACAGTGCAATGGGCACTCCGGCAGAACGTCTTGCGGTCGACAAAGGACTCAAACAAGCCAGTGGTTTTGTGCGCCGCTCCTTGGGCGAAGCTCTTAAAATGCGATTCACACCCGTCATTCATTTTTACTTTGATGAATCTATTGAGCGCGCTGCGCGCATTTCCGAGCTGATTGAAACCGTCAAAAGAGAAGATGCTCAGGCCGATGCAGAGGCCGATGGTTCAGATGCCGTCTCAGCACCTTCGACCAAAGAAAGCACGACTCCCTAAGCTGATTGAAGACACCCCGATCCGACTTATTTTTGAGCCGCATCAGGTGCAGCACAACCCCACTTTTTTGAGTTGAAAATGCCACTCCTTCTCATCGACAAGCCGGAAGGTCCTACAAGTCACACCGTCGTTTCACTCATCAAGCGCACCCTCAAAACCGACAAGGCTGGACATCTGGGCACTCTCGATCCCTTTGCCTCAGGCCTGCTCCCTGTTCTCATCGGCAATACGGCACGCCTTGCAGACGAGGCGATGGATGGCAAAAAAGGATATCTTTTCACGATCGGATTCGGCTCTGAAACGGACACTCTCGATCCCACCGGCCGAGAGATCGCGCAAGCGCCCCTGCCCTCACCATTGAGTGCCGAAGATCTCGAGGGCGTATTGAACGATTTCCGAGGCCGCATCCAGCAGGTCCCTCCCGTTTATTCAGCCCTGAAAATGAACGGCATGCCGCTTTATGAACACATGCGAGCAACGGGAAAACTTCCTTCCGACATTGAAACAAAGCGGCGGGAAGTGACCATCCACAGCATGGAAGTTGTCGATTGGTCTTTGCACGCTCTGACGCTGAGAGTCGTGTGTTCGAAGGGGACTTACATCCGCTCTCTGGCCCGCGACATTGCCAAAGCCTTGGGGAGTGTTGGAACGTGCACACGTTTGCGCCGCGAGTGCGTTGAACCTTGGCACGTGCAGGACGCGCTTGTCCTCGGGCTCGATGGCCACAACAAGATGGTTGCCCCCGATGCGACGATCCTTCAATCCCGCTTGCTGCCGCCATGGGCAGTGGCCCCTCACCTGCCGCGCGCGCGCTTGGATGACAGTCACAAACAACGCTTCATTTCCGGAAATCCCATTGGACTCGAGAAAAGTGAACTGCTGACAGAGGCCTTTCCAGACGAGAGCAATAAAACCAAACGCGACGAGGCTGCCGGCAATTCTGCAAAGCAAATCATTTCCTGCGACGACGTGCTTTTCTTGTGCGAAGTTGCACCACTTGAAGCAGATCGAATTCTCATTCAACCCCGCAAACGTCTCACCTGACTGACGCTGCCTTCTTTCTCGAAAACGCCAGCACGGCAAATAAAGAGTTGAGACGCACGTGTTCAAGACAGCAGGCGAATGGAGCGCCGCACGACATCGACGTCATCATCGGTGAGAGGATTGCCGGCGATCCCCAAGCTGCTCAGCATGGAGAGCTCTTTGATAGGACGCAACGAGAGAATTCTGTTCTCACGCACATCAAGTTCATCGAGGTCTCTGAGGTCTTCCAAGCCTTCAAGGGACGACAGGGCATTGCGGCGCAAGCGCAGCACACGCAAACTCCGACGCTTGGAAATCGGACCGAGATCAGAAATCATGTTCTGTGAAGCATCAATCAGGCGGAGCTTTTCGAGAGAAGCGAGGGGGAGGAGTGTTGTCACGCTGTTTTCAGCAATATTGACTTCCCGCAGCCCCTGAAGAGAAGAGAGAACTTCTATCGAGCGAATGTTGTTGCGACGCAACGACACAATTTCCAATTCAGGCAGCGACGAGAGCCAAGAAATGTCGCCCAATTCGAGTTCGTCTGCGTGCAACACACGCAAGTGGCTCAGGTTCCGCAACGGCTCAAGGCTCACGATTTTGCTGCTGTTGAGCTTCAGCCCCCGCACTATCGGCAGAAGCTGCAGCACGGACACATCAAGCGGCCAATTCCTCTTCATCCATGGATCTTGCGAAAGATCCAAGACATCCAATTGTGCCAGCTTGGCCTGCGCTTCCTCATGAGTGGCCGCACGCACCAGCTTCCGCACCAATTTGGCCGTTTGAATTCGAGGTTCGTCGGACTGCGGCGCATCCCAAAGCTCAACGAGGTTCGGCGCTTTCGTGTTCATGGTGTCCTGCCCAATTTGCTCATATCGAGAAAAGACAAATAATGTTTCAATTCAGCGATGGACTCTTCAATATCTTCCAATGCTTCATGTTTGTTTTGTTTCTTGAACTTTTGCTGGAAGGCATTCTCGAAAACAACTTTGAAAGAGGACACATCGAGCATCCTGTAGTGCAGGCGAGCCGCGAATTGCGGTAAATACCTGTCGACGAATTTGCGATCCTGTCCGATGGAATTGCCGCAAAGAACGACTTTCTCATCCGAAGGATAGAATTCTTTGACAATATCGACCAAAGCAAGGTCGAGCTCATTCTCCTTGAGACCCTCAGGCACCCGCTTCAGAAGCCCGCTCGCACCATGAGTTTTGACACACCAGTCGTCCATCTTTTTCAATTCTTCATCCGGCTGAAAAACTGCCGTCGAAAAACGCTTCAGTGATTGAAAATTCCAGTCGGTGACAATCACTGCCACCTCAAGAACTTTATGCTGCTGGGGCTCAAGCCCAGTCATTTCCATATCCAGCCAAAACAAGTGCTTCATGAGCTCTCAAACTCCCTGCTCTCAAGTGAGAGCTTTGAGACTGTCACGCAAAACGGCCAGCTCTTTTTCATTCGCCGCGAGTTGCTCACGCGCTCCTTGAACAATTTTCTCGGGCGCCGATTTCACAAACTCTTCGTTTCCAAGGCGCTTGCGGACACCCTCAAGCGTTTGTTCGACCTTCTGGATTTTCTTCTCGAGTCGATCCCGCTCTGCGGAAGGATCGACGAAACCGGCAAGGTCGACAAAAACCTCGATGCCGCCGGCCATGGCAGTTCCGCAGAGCGCAGGCCGCTGCGAGGAAAATGTCATGGCAGCGCGAGCCAAGAACTCCATTTGAGGCACCATCAGGCCAAACTTTTCTTTGGCTGCATGGATGGTGACTTTCATATCGGCACCCGGATGTACGGCAAATTGACCACGGACTGTGCGGACTGCAGAAACCACCGATTGGACTTCACGCATGGCCGCAATAGCCGAAGCATCAATCATATCAGGGCGCGGCTGGGGCATCGGCGATTGGCCGAGAGTTTTGCCCTCATGCTCGCCGATGTTCTGCCAAATTTGCTCCGTCACAAAGGGCATCACCGGATGCAGCAAGCGCAGAATACCATCGAGCACTTGGAGGGCCGTCGTGATGGTGTCCTGAGACAGCTTTCTCTCGGCGGCTGACATGGTGCTTGGGTCGGCAAAACGAGGCTTGCAGAGCTCAACAAACCAGTCGCAGTAAACCATCCAGACAAACTCATAAAGTGCCGAGGTGTAACCGGCGAATTCCAAGCGGCCGATGGCATCGTGCGCTCTTTGAACAACATCAAAGAATTCCGACGTCATCCAGCCCAGAAGAGTGTCCTGCGGGCGCGCCTTGAGGTCATCGAACCGCACTTCAGATGCCACAACACCAAATTTTTCAGCATTCATGAGGAGAAAGCGCGTCGCATTCCAAATCTTGTTGGCAAAAGTTTTCCCCAAATCACAGGCATCATCAGACCAATAAATATCCTGCCCCAATACGACCTGATTGATGACACTGAAACGCAGTGCGTCGGTGCCGTATTTGGCAATCAGTGCGTGAACGTCGGGGCTGTTGCCCAACGACTTGCTCATTTTGCGGCCTTTGGAGTCACGGATGATGGGAGTGAAATAGACGTCTTTGAACGCTGTCGTTTTGGTGAAATATTCTCCCGCCATGATCATGCGGGCAATCCAGAAGAAAATGATATCCGGTCCGGTGACGATGATGTCCGTCGGATAGAAATACTCGAGATCTTTTTGTTGCTCCGCATTCGGATTCGCCCAATTGTGCACGCCGAAAGGCCACAACCAACTGCTGGCCCATGTGTCCAAACAATCGGAATCCTGAACCAGCGCGCCGTGCCCGCACTTTTCACATTTGTGCGGCTTCTCTTCTTCACAATGCACATGCCCGCAGGAAGCGCATGTGTACATGGGCATCTGGTGCCCCCACCAAAGCTGTCTGGAAATGCACCAGTCTTTGATGTTTGTGAGCCAATACTCCCAGATTTTTTCCATGTGGGGCGGGTGCAGCTTCAATTTGCCGTTGCGGGTTGCAGACAAGGCCATTTCAGCAAGCCCGTCCATTTTGATGTACCACTGTTCGCTGAGATAGTACTCGATGGGTACTCCACCGCGCTCGGAAATGCCGACGACCATCTTATGCGGGACAGTTTTCTCCAGCAGCCCCTCTGCCTCCAGCTGAGCCACCAGTTTTTTACGTGCAACAAACCGGTCCAGACCTTGATATGCCGACGGCACCTTGTCGTTGAGCGTGGCATCCGGATTCATCACGTTCAACAAGCCCAACTTGTGACGTTCACCGACAGCAAAGTCGTTCATGTCATGTGCAGGAGTGATTTTAACAACGCCGGTTCCGAATTCTTTTTCCACATAGGTGTCGGCGATCACCGGAATGGCGCGGTTGCAAATCGGAACAATGACTCTCTTGCCAATCAGGCCGGCATAACGCTCGTCGTCAGGGTGCACAGCGACAGCCAAATCACCAAAGAGAGTTTCAGGGCGGGTCGTTGCGACTATGAGATGAGTCCCCGGAGCACCTTCCACCGGATAACGGATGTGCCAAAGATTCCCTTGACGCTCTTCCGGATTGACCTCTTCATCCGAAATCACCGACTGGCTCACAGGGCACCAGTTCACCAAGCGAAAACCGCGGTAAACAAGACCCTCTTTGTACAAGCGGACAATGGCCTTGATGACGGCACGCGAATACTCGGGGCCCATGGTGAAAACTTCACGGTCCCAGTCGCAACTCACTCCGAGAGTTTTGAGCAGCGAAACAATGCGACCTCCGTACTTTTCCTTCCATTCCCAAGCGTGTTTCAAAAACTCTTCGCGGCCGATGTCGCGTTTGTTGATGCCCTGATCGGCAAGCATTTTTGTGACCTTGGCTTCAGTCGCGATGCTGGCGTGGTCGGTTCCCGGAATCCAACAGGCGGATTTTCCGTTCGACCGATTCCTGCGGATGAGAATATCCTGCTGGGTGTTGTTCAGGACGTGTCCCATCGTGAGATCGCCCGTCACATTGGGGGGCGGCATGACAATCGTATAGGGGATTTTGCCGTCTTCGCGCTTGGCACGGTAGAATTTGTGGTTCTCCCAATATTCGCGCAATTGGTTTTCGATTTGTCCTGGTTCAAATGGTTTGTCAAAGGCATCCCGACGGGCCACAGCGTCCCCCACGTTCTTTTGGTTTTGCACCCAGACTGTGTACCATTGTGTCAACACTGCGACAATCGACGGAATTGGAACGATCTCATGTCAACTTCCACTGGCACCTTGAGTTGGGCGGGAATCACCCACACTGGCCGTGTTCGTGCTCAAAATCAGGACAACTTCTATCTCGATCCCTCGGGCCGCTTTTTGATTCTCGCTGATGGCATGGGAGGCCATGCGGGAGGAGAAGTGGCCAGCCTGTTGACAGTCTCAGCTGTGCAGCAGCACTTGGAATCGCTCGACTGGAATGATCTTCCTCCTGCAGAAGAGCTTGCGGATGACTGCGTCAACTCGGCAGTCGATGCACTCAGCACTTGGGTAGACACCCATGAGCATCAAAAGGACCTTGGAACCACCCTCCTCGTCTGGGTGCGCTCAGGCTCCAAGGTGATTCTCATGAGCCTCGGTGACAGCCGCATTTACCTCATGCGCGACAGTCAGTTGTTTCAAATGACGTTGGATCAGGTCATTGAGAGCGAATTGAGAAAACGCGGCGCAAGCAGAACACAGGCCGCCAGAAGCCCCGGTGCTGCGTATTTGTCGCGCTGTGTTTTAGCTAAAAAGATCTGCCCGCCGGATGTCATGGAAGTCGAGATCCGCACAGGGGATATTTGGCTTTTGTGTTCTGATGGTCTGACGAGAGAGGTCGAGTCGGCTGAAATAGAAACAATTTTATCAGAATGCCCCGCCGCGGGTGCACAAGTTTGTGTTGAAAAGCTTCTGAAAAAAGCCCTCGACCACGGGGGACGGGACAACGTGACGGTCATTGCCGCCGCATTTCAATGACGCGCAAAGGCCCGAGGTTCCCTCACTCTGAATTCCCGTCCCCGTGGCCAAGAACAACGTGAGTCATTCGCTGCGTTCGCGACGGCACCGCCAAAATAAAATTGTGCTGAAGTTTTTTAAAGTGAGGTGGTGCCCAGAGAGAGACTCGAACTCTCACGACCTTGCGATCGGTGGATTTTGAATCCACTGCGTCTACCGATTCCGCCATCTGGGCCAAAAGTCTGTCAGGAAGACGGCTCTTGGGGTTGTACGGCCCGGCAAACGGGGTAAACTTAGAGACGAGTCATCTTGACCGGATTCGGTGTACGATTGCAGACTGGAGATTGTCAAGGGACGGCGGACTGTGTTCTCACGCGAGAGCACTTCAGGAGAAGCTGGGGGGAATCAACTTGGAATGCCATGTTCAAGAATACAATGGTGCACACTGGGTCACGCTTTCAGGCGTCATCAATGAAGATGCCGAAATCCCACTCAAGGATGTCGCTCAAAACCTTGAAAACGCAACCATGGTCATTTTCAATTTCAAAAACGTCAAAACAGTCAACTCATTGGGCGTTCGTGCTTGGGTGACTTTTTTGCGAACCGTTGAGAATGTTCCCGGCCGCGTTGTCTATTTTGCCGAATGCATTCCTGACATCATCATGCAGATCAACATGATTCCGAGCTTTCTCGGCAGGGCCTCCATCCTGAGTTTTTACGTGAACTATGTGTCTCCGAGCACAAACAAAACCCATCGTGTTTTGATAGAAACCAAAGACCTCCAACCCCAGACCATCCCCACTCCTCCCAACTGCCCTGACACCGGCAGCCCGATGGAAACGGAAGAGCTGGAAGAAGAATACTTCGCCTTTTTAATGCGTTAAGAATTAGCCCCTGCCCCGCCTGCCCTGAATCCCAGCAGCGTCGACAATGTGACTCAAGTTCTAAGACGGATGAGCCGAAGCCTCTGCTGCAAGTGAGGGGAGGCAGGTTCAATGTCAGCAGTGGCAGTCCCAATTAGGGATATCACCGAACAAGAACGCAAAGACGCTGAGCTTCTCGCGAAGTTTGAAGTTTATCGCGATTTTACGAGAATATTTCTCGATGGTTTCGTCCTCATCAATTCACAGCGGAAAATCCTTAAATTCAATCAGGGTCTCTGCGCCGCGTTTGGTATCAAAGCCATCGACGTGAAAAGATTGAACACTTTGGACGAGCTTGCAGAAATGCCGAGCCCCAACGGGCATGGCAGCGCGCTGGATGAGATTGTAAGAGCAACGGCCCCCCTTCGGATCGACGAAATCCAAGCGACTCGAAACAACGGCCAGTCTCGGTATCAGCTCATTCTTGGCAGCTACCCGTTTTTTGGTTCGCAAGGGGAATTTCTCGGTGCGTGCATCGTGCTCCGCGACGTGACCGCTGAGACCGCACTGCAAGGCAAGTACAAAGAAAAATCAATCCAGAGCGTGACAGACCCGCTGACAGGACTCTTCCTCAGACGCTATTTTGAGGAGCAGGTGGATCAGGCTCTCAACAAATTGCGAGATCTCAATCAGGAACCTGCGATCGGAATTTTGATGTTCGACCTCGATAAATTCAAGAGCATCAATGATGGCTACGGACATCAGGCCGGTGACTTTGTTCTCGTGGAAACAGCAAAAATTCTGCGGAGCGTATCGCGCAAGACGGACATCGTCGGCCGCTATGGAGGAGAAGAACTTCTCATTGTGGTTTTCGGAACGACGCGGGACGGCTGCTGTCAAGCAGCAGAGAAATTCCGAGTCGCGATTGAGGAACACGAGTTCATCTTTGAAGGACAACGCCTCCCTGTGAGCTCTTCCGTTGGCGTGAGCATGTTCAACGGCCTGAATGAAACTCGTGAAAACGTTGTGGCGCGTGCAGACAAATGCCTCTACGCCGCCAAGGCCAACGGCAGGAACGTGGCGTATTGCGACTTCGGCGAGGGAGAAACACGGATCACGCCCGAAGGCGAAGGCGGCCGCCCTGACCTGCTGAACAAGCCTTCAGGTCACTGAAGCAGCGTCAGTGGGATCCGTAAAAAGACTGACAACGATTTTCCAAGGCCTTCAAAGCTTTCTCAACCCACTCCTCGCGCGAGTGGGTTTCTTTTTGCGGCAATTCGAGCTTTTCAAACTCTACGCGCAGTCTCATTCCAGGCAAAGGCAAAACAAAGCGGTCCCAAGACTTCAACCGGATACACAATGGTTTTTTGAACAAAGGCGAAGGTTCGACAGTGTGCTTCAAAAGGAAGAGGGCCCCTGTCGCATGCCAAGCACAGAGGGCAATTCCCGGTTTTGGCCGCAGACGCGGCCCGCGTGGACCATCGAAAGTGATGGCGACCGGAGACTTCAAATCAAGCGCTGAACGCAGCTCATGAAGAGCCTCTTTTCCCCCGCGGCTCGAAGAACCCCGCACCAATGCGAACCCCCTGCGTTGCAGGAACTGAGCCGCAAGTTCGCCGTCCTTGCTCAGACTTGCCAAAAGAGTCGCCCGACGGTTGCGATAGCCGAGCACGCTGAGAAAAATGGTGTGGTGCGGAACCGCAAAGACCGGAACCCTCCCTTCGATCAGCTCACGATCGACTTGGTCGAGCCCTTGAATGCTCATCCGAACTGTTGCTCTGAGAAAATACCAATAAATTTCAATGAGAAGAGGTATCATTCGTTCCATTGCCTTACATTTGGCGCTCCCCGAGTCAGAGCTCCCTTTTTTGCTTTAGCAAAGACCCACTCCTGACGATAGCTCCCCTAGAGGTAGAGAATTTGCAAAGCCTTGGACCCTCCTCCGACCGCGCAGGTGGGTTCAACAAAAACGAGGTTCTCGTGGGAGTGATCAAAAAGTCTTTGAGACTGGCCTCTTGGAGCACTCTGGTCCTGTGGCCTGCGATGCGTGCGAGTGCAAATCCCATGCCTCCCGCTCCAAGCCAGATTCTGAGCCAGTCCACCACTGCGCAGAAGGCCGCTGAACTGGTTGAACAAGCGCGTGCCTTGTTGGCAAATGCAATTCCCGAAGAAAGATCACTCGCAGAGCAACAACTCGTTGAAGCGACGCGGCTGTGCCGCAACTGTCCTGACGCTTACGCAGAACTCGGCCGGCTGTGGTTGACGGAGTACACTTTGGGCCGCGCGGGTTTGTCTGCTTTGCAACGTTCAGTAACGATGGCTGAACTTGTGAAAGAACTCGCACCGGAGAGTCCGTTAGGCGAGTATCTCGGCGTAGAAGTTTTGCTGACCATTGGACGCCAATCGGAAGCATTCAAATTGTATTCAGCAACAAAAGAAGAATTTCCCAACCACACGGAGACCTTGGCATTCGAGGCGCGCCTCTGGGCCGAAGTCGAGCCTGCCAAAGCACTTTCAGCGGCTCAATTGGCACTCGCGAAAGGATATCCTCTTCAGGATCTCGCTCCTTGGATTGGCAATGCTTTGGTGAAATCAGTCGGTGAAGAAAAAAGCGGAGAGGCTCTTGCCCGATTCGCTGAAGTCTACCCCGATCGTTGGCTCTGGCATCGGGCAGCCATGTCTTTTGCTGCAAACAAACAATGGAAAGAAGCCAAGGCAGCATTTCTGAAAGCGATTGCACTGGGCAACTCACTGGAAAGTCCGCTTCAGCTGGCCATTCTTGAATACCGCGATCTGGGCATGACCAAAGAAGCATGTGCACGTCTCGACGCACTCGGAAAGCTGGTGCGTGAATCAAAAACACTGGGGTCTGACTCGCAAGCGCTAGTGGAAAGCCACACCGCAATGGCCTATTTGGCCAACAAAGACAGAAAACTCGCCAAATCTCATGCAGAAAAGGCACTCACTTTGAGCGTGAACAATGAAGCCCGCATCAACCAAATTGTCGAGGCCTTCAAATCTGTCAATCAGCTCAGCCTGATTGGTGATGCGTTGCTCAAAACCGTGAGCAAGAATCCGCTGCTCGAAGATGTTCACTTGGCACTCGCACTCCTTGCGACTGATGCGAAGAACTATCCCAAAACTGTTGAACATCTGTCTGCTGCGATAGCGCTCGCTCCCGACAGGGACGATCTGTATTCGGCGCGAGGTCAGGCGTCTTACTTGGCATTGCAATACGAAGTCGCACTGCGGGATTTCGAAACCGCCATTCGGCAAAAGCCCGACCATGCGCCGTATCATTACAACAGAGCCTGTCTGTTGAGTCTGCTGGGACGTAAACTCGAGGCTTACGAGAGTCTGAAAACTGCTCTCTTCATGAATCAGAACCTGCGCGATCAGGCCTTGTCTGACTCAGATCTCGAAAACCTCCGTTTGGACAAAGAGTATGAAACTCGGTTGGCACAAATTGGAATTCCTTCAAACTTGGGATTCCTAAAAAAACCCGCACTCCCAGCCCTTCATGCTGACGAAGAAAAATCTTCGCAGAACACAACACTCCGCACGCGGCCCGGCAAACCGGAATAAATCAGGGCACAGGATACACAGCGGGATCGAGCTGAAGCTGAGCACCGGCAGCGAGCGGTGTTGTTTTTGACTCGGTGCGGATGAGAAGGATGGCAGCATCTTCCAAACCCGACTGTGTTGCAAAGCGAATGACGTGCAGACGAGCTCCATCCGGACCGACGAGGTGCATTCCAATCCGCAATCCGAAGGCCAAACCTCTTTCGACTGTCACGAATCGACCCTCTCTTTGACTCACGACAATATTCTTCTCTTCGAGAGAGTGCAGCAGCGGAAGAAGTTTTGGAGCAATTGTCCGAGCCAATGCGGTCGGCGCAAAAGGTGCAAGTGCAATCGTTTCTTGTTTTTGTTTACCGGCAAGCTCATTGAATGGCAGAGAGAGAATGGAAAAATGTCCTTGCGTCAAAGGCCAAACCGACGGTGGTTTGCCCTGCTGACCACTCAATACAATCTTGAGCTGCCGGTGGGCGCGTTTGCTGGCAGCAGGATCAGGCGCGCTTGAGGTTGCTGTCTCTGCCTTGTCCGGCTGCGACGCGGGCTGCTCAGAAGCAGGCTTTGTGACTTCGCGAAAACAACCCAAACCGGAGAGATCGGAATGCACGACAATACCTTCCGATGCCAATTTTTCTCCCAACTGACTCTCACCGATCCAAGCCATGGCGCTTCCCCAATACCCCTGTCCTTCGGTGCTGAGGCGAACGGGAGATTTGCGCGGCGTAAATGACCTTGCCGGCGCATTTTTTAGAAGTGTCAATTCGGTCTTATCGGTTTCAGGGGGGAGCGAATTCGTCCATTCACTGCCCCAAACAGTGACGCTTCCGAGCAATTGGCAGTTGTCTTTTCTGAACAAGGAGGCAATTCTGGCAACTTCACCCCGACGGCCCTGAGACGCCGAAGAAAAAACAAAATACGTTTTCACCACCGCATCAAAGTCTCGGTTCCATTCCAAAATGCGAGCTCCGCGAAAGCCCCCCTGTTTGATTTCCTCTTTTGAGGTCGTTTGCCAGAGCGACAGAACCTGAGCTCTGAAATCCTCCATCGCCTTCCTATGCTCCACGCCGCGTTCGGCATCGAAGGGAACGACCTGAACTGGAGGAGCAAAAAGAATGGGCATCAGAGAAGGAGTCCGACGCCGCCCACGAGAGCCAGCGGCGCGCTGAAATCAGTTCCGCCGTTTCCGTCTTCACCCACGATCATGTAGTTTTTCAGCTGCACATCGAGCAGATATTTTCGCGCCAGAAAAAAACGGCTGCCAATCGCAAACGACCCCATCGGACTCGTTTGTTTCAAAGCCGCAGGTCGACCTTCTATACCATATTTATTTTTGTCACGTGTTCCGATTTCTTTCATCGGCTTGGAGACACCATTTTCGTCCTCCACCTTGTCTTTGAGAGGATAAAAACTGGACATGGCAACGCCCAAACCGGCATTCAAATAAAAATCGAGATAAACAACCTGCGACAAGAAGAACAATGACTTTCCGTAAACCGGAGTCCATTGGTAGTTTGCGCTTGCGAGCAAATTCAATTCGCGGATGGGCATGTAAGCCGCATTCTTTTGAAAGGGCGCTTTGTTGTCATAGTACTTGGGATCGCTGCTCACTTTGGCTGGATCCTTATCGCCCGATCCGACGGGAAAGTTCGGATCTTCCGCATCTTTCGGACCCGGAGAATTTGCAGGACATGGGACTTCTTTGGAACCGTCGTTGTTGCGGCTGGCATAATCGGCATCAAGGTAGAAATTCTCGACGCATGTGCGGTCGGCCTTGTCAGATGTGCTTCCGGCGAACACTTCGACATTCAATGCATGCCACTCATCAAAATGATAAGTCGCGCTGCCTCCGAACATGAAGGTTCTGACGAATGATTGATTCAAGACGGCACCGCCGCCTCCATTGAACTGGATGCGTCCCTTTTTGGGATAGAACTTCCCTTTGACGACCTCATTCCCTTCCACTGACTTTCTGTAATCGGCGCTTGCCTGTTGCCAAGGATGAAGTGCTCCGGCCACACCTGTCAGGCAGAGCAGCGCAGCAAGAGCCTTAGCGACCGGTGATTGCTTCTTTCCCAAAGGCTTTTTTTCACCTGATGCGGGACCTGAAGGCGTGGGCAGCGGACTCATATTGAGTGTTTGCGGATAAACAGTGTGATGCAAAAATCGTAAGCCCATCACACAGGAATTGCCCGCTTTGCCGCGCCCCATGGTCGGCATGAGCGGATGCAATTGCGTTGTGGGCTGTCCGTTCAAGACCAGCGGTGTCACACAATGTCTGCGCACATTCAAGGTTGTCGATTCATTTTGCGAGAAGACCGAAACCGACCGCGCACTGGCGAGTTCATTGATGGTCGCGACGGCCTCATCCATGCTTTCCACCGGAACGATGGCAACATCGGGTGCAAAGAATGGATTCGACGCATAGATGCTGTTTTTCACCTTATCATTGGAAATCAGATGAACTCCCGGTGAAACGAAATATCCTCCCCCCGGATTGTCGATCGCTTTTCCCCAGCGCAGTGTTTCGTTGGACTCTCTTGATGCGATTCCCTGAAAACGCAAAAAACGGTCCCACGATGTCTGGCTGCAAAGCGGCCCCATGACGTGCTGTGTTGGGTCGAGAAGGTCAGCCTTAACACCAATGGGCATCTGCTTGACCGCGCGCACGAAGAGTTCAACAAAAGCATCAACAATTCTGTTGTCGACGAAGACCAGCCCTGTCGACTCGAGGCGTTGCCCCGCATCCAAGCAGGCGCCCAGCAAAACCTTGCTGACCGCATCCTCCAGTTGAGCATCGGCAGCAATGACAGCAGCATTTTTACCGCCGCCGCAAAGCACAAGACGGACGTTCTGATCCGTCGACATGTCGCGTCGGAGCTGCTCGAGCGATTCCTCACCGCCCGTATAAAAAATGGTGTCAAACTGATGCGAGAGAACAAGCCTGCGGTAGACCTCGAGATCGCCATAAACAACCTGAAGCAATCCGGGGACAGGGTTGGCCTGATGAAAGCAACTCGCAACAAGTGAAGCCGAAAGGGGGCAGTGCGCTGATGGCCGGAAGACAACCGCATTGCCCGCCGCAACGGATGTCAGCAGGCTGTACAATGCAGTGTAAACAGGCAATGCCACATTCGTGCTGAGCAAAACCAAACCGACAGGTGCAAATGACCAGTTCCAACCCAGCTCGGACTTTTGCGGCGAAAGTTCTTCAGAACAAAACCGCGGAAGATGCCTGAAAAGCTCTTCACACAAATCCCATTCACGATCGACAGCCCAGCGTGAACGTCCGAGCTCCAATGTCATTTGGCTCTTCATCTCGTCCGCAGACTGCCGCAGGTTTGCAATCACCGCGTTGACGAACTGCATGCGGGACGAGAGCGACTGCGACGAAAACTGCACCTGAGCCCGCTTGGCGGACTCGACAATTTCGCCCACCAAATCTTTATTCCAGCCTGTCACAGCCAAAACGTCCGAAGGCTTCACGGGATTCTGTGTGTGGAAGATCCGTTCAGGTTTGTTCAGTGGCAAAAATCGGCCACCGATATAAGGTGAAAGAAAGTTGGAAGAGGTTGCCATGCGCCGTTCCTCATTTTCCGCAGTAAGAAGCTCTCCTTCCGATGCTAAACGGTTTACTTCTGAAATGAAATTGGAGCGTTTCGTCAAACTTAGGTCATTTTTTCCCAGATCTTGCGATCCAACGAAGTTGCGAGACTTTGCCTCGTTTGAGATTTTGACACCCAGACAAGCTCACCTGCAGGAATTGAATAACGGTTGAGCAGTTGACGGACCATGAGTTCCGCCTTTGTTTCCGGAACCCAGAGGGGATTCAAACGAATGGACAGCGCGCGGAGCGTGATGCGGTGACGCGTGATCGTGTGAGAGACGTCGCCCTGATGCCATTGAGCCGAACGGACTTCCGGAGATGCGAGTGCCGATTGCAAAAAAGCCTCCGGTGAAAACTGTTCGTCAGCCCGAAAGAGAGGAAAGCCCAGCGTACCGGAGAGAAAGCCGTCCGTTCGCTCGAACAATGCAAATTTCTCTTCCTCCTCGGCAGAAGGGTTTTCCCAAACCAAACGCAAAGCAACAAGATCAACATCCAAAAACGCTTTGCGCGGCTTAGGCGGCGGACAAAGCCTCACTGAATCATTTCGGTTGGCAAGACAAAATGACGAAACAGGACATCGGACACACGCAGGACTCTGTTTCTGACAGACAGTGGCCCCCAATTCCATCATCGCCTGATTGAAATCACCGGGACGGGATGGCGGAAGCACAGCATCCACACACGATTGAACTGCTTGACGTCCCGTTTCACTCCAAAGGGCCGTGCTTTGACAATCACACAGGCGCGCAGCCACCCTCAGAACGTTCCCGTCCACGCAGCCTTTGGGAACTTGGAAGCACACGCTGACAATCACACTTGCCGTATAAGGGCCAACTCCCGGCACTTTCAGCCAATCATCGTACGTTTGCGGAAACTGCCCACCGCATGAACCGACAAGATATTGCGCTGCTGATCGTAAGTTGCGCGCACGGGCATAATATCCCAGACCAGCCCAGAGCTCCCGCAAAGTCGCATCCGACACCTGTGCAAGAGCTTCGACGTTGGGCAAGACCTGCATGAACTGTTCAAAACGTGGCACAACCACGGCCATGGTGGTCTGCTGGCTCATGACCTCGCAGATCCACGTTTGATAAATGCCGACCTCCTTGCGCCAAGGAAAGTCGCGTTTGTGGGAGTCATACCACTGCAGGAGATTTTCAATCCAAGCAGAGTCAGTGCGCAGATGTTGGTCGTTTAAAATCATAAAGCCCGGCTCCGGTTCAATCAGAACTCGAGCCAGGCTTATACACCATTAGGACCAAGCGGAAAGCTTTTAGAGCTGTCCAGCTTCAGACATGGACGCAGCGTCAGACTTCGCAGTTTTGCGAGGGCGACCGCGGCGGATGGTTTGACGGAGCTTTTCAAGCTTGCTGGGACGGCCGCGCTTCTTGGGGGAAGACGCTTTCTTTGCAGATGCCTTTTTGCCGGCTTTGCGAGCTGATTTCTTAGCTGCTTTCTTTTTGGCAGCAGGCTTCTTCGCTGTTTTCTTGGCGGCCTTCTTGGCTGCAGGTTTCTTGGCAACTGCTTTCTTGGCTGCAGGTTTCTTCGCAGCAGCTTTCTTGACTGCGGGCTTCTTGGCAGCAGGCTTCTTCGCGGCGACAGGCTTAGCAGCAGCCTTCTTCACCGCAACTTTTTTGGCAGCAGCCTTCTTAGCTGGAGCTTTCTTGGCAGCAGCCTTCTTAGCCGGAGCTTTTTTCGCCACCTTCTTTGCAGGCGCCTTCTTCACTTCTGTCATCCCATTCTCCTTTCAATTTAAAAATGGACTGTCTCAATTTTTATGTCTGTCCGAATGATAAACCACGAAAAAAAAAATTGGTAGCATTTGAGTGATCCAATCTTGTTTTTTTTTTGATCATCGATTTGAACGATCTCGGATCGACTTCAAAAAGGAATGGAATGAATCGACGTCAAGTTTGCAACGCAAACGACAATTCAAAAATTACACGCAACTTTCCGAGCATGAGGACTTACATTTCATATGAAAAAGATTTCACTCAAACCACTCAACAACATCTCCATTGCACTCATCTACGATCTGCCGGAGAAACTGGTCCGTACTTCAGAGCATGCCTTTCATCCTGATGCCGAAGCCGAGTGGGAAACTGCCGAGACCATCGAACGGATTGCCGACACATGGAAGTTATTGGGATGCAGAGTGCAAAAATTTCCATTGGACCCATCTTTCCTTAATGCATGGGCGCAGCAACACACCTCATTCGATTTGGTGCACAGCGTTGTGGAAGGATGGGGAACTCCTTCGCGCGAATCTTGGATCCCTGCTCTGTGCGAATTGAGCGGCGTCCCCTACATCGGAAGCGATCCCTATGCCCAGTGCGTCGCGATGAAAAAAAGCTCATTCAAAATTCTCTGTCGCAACTTTGGAGTTGCGACACCGGAAGCCAAACTCGTCAAAAGCGAGGGAGACGTTGACGCATTGCCGCTGGCGTTTCTCGAACGACCTCACTTTATCAAACCGGATTGTGAAGGATCAGGAATGGGAATCGACGGCAGGGCCTCAGTCGGGAGTTCACCTTCTCGAAGCAAAGAACTCTGCCGGCTTCTTCTGCAGCAATTTCCTGATGGCATCCTGATTGAGGAATTGCTTGAAGGACGTGAACTCACATCTGGATTCATCGGCACTGAGCCGATGACGTTTTTGCCGATTGCTGAAATTGAAGTCCCCGGAGGGGTCTATGGTCTGGCCAACAAGAGCAAGGATGTGATGGAAGAAAAGGTGAGCTTTCCAAAACTCGGCGACTCCTGTGAACGTGTCATCTTCCAAGCGATGCATACAATGCAGAAGCAATTCGGCTTCAACGACTTCGTCCGATTCGACTGGAAGTTGAACAGACAGGGTGAGCCCCTGTTGCTGGAAGCAAATCCGCTGGCCGGCCTCTCCTACTATTATAGTGTGCTCCCGAAAATGGCCGAAGCGGGCGGTTTCTCTTACCCGCAGTTTTTGGAAAGACTCGCGCTGTCGGCATTGCAGAGGAAAAACGATCGCAAATTCTGGTACGGCCAATCCCGCCTCCGCCCCCAACCAGAAAACACCTCATTGCCCTGAATGTGACCGCGGATGCCGCAAAAAAAAGGGCGTCCGCAAAAACGGACGCCCCTACTTCTCTCAAAGTAACAAAGAAAAAGTCAGCGCTTTCCCGTTGCCACCAAGCGGGTCAGATCGACCATGCGGTTGCTGAATCCCATCTCGTTGTCGTACCAAGACAAAATCTTGACCATATTGTCGCCGATGACAGTCGTGTACTCAGCATCGACAATACTGGAGAACGGACTTCCGTTGAAATCGCAGCTCACCAAAGGTTCGGTGCTGTATCCCAACACGCCCTTCAAACGACCTTCAGCAGCCGACTTCAGAGCTGCGTTGATTTGTTCAGCCGTTGCAGGTTTTTCCAATTCCAAGGTCACATCAACCAATGACACGTTCGGTGTTGGCACGCGAACGGCAAATCCGTGCAGCTTGCCTTTGAGCGAAGGAATAACTTCAGAAATCGCCTTTGCGGCTCCTGTGCTCGTCGGGATCATGCTGAGCGCTGCAGCGCGCGCACGCCTGAGATCCGAATGAGGCAGATCGAGAATGCGCTGGTCGTTGGTGTAGGAGTGGATCGTGGTCATCAAACCTTTGCGGATCCCGAAAGCTTCATGAACCGTCAGTGCAACAGGTGCCAGACAGTTGGTCGTGCACGAACCGTTGCTGACCACATGATGTTCATTCAGATTGTATTCGGAGTCGTTCACACCGATGACAATCGTCTTGTCGACGGACTTGCCCGGAGCACTCAAAATCACTTTACGTGCACCCGCCCGCAAATGCGTCGCGCACTCTTCACCCTTGGTGAAGCGGCCGGTGCATTCAAGAACGACATCCACTTTATTCTGGCCCCAAGGAATTTCGGCAGGATTGCTGATGGCTGTCACTTGAACCGACTTGCCACCGAGCACGAGTGCGTTCTCACGCGCTTCCACCTGAGCGGAGTAGGTGCCATGAACCGAGTCGTACTTCAGCAAATGGGCCAGCGTGGATGAGTTGGTGAGATCGTTGATGAGCACCAATTCGATGTCTTTGTTATTTTGAAGAGCACGCGTCACACAACGCCCGATCCGGCCAAATCCATTGATACCAACTCGAATTGTCATATTTGAATCCTTTCTATGGTTGGGCAAACTCTAAATTCAACGTTTCGCTGGGTGCGGGCGATGTCTCCTCCCCTGCTTGGGAGGCTCCCCTTCCGCTCGGGTCGGCTGTGAAGCCTCGCCGGCACTTTGTTCAAACAAGGCTTTGAATTCTGCAACAGAACGCAGGCCTTCAAAGGATTTTCCTTTGACCCTGAGCCCCTCTAAGACTTCGGAACGTGCTGAAACCAACTCACAATTGACGAATCGACATTCATCAAAGAGACACCCCTCAAAACGGATGCCTTGGACGTCGGATTGGTCAAATTCACACTCATTCCAGCGGCTCGAGTTCAAAACCACATTGGCGATGCGACTGGCGTTCAAGACAACGCCGGAGACCTCAGTCCGGAGAAGCTTGTTGTGAGTGAAGTCGGACTCCGTCATCGAGAAGTCCTGACATTGGCTTCTGGAGAGACGGTTGTTTTCAAAGCGCGACTCCGCAATCGTCACGTCAGCCAATCGTGCCAGCCCCAATTCATTGGACGAAAAGTCCGAGCGGCTGCACTTCAAACCCGAAATCTGCGAAATTGTGAAATGGTTCCTGCGCACCTCTGCCTGATCCAGAAAGGACACATTTTTCCACTGCGAACCAGAGATGGCATTCGCCTCGACCTGACTGTCGGCACTGACTTCAACGTCCGAAAAGATAGAGAGTTTTGCATCAAATCCGGAATGCTCGGGACGGAATTCAACCTTCTTGCCCAGTGATTTTGATTTTTGCAGCAGCGCATCGAGACTGACACGCTCACCCAGCTGAGCGAGAGCAGCATCGAACGATTGTCGCGCTTTGGATATTCCTCGGCCCGCCGTCTGGGACGTCGGACGTCTCTTGGCTCGGGTCGAAGTGCGGCCGGCATCTTCAACACCATTTCCGTGGGAAGCTTCAAAAAGCTCCTGAATCAGCGATTCAGCTCGCTCCACTTCCACTTTACCTTTCGCAACGGCTCTCAAAATGGATCGCAAATCTTTCATCAGCTTCTCCGATCAACTCGCAGCATCAATGCCAACCCAAGACACAGAAATGCCACAGGTGGAAGCCATGCAGCCAATGAGGGAGACAACGTTCCCGCGCCAGCCATGGTGCGCATGGACGCTGAACCGCCCCAATAGACAGCAGCAGTCAGCAAACAAATGACAATTCCGATATATGTATCTGCCTGCCGCTCACGGCGCAAGGCGAATGGCAATGCAAAAAAGGCAAAAACGAGATTGGCCCACGGCGCGCTCAATTTTTGATAAAGGTCGGCCTCACGGCTTGCCATGGCGCCGCCGCCCGAACTGCTTTCCCTGAGGACACGTCGCAATTCCCGAAAACTGACCAAGTCGGATGAGATTCCCTCACGCAGGAGTTTGGGTGGCTGCGATGAAACATTCGTCAAGAAAACGGTTTGTCTGGTGCTGGCAGAGAGTTCGCCCGAGTCGGAGAAATGGGTGACACGCGCATCCAAGAGAGACCAAACATTTTTCTTTGAATCAAAGACAGCTTTGTCCGCATGGACAATTTGGGCCACATCCACCTTATTGCGCAATACGATATATTCGGGTTCGACCAGCGAGCGCTCAAGTTGATTGAGTTTCTTAAAGTGAAGAATGGAATCAGCCCCCCTGACCCACTGGCTCTCCAAAAACATTTTTGACAGAGCCGACTTCTCGATTTTAACCGTTTCAACTTTTTGCAAACGCAACATCGCCGGAGGCACAATCCACTCGGATATCAGAAAACAAGCTAAAGAAATGATTCCACTCGTGACAATCAAGGGAAGACAGATCCTGCGCACAGGCTGACCAGCAGCACGCAGAGCAGAAATTTCGCCACTGCGTGCAAAAATCCACATTGTGAGAATGCCGCTGAACATGACCGCAAAAGGGCTCACATCGACAAACATTTTTGGCAACTGGACAAGGTAATATTCAAAAATAACCTGCCAAGTCGCTCCGAATCTTGGAAAATAGCGTGTGTTCTTCTCAAGAAAATCAATGACGCAGTAAATGAGGAGAAAGGTCGCACAAATACCGAAGTAGAGCCTAAAAAATTCGCGCAGAAGGTAGCGGTAAAAAATCACCTTTTCCTCCGGCTGATTCCTGCCCAGATGAGTTTCGTGTCGAGGGCAATAAACTCTGCAAAAGGAGTGGACGGCGGATGGCGCTGCCGCCAAAACAGGATCACGGCGCTCATCGCCAGCAGAGCCAACAGCGGCAAATAAAGGGAAACCTCAGGCGACGTGATGAACTGGACTGCCATTTGCTGCCCCAACATGATCAGGGCATAAAACGCAAACACCACACACATCAAACCAAGGTAAGCAATTCCCGTCCTCCGGCGCGGATCCTGCAAGCCCAAGCACACTCCAATCAGAGGAAAAAAGAGGCAGGACAACGGGACCACGATTTGCTCGTAAAAATAAGTGTGGTCCCGCACCGAACGCTGGTTGCTCCCCCAATCAGAACGTGTCCTCAATTCCCTCAATTCTTTGAGGTAAGCCGAGGGATAAAAAGAACGCAAATCATTGGTATCAAACTGCCCAATTTCAAATTGTTTTTGGAACATGTTGACGAGTGATATTTTCAAACTGTCAAAAGTCATGACGTTCCAAGTCCCTTCAGACAGCGGCTGGTGCAGTCGGCCATTTTTGAGCGCAAAAATATAATCGTACCCGCCGCCGGCGGTGTCCTTGATCAGGGCCCCCGACTCTGCAGTGAGGATCTGCGAGCCCTGCCCTTCTTCCTCGCTATTGATACCTAAAAAGACACCACGAAAATTCAGACGTTTTTCGTCAATCTTGTCCACGTAGAAAGCGATCTTTGATCCCCCTCCTTGGAATAAATCGGCGATGAAAGTTTTCTCCCGCAGGCGGTTCTCCATCAGCGACTCAAACCCTTTGCGGGCATGCATCCATTTGAATTTTCGCCACTGCTGCCGAGCATAAGGCTCCATATAGAGAGCACTGACTGCAGCAATGAATGCGAACAACAAACCCAACAGAAGTGGGGCGCGGCAAAAGCGCAGAACGCTGACTCCCGAAGCCATCCAAGCTTCCGTCTCGCGATCGCCTGACATCCGAACCACGACAATGGCAGAGGCCGCCAGCAGTGAAATTGGAAGTGTGAGCTTGAGGATATTTGGAACAACAAAAATGACAAACATCAGGAGAGACAACAGCCCCTCTTGAGTCAAAACGAGATAATCCGTGAGTGAGAGCAGACGAAAAAGAAACATGACAGTGCTGAGGATGGCCAAAATGACCAGCGTCAGAGACAGGACCTCAAAAAAGATCAAACGGTCAAAGCGGCTCAACACTCTGTCGTCCTCACGTCAATGAACATCAATGCGCTGCGGGGCTCGTCACAGACTCCTCACGGAACATCCCCATCACGTGGTAGCCGCAATCCACATGCAGGTTTTCACCCGTCACACCAGAACCCAAATCGGAAAGAAGATACAGGGCCGATTTTGCCACGTCTTCTCCGGTGATGTTGCGGCGGAGAGGGGAAAACTTCTGACTGTAGTCCAACATATTGCGCATCCCCGGAATGGCACTGGAGGACAACGTCCGGATGGGGCCGGCACTGATGGAATTCACGCGAATGCCTTGTGGGCCGAGATCTTCAGCCAAGTAGCGGTTGCAGGCTTCAAGCGCAGCCTTGGCCACCCCCATCACATTGTAGTTCGGCACCACTTTTTCTGCACCATAGTATGACATAGAGACTATGCTGCCGCCGTTGCGCATGAGAGGTGCAGCCTGTTTGGCCACAGCGACCAGCGTGAATGCGGAAATGTCCATGGTAGAAACGAACTGCTGACGGCTTGTATTGACAAACGGTTCCTTGAGACATTCTTTGTCAGTATAAGCAACAGAGTGAATGACAAAATCAATGGTGTCCCATTGCGTTTTGACCCAATTGAAGAAGTCTGCAATTTCTTCGTCCTTGCCCAAATCGCAATTCATGGCCTTGGCGCCGGGAATGTCGGTCAGCAGATCGTTCAGGCGCTTTTCCTGAGCTGCCCCCAGATAATTGAACATCAAGGATGCCCCTTCGGCTGCGCACGCCTGAGCACAAGCCCAAGCCAGTGATTTGTTGTTTGCGACGCCGAAGACGATGCCTCGTTTTCCCTCGAGCAATCCACCTGCCATCAGAAATCCTCCTCTGTCTGGTTGCAATCTGTGCGAACCTTATAACCCTTTCAATTCGTTTCAGACAACCCGGGCGGATTGAAACGACCTCGGAAGTGAGCTACCTATCGAGCATCAGGATCAGGAGGAGAATCATGAGCCCCACGACACAGGCGGACTTGAGTTACCGAAAAATTGAAATTGACAACTCTGTGTGCAGGCGCCGATTCCACATTGCCTTCGAAGAAGGTCAAGCACCGGTGAGTGAAACAAAAGTTCTTTGTCCTCACTGTGGCGTCACTTTGTTTGAAGCCAAGAACCACCCTCCCGCAATTCTCTCCCGCGATGAGAATCTTGTGAAAAGCCCCGATGGGTCGCGCACAACTCTCAACGAGTGTCACTTCCTGAAATGAACGCTGCGTGGCTGGCCACGATTGTTCTCGGCGTTTCCCTCAGCGGCCTGCCGCTTTCACGTCTTTTCTTTCCTGCGGGAGTTCTCAGGTCGCTGGTCTGGAACCTCGTTTTGTCGGCCGGTACCCCACTGATTGCTCCGCTTCGGGGCATCACGCTCCTCAGCGCCATGATCTGCTCATTGCCTCTCCTTGCTGCAATTCCCCCCTTGAGTGGCCTCTCACACACGAGCGCCATGCACGCACACTGGGAGGCGGCAGTTTTCTCGATCCTCTTTCTCCGTGTCGTGGTTTTGCCCGGAATGTATATCCGATGGGCGTCCGTGGTTCGTTGGGAGCAAGAGGTAGTGCGGAGAGATCGCGAGAAAAACTGGGGTCGACTTCGCTTTCTTTCTCTCGGGGAGGGGCTTTCGCAAATGAGCCGGCGCACTTGGGCCTTGAGCCGGCAGCTTGCCAGAACCGACACGTTTGAAAATTCACGCATTGCGGCGATGCCCGTGCGAAACATGGGATTGTTTTGTCTTTATCTTGGGCTCGACTCCTTTCCCAGAAAGGCCCTCATTTCAGTGCCCTTTTCCCCTTGGCTCTTGTCTCTTGGAAAAATAGCACTTTTGCTCAGTATTTTTACAATTTCAGTTAGCAATATCATGTACTTATTCTCAAAACCCAACCGCCTCACCGTTGAATTGGACTCCCTTCCCATCGATCGAAAATATTTTGTCCTGAAGAGGATTTCTGAAAATATCCGGTGGTTTGCCAATCCAGAGCATCTTATGGCCCTCCTGATGCAAGCGGACGTGCTGGCCGCAACCCTCAGAATTTCCATCCATTGATTGTAATTGACACAAAATCACCAGCATTTATGTAGCTTTAGTGAATAAAAAAAAATCCACTTGACCGCTTGTCCAGTCTCGTTTTTTTCGCTACGAGCCCCCAACGCTGGTGAGCACTGACAACTCTTTTAACAGAGGCTTTTTCAAGTCTCCCAGCCGGTTTGTTGTTGTAAACGTTTGTATTCATTGCTTCCGGATGTGGCCTTGCGGAGCTGGCACGGTGTCTGCTTCACCCCTCTGCAAGGCATCCTCCCTCAGGGAGGGCCAGAATCCACAGGCCACCCGTAAGCACTTTGGTTGAAGGAGTCATTCACATGGATAACGTCATCAACCTCTTCTCTCGCCGCAGCGCAACTAAAACAGCGACAGCTGCGACAGCTGCGACTTCTGCGACAGCTGCGAGAGCAAGTGATTCGGCACAGCCCACGTCTTCGGCTGTGGCGTGTGACGCAAGCAGCTTCAACGAAGTTGCAGAACGCAACAGGGCCAATCAGCTTCGTTTGCGGAAAGAACGCGAGCAGGCGAACAAGAACGTTCTGAAGAGTTACCGGATCAAATAACGGGTGTTGTCCGGAGATCCGGCTCCGGAACAAGCAACACTCATACGTTTCTGGTTGGGCGGGGTGAACCATGCAGAACAGCAATTTTGAGCGGTTTGAAATCAGTCGGGCAGCTCAGGAGTCCTCTGAGGGGGCAGTGGTCGTCGACCTTCAGGCTTTCCGCCTGAAAAAGTCTATGACCGGCGACAAGCGCAGAGGGGTTCAAGACACCTTCAACCTCCTGCACGACAACTCGACTCCGGTGCAGCCCACTGCACGCCGCGAAGAAGAATTGGCCTCTCGGTTGGAGCGTATTAAGGCGAGTATCCAACGGATCAACCAACTCATGTCTGACCTGAAAGAAACCAATCAGGGTCCTCATCAGGGCAGATGACACTCGGATGTTGAAGAGCGGCGGTCTCATTTAGTGGCTTGACCTGTCAGCTCAATTGATGAAGATGAATTGGCGCAGTTCACAAGACTGCGCCAATTCTCATTTGGGGACACCATGTCAAGTATTCCATTCTACGCAAAACGATGGGTTTCGGGCGCCACGATGGACGAAGCCCTGCAACAAACGGCATCACTCAACACGAAAAATATCGCAGTGACTCTGGATTTGCTTGGCGAAAACATCACCAATTTGGAACAGGCGCGTTCGTGTACGGATGAGTACGTCGACATGCTTGGACAAATCGCAGAAAAAAAACTGCAGTCACATGTGTCTGTCAAGCTGACCATGCTCGGACTCGACGTCAATGAAGACGTTTGTTTTGACAACCTCAAACGCATTCTCCAAAAGGCCGATGCCAGCGGAAACCGCGTCGCTCTCGACATGGAGGGAACACCCTACACCGAGAGAACCCTTCGGATGTATGAGGCTGCAGCTCAGGAATTCAAGTCACCCGAAATAGTTTTGCAGGCCTACCTGCACAGAACTGAAAAAGACGTGGAGCGCGTGCTGAAAGCCAACGGTCGTTTGCGTTTGTGCAAAGGGGCCTACAAAGAAAAACCAGAACACGCTCTTCAAAAAATGCCTGACATCGTTGCTAACTACAAAAAGCTCGTGCAACGCCTGCTGAAGGAAAGTCAGCGGGTCTGCGTTGCCAGTCATGACGACGGAATCATTGATTTCTGCAAACGAGAAATCCACACCCATGCGATCCCAAGAGAGCGCTACGAATTCCAGATGCTTTATGGCATGAGACCAAAAACGTGGGAAAAAATAGCCGCCGAAGGTCACAACATGACCGTCTATCTTCCCTACGGCGAGCACTGGCAAGCCTACTACTCGCGCCGTTTGGCGGAACGCAAAGAAAATATTTTCTTTGTCCTGAAAAACCTTTTCCGCGACTGACACTCCTACTGTCTTTTTTTCCCTGTCAAAACCTCCACCCTGCCCATGTCGCCGATCTGGTAGGATATTTTTGATTTGGCAGGGGGAAGTGAGATGGAACTCAGCAGTATCATAGGGCCCATTTTTGGAATTGCTTCTGTTATCGGTACTGCACTCATCAAACACGTTCCGCTGTCCAATCTCTGGGGTGTTTCCGCGCTTTGTATCGTGGGTTTGGGTACCATCGGTGCTGTTGTGACAGGCTACCCGATGAAGGACGTTGTCCATTCAGTCAAATCATTGGGGCTGTTTTTAAAAGGCCCAGAGATCAATGTCGATCAGTTGATTGCTGACGTCGAGCGACTCGCGCAACTTGCACGTAAAGACGGTTTCCTCGCGTTGGAAAAGGAAGTCCAAAACTTGCAAGACCACTTCCTCGCCAAAGGCATTCAAATGCTGGTGGACAACACCGAACCACACGTCATTCAGGAAGTGCTCGAAGGCGAAATCGCCCTTCTTTATGAAGAAGAGGAAATTGCGGCGAAGTTTTGGGAAGACGCAGGTGCATTTTCTCCTACAGTGGGAATCATTGGAGCCGTGTTGGGGTTGATGGTGGTGATGCTCAACCTCAGCAATCCGGACGCCATCGGCCCCGGAATTGCGGCAGCCTTCATTGCGACGATTTACGGCGTGGGTTTGGCAAACCTTTTTGCGCTCCCTGCAGGAAAAAAGATCAAACGCATGTGTCATCACAAAAAGGTTGCGCGCGAAATGGCGATGATCGGCGTTTTAGGAATTGCACAAAGTCACAGCCCCAAGGTGCTGGGTGAACGTCTGCGCGGCATGCACGGCGGACACTGACCGCACGGCGTATTGAGTCATCAGAGAGCAAGGCGAAAGGCGCAACGATGGCAAAGAAACAAAAATGCCCCGAGTTTGAGAACCACGAACGGTGGCTTGTGGCCTTTGCCGACATGATGACACTGCTCTTTGCACTTTTTGTGGTGCTTTATGCCATGGCCAACCTCGACAAATCGAAAGCGAAAAAAGTCGAAGTTTCCATCCAGCGTGCCTTTGCCAATGAGTTTGATGATGAAACCATGCCCGAAGGCATTCCACGCGGGCAGGATATGAAAAACGGAATTTTTCGTTTTACCAAAGGCAACACCAACCGCGAACAGATCACGACCCGCACGCGCCGTGAAATGGCTGCCATTATTGCTGCGGAGTCAATGAAACTGGAGCGGGACATTGCTGAGCGGCTCTACGGCTCCAAGGACTTTCCGCAGGCACAGGATCAGAAGCCCGATGACAGAGTGGTTTTTGTCAACAAGGACAATGATGGCATTCGCGTCACCCTTCTCGCGCGCAAGTTCTTCAAACCGAGTGAAACAGGATTGAACAATGATGCGAAGGCGGTCTTGGATGGGGTTGCGGCTGCTGTTCAGAACATGGGACGTCAGGTTCGGGTGGAAGGACACACAGACAACCTCCCTTTCAACATGAACGGCATGACAAACTGGGAGTTGAGTGCGGCACGTGCGTCAGCTGTGGTGCGCTATTTCATTGAGAAGCATAAATTCAATCCACAAACCATTTATGCTGCCGGATTCGCCGACACCCGCCCTGTAGCTTCGAATACCACTCCCGAAGATAGAAGTATGAACCGCCGCGTCGATATCAAAATCCTCTACGACACCCCGACAGAGATGATTCCCGATGAACCTGCCCAGCCCGGTGAAAGCGGTGAAAACACCAAGGGTGAAAACAAAGCGCCACCGGTTGAAAAAGCACCAAGCAAACCCTAATCCGGTGGCCTTCAGCAGCGATAAAAGCAACGACTCGACTCTTTTGAAAGTCTCACGGCTGCTGGCGGCGCATTTTCTTCGCTTCACTCCTCACTGCGTCGATGTGCAGAGGTTGTCCTGACACAAGTTCAGTGCGCACGGAGCGCTTCGGCATGGCTGGAATTCCGGTTACGACCGTATTGGGCGGTACATTGCGAGCCACAACCGCCCCCGCGCCGACTTTTGCTTCCTCGCCCACCACAACCGGACCGATGATGGTCGCACCTGCACCCACAATGGCACCGCGTTCAATCACGGGATGTCGCCGCCCGTCTCGGGCGCGCGAACTGCCCAGAGTGACGTTTTGATACAGCAGCACATCATCTCCGACGACAGCGGTTTCGCCGATGACAGTTCCCATCCCGTGATCGATCACAACGCGGCGACCCAGCTCTGCGCCCGGATGAATTTCAATGCCGGTGAGAAACCTGCTGAACTCGGACGTCATGCGCGCCGCAAAGGTGGCGTCCATTTGCCAGAGCGCGTGTGACACGCGGTGGAACAACACTGCCTTGACCCCCGGATAGAGGCAAAGAACTTCAAAACTCGAGCGGGCTGCCGGATCCTTACCGCGCACCGCTTCGGGCAATTCACGAAAGTCCTTCATCAGCGACTGCAGTCCGTCCACAAGAGACTGTGTTTTTTGAATAATTCCCATTGAAATTCCCCTGCCCGAGGTTGAACTGGACGCCGAAGAAGCGTATTTTGTAGGGTCAGGGTTGCTCAAGCAACCTTTGCGACAATTATGAAACAAACTCCTCTGACATGACGAGGGACAAATACGCCTATGAGACGTCTTTCCGGCACTATGCTGAAGCATCAGCGCAACAAGAAGAAACTTTCCTTCCTATTGTTCAGCACGACTTGCGCAGCTTTTTTGACGTCCTGCATGACATCGAAACGCGAGGAAGAGCTGCAGGCCAAACTCACTTCATTCGAATCAAGAATGATTGAGATGGAAAAGCAGATCCAGCTGCGCGACAGAACAGTCGATGCCGTGCGGGACTCATCGGAAGAATCGAGCCGCAAAGTTCTTTCTACAAAGGGTGATCTCGATGAAGTGAAGCGGCAGCTGGCAATGACACAGGGCGCTATCGATGAACTGCGCGTCAAGTTCTCCCGCGTACAGGAAGGAGCCACGACGAGCGGTCTGAATGCCAAAACCCTCACCGACGATTCCGCACCCGCTCGCGCCAACGATATGGAAGACTGGCAAGCGAAAGTGGAAAAGCGATTGACAAAAACCGAACTCATCGCTCGGTCGGCCACGGATACGACTCCTAAAGTAAAGGTGACCCTCACGGTCAAAACTCCGGCAGAATTGGCCAAGGTTCTCGGCGGAGCCTACGCTCAAAAAGACTATGTGAAGGTGGTCAAACTGGCCTCAAATGTGATCAACAATTCAAACTCCGAACCCATGAAAACACTGGCCATGGAATTCCGTGCGGAGGCACAATTTCAACTTCAGCATTACGACAAGGCGGCCATTGACCTCATGGAACTCATCGATCGGTATCCCAACTTCGAAAGGAAGCCCAGAGCCCTGCTGCTCGCCGGCGACAGCTGCGTTTACTTGAAGCAACTTCGGGCAGCAAAAGCACTTTACTCGGAATGTGTGCGGCAATTTCCCGATCGCGAAGAATGTAAGGCATCAAAAGAACGCCTCGCACGCTTGGGAGTTTAAGTGCCCAACCTCAATTTGCTGGCCATCGAATCGTCCTGTGATGAAACATCCGTTTCTCTTCTGGAAGCTGATTTTGCCGATGGAAAATGGAAATCTGACCTCCCTCGGCGCGTGCGTGTTCTTGCGCATATCGTCGAGAGTCAAACATCACATATCCCTTTCGGCGGGGTGGTGCCTGAAGTCGCTGCCCGCGATCATCTTTCTAAAATCACTCCTCTGGCTCATCTGGCGCTGCAAACAGCTCAAATCGAACCTCATCATCTCGATGCTGTTGCAGTCACACTGGGTCCCGGACTCATCGGAGCCCTGATGGTGGGCACGCTCTTCGCACAAGGACTTTCTCATGCGATTGGCAAACCCCTCATCGGAATCAATCACGTCGATGCACATCTCGCTCCCGCATTGCTGTTGGAGAATTTTCTTCCTGTCAGCGATGTGAGCGTGTGGAAAGAGGTGCGGAAAACACAGTTTCCCGCGCTGACTCTCACCGTGAGCGGAGGGCATTGCCTGCTCAGTTATCTCAAGTCCTCACATGAACGTTTTTTGCTTGGACACACCGCAGATGATGCCTGTGGCGAGGCCTTCGACAAAGTGGCAAAACTCCTCGGACTGCCTTATCCCGGAGGCCCGCATCTCGAACAGCTGGCATCCCAAGCGGCAACCTCTCAATACAAATTCAAATCCACCCTCGCAGACAAACAAAACCGTTACGGCTTCAGCTTCAGCGGCTTGAAAACGCAGGTTCTCGACAGCGTCCGCCGTGAATTGGGTCATCCGATGGGCAAAGTGAAAGGGGACACTCTTCCGGCAACCACCAAAGCGGAAATGGCAAAGGCCTTTCAAGAGGCAGCGATTGGCCAATTGGTGGATCGGCTCAAAAATGCGCTTTCAGATCATCCTGAGGTCCGCACCATCCTGATTGCAGGGGGTGTTGCCGCGAATTCCTACTTCCGCGAGCAACTGAAACAGTTTTCACATCTGGAGGTGCATTTTGCACCCATGAGCCTGTGCTCTGACAATGCGACGATGATTGGACTGCATGCTCTGCTGCCGCACTCGGAACACCCGACACCGCACCCCTTTTCACGTTACCCCTATGAGTTGAAAGCGCCTGCGCGATGAAAAACAATAAGAAGCTGGCCCGTGGTGAGCATTTCGCCTTCGAACTGGAAACGAACAAGCGCCTCGGACAGAATTTCCTCAAAGACGAGTCCATTCTTTCTCAAATTGTCGGCCATGCTGAACAGTTTGCCAATAAGTCGCAGCGGCAATGCATTGAAATCGGCCCCGGCTCGGGCGCTCTCACCAGAAAATTGCTCGCCGCCGGCTGGCATGTGCATGCTATTGAGAAAGATGCGCGTGCCGTCGCCGGACTCCGCAGCAGTCTCGCGCTCGAATACCCGTCCACTTTTGCTGTCTCGGAAGCGGACATTCTCCAAACAAAAGCTCTTCCGATGGTTCCGGAAGCATCTTGCATGCCACTTTGCATCGGCAATATCCCTTACTACATCACAAGCGACATTCTTTTTTGGTTTCTTGCACAACAGAAGAACTTGTGTGCAGGAGTTTTTATGGTGCAGAAAGAAGTCGCGGAACGTCTGGCGGCAGGACCGGGCCACAAAGATTACGGCCGCCTCACTGTGCGCATGCAGTTGGCCTGCACGGTGGAACAGGTTTTGGTCGCTCCGGCGTCTGCATTTGTTCCTCCGCCGAAAGTGGATTCTGCCGTGGTCAGTCTTGTTCCGTGGGGTGAAACTCCATTGCGTGCAGACGAACTCGCATTATTTGAAAAATTCACCGCTTTCCTTTTCAGTGCGAGAAGAAAAATGCTGCGCAAGACTTTGCAGCAGGCCAAGCCATCGGTTTTCGGCCAGACCTTCAGTGAAAACGGCTTTGAGGAATTCGCGGAAAAAGCTCAACGGCAGCTCTCCGTTTCGCTGACCCAGCGCCCCGAAGAACTACCGCCACCGCAAATTCTGGAACTCTTCAGACTTCTCAGGGAAGCACATTGATCACGACAGACTGAACAAACTCAGCGCCGCTTTCGAGGCGCACGACAATTTGACCGTCGTGGCGTCCCTCTTCTGCATCTTCCGAAACCACCACAGACAGAACTTTACCCTGTACACTCGACTCACTGAGTCCCGAACTTTGGCTTGAAAAATCGATGGAACGAATCATGGCAGAGACGCTGCTTTCACTACTCAAAGGAAGCGTGACCTTAGCTGCACCACCCTTTTGCAGGCTCAATGGTTCTATCCTGCTGGTGAAGATTTTTGGACGACTCACAACAGGCGCTTCAGGCTCACTCGCCAGCTCTGCACTGTTGGCTCGCACGGCACTCAGTGACTTGGCTCCCAATCCCTCACTCTGCAGCGCCTTTTCCGTCCCTGATTTTCCCAAATCCAAGGTCGGATTGGGTTGGCTCCCACAGGACGACAGGAGAAGACCCGCAACTGAGACAGCTGCCCCTAACTTCAGGACAAACGCGACATGGGGCTGTTTCGAAAGGATGGCCACTGAACACCTCCTCAGTTATACTTACCTTCTCGGATTTCCTTGAATTTTAGTTTAGTTTTTTGATGTCACCAAATACAGAACTGCTCTTGACCAGTCGCCAACTGGCGGTCACAATTAGCAAAAATGTGGGGTCATCGATGAGCAAAAAAAGCCTGAACCGCTATTCCAGAACGATTTTCACGCTCACTGTCGGCCTCTCCCTGTTTCCTCAAGATTTCAGGTGTTTTGCCGCAACTCCCACTGAAACCAAAGGGAACACTGAGGCTGCCAAAGAGAACGCGCCCGAGACCCCGGCCGAGGTGCTCGAAACAAGGAATAAAAAATTCCAATCACTCGAGTCATTCAGCCGCGTCTTGAATCTTTTGGAAACCATGTATGTCGACGAAAAAGCGGTGGCGAGCGACGCGCTCATTGAGAAAGCCTTGAAAGGCATGGCGGGCTCCTTGGACCCTCACACAGCCTACTTGCCTGCCCAGCAGCTCCGCGAGCTGACAAACGACACATCAGGAAAATTCGGAGGCATTGGAGTCGTGCTTTCCCAGCAAAACGGTCGGCTGGAAGTCATCGAAGTCGTGCCTGACACCCCTGCCGCCAAGGCTAAAATCCAAGCGGGCGATGTGATTCTTGGAGTGGATGGCATCCAAGTGACCAAAAGCAACATCGAAGAGGTTCTGAACAAACTCCGCGGCCTGCCCGGTTCCAACGTCAAGCTGGAAATCCAACCGGCTCCCGAAGCGGGTGCACTCCGAGGCATCCGGCAAAAATCGAAGATTCTCCAAATCATGAGAGAGATCATAAAAAGCACAAGCGTGACCCACCAATCTCTCTCCGCGGGATATGCTTACGTCCGTATTGGCGTTTTTCAGGAAGACACCAACGAGCAGGTCGACAAAGCACTCAGGCGCTACGAAGCTGAAAATAATGGAAAACTCAATGGCCTGATTCTCGATTTGAGGAGCAATCCCGGAGGTCTTCTCGACCAAGCCGTGCGTGTCGCCGACCTCTTTTTAGATTCAGGGATCATCGTCTCAACGGTCGGACGTGACAGGGCTCGGCAAGAGGTGGAATACGCAAGCAAACGTCAGACGCATCCTTATATGCCCATGGTTGTGCTTGTGAATGAGGCCTCCGCCAGTGCATCAGAGATTGTTGCAGGTGCGTTGCAAGACCACAACCGCGCGCTGATCGTGGGAATGCCCACCTTCGGAAAAGGCAGCGTTCAATCGATTATTCCCCTTTCGAACGGCGCCGGATTGAAAATGACGGTGGCCCGTTACTACACTCCCAATGGCAGAAGCATACAGGCGAAAGGAATCAACCCCGATGTGATTCTCCCTGCCAATCCTAATTTAAGAGGGAGTGTTCCACCCAGTAAAAGCATGCCGCAAGGAAGCACTGATCAACTGAAAGAAGACGATGCGAGTGGCAGCACTCCGCCTGCCACCCGCGGCAATCGCAAGGAAATCGATCTCGAAGGGCACATCGAGGCCAACGACCTCAACAAAGCCGCAGCAAATTTGGGATTTGCCAGCGACGTCGACAAATGGCCGAATAATTTGAAGAACGATTACCAACTCAAGATGGGTTACACGTACCTGAAAAGCTGGTCGCGTTTCGCACAGAACTGAAGCTCACAGAGAGAACAGAATTTTCACTCCCCATCCCATGGCTTTTTATCGGCCGGACGCTCCTGAGAGTTCTCCGGCCGATTTCTTTCCCCATCGCTCTTTTGTGCACCACCGGAATTTTGTCTCGATTGTCTTGAGTCACGTGCCACTGGGGCTGGAGAAGTCGAAGCAGACGAGGCTGCACGCGGCGTGGGACCTTCGGTGCGGGGTGTCGGACCTTCGGTGAGTGGCGTCGGGCCTTCGGTGCGTGGCGTCGGGCCTTCGGTGCGCGGCGTCGGGCCTTCGGTGCGCGGTGTCGGACCTTCGGTGCGCGGCGTGGGACCTTCGGTACGCGGTGTCGGACCTTCGGTACGCGGTGTCGGACCTTCGGTGCGCGGTGTCGGACCTTCGGTGCGATTTCCGGCCTTTCCTGGTCGCGGAGCCTGTCCACGCGGAGCAGGAGAACCTTGGCGTTGCGTTTTCTGTGATGGCCCTTTCACTTCAGCACCATCCGAACTTGCATCCGCGGCAGTTCCTTGCGGACGTGTCACAGCCCTCGCACCATGGTCTGAACGGCCGGCGGGTTGATCTTTCTTGTCCCGCTTGCTGCGTTTTTCTCCCCGATCTTTCTGCCTCTGCGCTTTCAGCAGCCGTTCCATTTTGTCAGAAATGTCGCGTCCGCTCCTTTGTTCGCGAGGTGAACGGTAGTCAGGATCGGCCAAAGGAAGGACACGGTGCAACGGCACCTCCCCCGCCTCAGAAGTCCATGCGATTTGCTCTTTCAACAGCTGATGTTCGAGCCAAGAAAGTTCGATCTTCAGGGTATCCACTGAACTGTGGGTGGTCTCCAAAATCAGATCGGCCTCTGCGTAACTGGACTCCCGCTCTTTCCAAAGCTGAGAAAGTCGCTCTTTCAATTCACTTTCGCTCTGACAATCGGCCAACAAGGGGCGACTCTCTCGTTCTGCAAACAAACGCTGTGCAATGACTTCAACCGGCGCTGTGAGGAGAACGATGCAACCCAGTTCCTGAGCCAGCTGCAGCGACCTCGGGTGCGTGAGGGTTCCTCCTCCCAAAGCAATTGTGCACCGCTGCCTGCGCAGAAGACGCTCCAAACACGCCGCCTCCAATTCACGAAAGGCCAACTCTCCTTGCTGCGCAAAAATTTCGCGGATCGGCTTTCCGGCGAGCTTCTCCACGTAGCGATCGAGGTCGACACATTCAGTGCGCGACATCTGCGCATAGGCACGTGCGAAAGCTGTCTTTCCGACACCAGGGAGACCTGTCAAAAGTATATTTCGAAACCGGCGTGGACCGAGCGCGTTCATCGGCGTTCCTCTCAATTGCCTCCGGAGCAAGGGGCTGTTACAACTTCTAACTGTTTCCCTTCCTCATTTCCAGCACGAGGCCCAGAAGATGCCAACGGCAGACAGCAAACGAATTGCTCTTGATTGGACAAAAGCACACGATGTCGTTCCATTGGAGCGACTGCTCCACGATTCCATGCCACAGATGGTGGCTGCGAAAAAATCCCTCGTCAACGGCGTAGGCAAAGGCTCTGACTTCATGGGATGGGTGCACGGAATTGAGGACCATGCGCCGCGCTGGGTCAATGAAACAAAATCCCTCGCGGAACGGATTGCAACCCACTCCGACGCTCTCGTCGTTATTGGTATTGGTGGAAGTCTGCTGGGAACAAAAGCAGTCTACGAAGCTCTGACACACACCTTTGCTTCCGTCCAACCCGCACAGTTCCACCGTCGTCCCGTCCTGTTTTGGGCCGGACATCACATCGCGACAGATGAACTGGCCGAACTTCTCGACGTGTTGGATCAGTTTTCACCCAGCCTGCTGGTGGTTTCTAAATCCGGAACAACCACAGAACCCGCGCTCGCTTTTCGCATTCTGAAACAATATTTGGATGATCGCTTTGGAGAACGTGAATCAGCATCGCGCATTTTCACGATCACCGATCCTGAAAGCGGCACTCTGCTCAAACTGGCACGCACACATGGCTATCCGGCCCTCCAGATCCCGCGGAACGTGGGAGGGCGCTACTCCATCTTCACTCCTGTCGGATTGCTGCCTTTGGCTGTGGCGGGAATTGATGTTGCACAGTTTGTGGAAGGTGCGAGGCAAGCACGTGCTGACGCCATCAGTGATAAAAATGAAGCCCTCGAGACCAACCCTGCCCTGTGCTATGCCGCAATCCGAAATGCGCTCTACAAAGAAGGTTTCAAAATTGAAGCGCTGTGTCATTGGACACCAAAACTGCGCGGCATTGCTGAATGGTGGAAACAGCTTTTCGGTGAGAGTGATGCCAAAGGCAATACGGGTCTTTTCCCTGCCAGCGTCCAATTCTCAACCGATCTCCATTCGATGGGACAATATTTCCAAGAGGGCGAACGCCATCTTTTTGCGACCCACCTGCGCATTCTCGACGAAGCGTCACTGAGCCGCGGAACGCAAAAGCGCAAACTCAAAATCCCGCAACCTGGTCTTGCGGACGGTTTCGATTATCTCAACGGCCACAACTTGGAACACGTCCAACACGAGGCGATGCTCGGAACCAGTCTGGCACATGCCGATGGCGGAGTGCCCACTCTGTTTTGGGACATTCCTGAATTGTCCGCTTTCTGGATGGGGTATTGGCTCTATTTGAACATGTTTGCCTGCGGTGTGGGCGGTTTGGCCCGCGGCGTGAACCCCTTCGACCAACCGGGTGTCGAAGCGTACAAAACAAACATGTTTGCTCTGTTGGGCAAGCCCGACATGGCGGAACAGTCGGTCCAGATCCGAGCACGCCTCGAGCGGGGGCAACGCCTGAGAAGTCTGGGCCTCAATCAAAACAGTGCACAAAAATGAACGCCACCGGCAGGAGATTGGACGTATGAAAAGCAGCTGGAAGCTGCGTCCGTACTTGAGCGGACTGTTTCTGTGCTTGGGTGCTCTGCACCACAAAGCATCTGCCGCGATTGCTCTTCCGCAAGGGGCAACTCTTGTTGAAAGCGGTCAGGCCATTGAAGGGACACCGTCCGTCTACAAATTCAAACTCGCCAATGGGCTCAAAGTTCTGATTTTGCCCGACAGCCGCAATCCTCTGGCCACACTCCGCCTCAAGCTCGATGCAGGAAGCAACCGCGAGAGGCTTGGCACCACTGGTTTAGCTCACTTTTTTGAACACATGATGTTCCGCAAGACTCAAGTCACTCCACAAGGGCACTACGATCGGATTCTTGCCGGCGTGGGCGGACGTGGCAACGCCGCAACGAGCACCGACTACGTCGTCTACGAATCGAGTTTTCCCGGTCCGGCCCTCGACAAAATGCTCGAGCTCGAAGCCCAGCGTTTCAAACTCCTCGATTTGCAGGATCCCTATTTCACCACCGAGAAGGGAGCTGTGATCTCTGAAAGACGCCTGCGCTACGAAAACGACCCGCTGCAACGCGGAATGGAAGTCGTCCGCAGAGCGGCTTACAAGAATACGCCCTATGAGTGGCTGACGATCGGAGCCAAGCAGGACGTGGAGCAAATGTCGATTGAAGAAGCACGACGCTTCTATCGCGAATATTACACTCCCGACAACACACAACTTTTCCTTGGCGGGCCTTTCAATGTCGAAGCGGCACTGAAAAAAATCAACGATGCTTTTTCTGATTGGACGGGCAAGGTCAAATCCAACGCCCCCCGCTTCGGCGAACCGGCGGAAGCAAAAGGTTCATCGAAAACCTACGTGTGCAGCGAAAATGTCTTTGAAGAGCAACACAGCATCCTGTTCCCATCCAACGACACCAGCTTTCGCTCTTCGGTTCTGACACAGATCCTGATGCAGCTGCTCGATGACGATCCGGAGGGAACCATGCAACGCCGGATGACCAAGCAAAAACTGGCGACTGCTTTTACCGTCTACAAAACCGTCTGGCAGAAGAGCTCTCAGCCTTACGTCGCGTGGTTCAAGCTCAACCGGCAACAGAGTTTCGCGACAGCGAGTGACTACTTCTACAAAGAACTCGACAAAGCCTTGGCGCGTCCGATCACGGCTGAGCTGAAGAAAGTGATGCTAAAAAAGCAGGAAGTCGAGGATGCCGAGGTTGCGCAAAAGATGACCAGCTTGGTCGAGTTCTATGAGTGGAACGAATTCTTTTACGGTGATTTTAAGATTTCGTCGCAAACAAGAAAAATCATCGAATCGCTGACGGACAAAGAATTCCAGAAGTGGGGAAAAGAGGCGTTTGCCAAGCAAAAAGCCGTTCAAATGGGTGTCACCGCTCCCGGCAAAACCCCACCCTGCTCTGAATTTGAAAAAACGGCACTCAAATGAAAGACCCACTCATGACACATCGCGTCCGGTTTGGTCTCGTTCGTCACTTCGTTTTGCGCAGCGCATGGTGCGCGGCTGTTGTGTCCGCCACAGGGGCAATGAATCTGGGCCCGACCGGTGCAGCGTTTGCTCAATCCGGCGGAGCCGCCGGTTCATTGAACAACCAGCGCCCTGCGGTTGTCAGCAAACCCGTTCCTCTGAACTGGCGCAGCATCAACTGGCCCTCACTGAATTACAACAGAAGTGCAGTGGACGGCGGTGCGGCGCTCTACACGATTTTTGGAGAAACCGGAAAGAAAATCAGAATTGATCTGCTTTTCGAAACAGGTGTGTACTCACTTCCGCGTGCACTGCGAACGAATCTCTCGGCCACGGTCGACATGTTTCTTCAAGGCGGAGCGGGCTCGCGCAATTATGAAGAGCTTCAGAAACTGCTGGCTGACAACGGCATTCAAGTGACCACAAGCATCTCATCTGTCGGTCAATTCCAAGTGTCGGTGGAAGTCCTCAACAGCGATTTCCCGCTGGCTCTGGCCGCACTCGAAGACATGCTTTTGAGGCCCCGTTTCGATCGCGATGCCCTCGAAATCTGGAAAATGGAACAAGCAGACGGGTTCCAAAGCCTTCTTGATGGGGGCAACTCCCGCAAACAGGGTCGTTTTGTCGAACAAGAAGCCATTAGGCTTGCCTTTGGCTCGCAACACTACTTTGCCCATGCTCTGGCAAGAACTTCAAAGCCCGAACTCGACAAAGTGACGCCCGAGAAACTCCGTCAGATCGCAGGACTCCTCATCAGCCGAACCGGATTGAACGCAGTTCTCTCGGGAAATATCACGGCCAAGCAAGAACAATCCGTTCTCCAACTGCTGCGAAAAATCCCAAGGCTGACGCCTGTCACCTACACGTGGCTTCCGGAACGGGTGAAAACACCCGAAAGCAACAAACTGAGGCTTGCCATCATCCGCAAACCCGATCTCAGCCAAGCCAATCTGACCCTCCGCTACTATTTGCCCAACATCGGAAAAATGAATCGCATCGAAAGAACGCGCATGACTCTCCTGCGCGAGGTTTTCAGTGCCTCCGGTGGGGTGATCGGCAACGACCGCTTTTCCAAAGCGATGCGCGGTGACTCAGGAATTTCCTACGGTCCCTATGCCACGTTCGATCCGGAAGCAATTGAACCCAACACCAACACGGGTGTCTGGAGAATGAATTTCCAGAGTCCCAATGAACGATTGGTCGAAGCCGTTCAATTGGCCTGCAAAACGTGGGAGACATTCGCAAGCCGCGGAATCACTCAAGAAGAACTGGACAATGCCCGGATCGCCAAAATCAACACCACCTTGGCGACAGAGCAAACGGTCTTCGACAAGGTCGACGAATTTCTCGATGACATCCAATCCAAGGTGCTGCCTCAGCCTTTGGGCCTCGAGAGCTACCTTGTGCGACTCGAACAGGAAAAAGATCTCACCGTCATCAACGATCTCCTCTTTTCGCAAATCAAAGCAGGGACTGTTCCCGTGCTGGTGATGATGGGAAATCCGAGTGACGCCGTTTTGTCGGAATTGCGTGCCCTTCCCAACGTCGAAATCAGCAAAGTTGTCGCATTCGAAGATCTGGTCAAAGAATTGGTGGACGGAGGACCCAAATGAAAGGCTTTGAAACCCATACTCACTCCATTCAAGATTTCATCAAAAAGATCGAAACCGCTCTCGCAGGTCGCGACCTCGGCGACATCACCCGTTTCAAACTTCAGGGAACAGAGCTGCTCGTCGTCTTTTCGAAGCTGGGCACGACTGAGCTCAAGTATAAAATCGAGACGACGACCGAAGGCTTCAAAGCGAGCCTCCTGAGCGAAAAAGTGGCTCTCACCCACCGCCCCCTCAAGGCTGACATCACCGCACGACTTGCTCGGGTCATGGAAAAGGAAGGCGCAGTCTGCACCTTGTAAACTTGATCGAAAAACGAACTCGGACTTGATACAAATCAAATAAAATCTTGCTGATTTCGAATTCAGGTGCCGTTTTGGTTCAACACAATAAGACAATGCATTGAAAGTTCAGAAGATTGACTTGCTCTGGGCGTCTCAACGCGAGACGCTCGGTTGTGTCGATTTTCAAATCTATTCTTTTGTTCCTGGAGGAGACTTCCCACATGAGTCAGGGAATCCTGCGGTATTTGAGCAGTACGATTGGCCGCAAGTATATCATGTCGATCAGCGGGCTTGTCTGGACACTTTTCGTTCTGACACACATGCTTGGCAACCTTCTCATTTTCGCCGGGCCCGACACCTACAATGCCTACAGCTACAAACTGATCAGCAATCCTCTCATTTACCTTGCGGAAGCAGCACTTGTGATTTTCATCGGCGCTCATGCGAGCACGGGAATCAGTTTGAAAATGAGAAACCTGCGGACCAAGCCTGCGCTCTACGCGGTCACTCCCAAGTCAGCCAAAGGCGCTTCGTTGTCGTCGAAGAGCATGATTTGGTCGGGTTCCATCACGCTGGTCTTTCTGATCTTGCACCTCGTGACATTCAAGTACGGTGCTTTCTATGAAACCACGGTCGACGGCACGGCGATGCGTGACGTTTACAAGCTTGTTGTGGAATGCTTCGCGCAGCCCGGATATGTGGTCTGGTACTCTTTTTGCCTCATTCTCGTCGGTCTGCATTTGTATCACGGAGTCTCTTCCAGCTTTCAGACCCTCGGCCTCAACCACCCGAAGTTCAATAACGCGATCAAAGGTTTTGGCTGGGCTTATTCCGTTGTGGTGGCTGCCGGTTTTCTGGCAGTCCCTCTCTACGTGTTCTTCGTGAAGGGGTGATGGCATGAAACTCGATTCAAAAATTCCAAGCGGTCCTATTTCAGAAAAATGGACCCAACATCAATTCGAATCGAAACTGGTGAACCCCGCCAACAGGCGCAAGTTCAACGTGATCGTCGTCGGTTCGGGATTGGCGGGCGCTTCGGCCTCCGCCTCGCTGGCAGAACTCGGATACAACGTTAAAACGCTCTGCATCCACGACTCACCGCGCAGAGCCCACTCGATTGCTGCACAGGGCGGGATCAACGCGGCCAAGAATTACCAGAACGACGGCGACTCTGTGTACCGGCTGTTTTACGACACCATCAAAGGCGGTGACTTCCGTGCCCGCGAGGCCAACGTGTATCGCCTCGCGCAGAACTCTGTGAAAATCATCGACCACTGTGTGGCACTGGGAGTGCCGTTTGCACGTGAATATGGTGGACTCCTTGCCAACCGGAGTTTCGGTGGGGCTCAGGTGTCGCGTACATTCTACGCCCGCGGTCAAACAGGCCAGCAGCTTCTGCTCGGTGCGTACTCAGCCATGATGCGACAAGTCGACAACAAAAAAGTCGAACTTCTCAATTTCCGTGAAATGCTCGACCTTGTGCTCGTCGATGGAAAGGCTCGCGGTGTGATTTGCCGCAACGTCCTGACGGGAGAAATTGAATCACACGCAGCCGATGCCGTGATCCTTGCAACCGGCGGCTACGGGAACGTGTTTTATCTCTCAACCAACGCAAAATGGTCGAACGCAACCGCCATCTGGCGTGCACACAAACGTGGTGCGGCGTTTGGAAACCCTTGTTTCACGCAAATTCACCCCACCTGTATCCCTGTTTCCGGCGACTACCAAAGCAAGCTGACACTCATGTCAGAATCGCTGCGCAACGACGGACGCGTGTGGGTTCCCAAAAATGGAAATGACAGCCGTTCGCCCGATCAAATTCCCGAGGATGAACGCGACTACTATCTTGAACGGATCTATCCCAGCTTCGGCAACCTCGCACCCCGCGATATTGCCTCCCGTCAAGCGAAATTCGTCTGCGACGAAGGCCGCGGCGTGGGCGGAACAAAGCTGGCCGTGTACCTCGACTTCGCAGCGGCCATCAAACGCGACGGACGCGCTGTGATTGAAGGCAAGTACGGCAACCTTTTCCAAATGTATGAAAAAATCACGGGCGACGATCCCTACCATGTGCCGATGCGCATTTATCCTGCGGTGCACTACACGATGGGTGGCCTTTGGGTGGACTACAATCTGCAATCCACGATCCCCGGACTGCACGTATTGGGTGAAGCCAACTTCTCCGACCACGGTGCAAATCGTCTGGGAGCGTCTGCACTCATGCAAGGCCTCGCCGACGGCTACTTCGTCATTCCCACAACACTCGCCCACTACTTGGGATCCGCCAAGCTGGACAAGATCGACACAAACCATGACGCCTTCAAGAGCGCCAAGGCCGAAGTCGAAGCAGACATCTCGCGGATGATGAATCTCAAAGGGAACAAGACGGCTGACGAACTTCACAGAAAATTGGGCAAGCTGATGTGGGAGCACTGCGGCATGCAGAGAAGTGAAGACAGTCTGAAAAAGCTGCTCACCGAAATTCCCAAACTCAGAGACGAATTCTGGAGCGACCTGCGCATTCCCGGTGATGCTGCCACATTGAATCAGGAACTGGAAAAGGCGGGTCGTGTGGCCGACTTCATCGAACTGGGTGAACTCATGGCGCGCGATGCTCTGGAAAGGCGCGAGTCGTGCGGCGGTCACTTCCGCAGTGAATACCAGACACCTGAGAACGAAGCTCAGCGTGATGACGAGAACTTCTGTCACGTCGCCGTGTGGGAACACAAAGGACAGGGTCAGGCACCCCAACGTCACACCGAACCGCTGGCATTTGAAAACGTCAAGCTGGCGACCCGCAGCTACAAATAACCAAGGAGCGATTCTCATGGCTGGAAACAACAACTCACGCACCATGCGCATCCAACTCAAAGTGTGGCGCCAGAAAGACAAAACATCCGAAGGTCGGCTGGTGGATTACGCGTTGGATACCGTCAGCCCCGATATGTCTTTTCTTGAGATGATCGACGTCCTGAACGAACAGCTGGTGCACAAAGGCGAAGAGCCGATTGCCTTCGCACACGACTGCCGCGAAGGGATTTGCGGATCCTGCGCGATGGTGATTGATGGCGAACCCCATGGCCCTCAAACGGGCACCACGACGTGCCAGCTGCACATGCGCACATTCAATGACGGCGACACCATCGTCGTTGAACCATTCCGTGCAAAAGCGTTTCCCGTTGTGAAAGACCTCGTGACCGACCGCACTGCTCTCGATCGCATTCAGGCTGCCGGAGGCTATATCACCGTCAACACGGGCAATGCGCCTGACGGCAATGCGCTTCCGATTGCGAAAGAAATTGCCGATCTGGCCATGGATGCCGCAGCGTGTATCCAGTGCGGTGCGTGTGTCGCGGCCTGCCGCAATGGCTCTGCAATGCTTTTCGTTTCGGCCAAGGTGTCGCAATTTTCTCTTCTTCCCCAAGGCCAAGCTGAACGCGAGCGGCGTGTGTCGAGAATGGTCTGGCAAATGGACGAAGAAGACTTCGGAAGCTGCACCAACATGGGATCGTGTGCTGCGGCCTGTCCGAAAGAAATCAAAGTGGAAAACATTGCCCGTTTGAACCGAGAATTTGGGCGCGCCATGCTGTTTGGCAGAGAGCGGAAACAAACATTGGAAGATTGATCCGCTGAGCACGCTCAGAATTGACCTCTGTCGCGCGAGACAAGAGGAGAAGCGGAAAAAAACGACTCCAAAAAAAAAGCCACGGACCGTCTCCGTGGCTTTTTCTATACGCAGAGCTCAGGGATCATCCGCGTACTTTTTTGAGAGCTGTCAGCACCTGTTGCGCATGCCCATCGACCTTCACCTTGGGCCAGTGAGCGATCACCTTGCCCTCAGGGTTGATGAGGAATGTCGAACGTTCAATCCCCATGAACTTTTTGCCGTACATGCTCTTTTCCTTCCAAACTCCAAAGCGTTCACACAGATCGGTGTCCTCATCGGACAAAAGCAGGAAAGACAAACCTTCCTTCTGTGCAAACTTGCTATGACTCTGGCAGGAATCCTTGCTCACACCAATCACAACCGCATCCTGCTGTTGATACTGACGGCCGAGAGCTTGGAAATCCTTCGCCTCAATGGTGCATCCGGGAGTCATGTCCTTCGGGTAAAAATAAAGGACCGTCCATTTGCCCTTGAGAGCGCGGGAGTCGAACACCTCTCCATTCACGCGACCGACAACCTTCGGTGCCATGTATGGAGAGGGAAGTAAGCCGGATTCGCCGTCGGGCTCGGAGGGCTCGCCACCTTCGCTGGCAGCTGGAGCTGCAGCAGGAGCAGCCTTAGCGCGGCGCGCTGCAGGCTTCTTAGCAGCAGTCTTCTTCGCAGCTGCCTTCTTAGGAGCAGCTTTCTTGGCAGCAGCCTTCTTCACTGTCTTCTTGGCTGCAGGCTTCTTCGCAGCTGCCTTCTTAGGAGCAGCTTTCTTAGCAGCTGGCTTCTTCGCAGCTGTTTTCTTCACTGCAGTCTTCTTAGCAGCAACCTTCTTCTTGGCAGCTGGCTTCTTCTTAGCAGCAACCTTCTTGGTGCCAGCCTTCTTCACTGCAGCTTTCTTTGCTCCAGCTTTCTTGGCAGCAGGTTTCGTAGCGGACTTTTTCGCACCTTTCTTCGTAACCATATCTGAGACCTCCATTTTAAGAAAAATGTAGCTCTCAATTTTTTATCTGTAAAGACGTCGGACAATTCTTTTCGATCTCGAAGCACGTCAATGTGTCGACTCGCATCACATCGGGAAGCATCAACATGCATTACACAAATCGAATTTGTTATTTATTCACAACAACAACTCACACACTCGAACGCGAGAAAAGTTTTCGTATCGACTTCAATCGCGATCCGATCGAAATGGATGTCGGCAGAGTCGAGGATCCTGTTTTCAAGATCGCAAAGGAAGAGACAAGTGCGGAGACACATCGTGGACGAGGCAAGACGTGCCGCTCCTCCGCAGCGGTAAATAAACAAATCCAAATTCACACACCGACACCGCTGCGCACCCTGAGCATGACATCAGCTCAGACAAGACTCATAGTTCATCTTCTGAATGTCCTCTGGAGTGTGTCGACGCTTTGCAGTGCGGCGATGAAGACCGATCGCACGGGAACCGAGGCGGCGATGCGCAAGGATCAGGACTGACTTCGCACCCTCTCCCCCTGAGCTCCTTTGCCGCGAAATTCGATTGCAGACAAAAAAAAACCTCCCGCACAGGGGAGGTTCACATCTGCAAGAGGGACTTGCTATCCTAGGTTCTAATTACTTCTTCTTCTTGGTTGCACGCTTCACGCCGACTGCGTCCTTGAGGGACTTAGCAGCGCGGAAGGTCACCTTCTTAGATGCAGGAATGCGAATTTCTTCGCCCGTCTGAGGGTTGCGGCCCATGCGAGCTGCACGCTCTTTGACCTGCAGAATACCGACCTTGTCGATACGGACTTTCGAGTGGTTGCTGACAACTTCCTGCTCGATCATGGTCAGGAATTCCTGAAGGACTTCTTTTGTGACCTTCTTAGGAAGTTCAGTGTGGTTGGCTGCAACAGTTGAGATGAGTTGGGATGTCGAGACGGTCGACTTTTTCATAACACGCTCCTTGTGATGAACCGCTTGCAGATGCGATTTAACGAGGAGATTAACGACCCTCTCGAAAACTGTCAATTCAGGCATTCAACTTTGGGGCTCTCGGAATATTCGGCGAGAGCACAGGACTCAATTTCGAGTTCGCTCTGGACTCAAGTTCAACCATGGATTCAAAGAGTTTCTTTGAAACATTGACCGTCTCAGAGCGGAGTCCGCAAAAGGTGAAAGTCTCGCTGCTGGCCGTCCAACGCACTTCGCCCCGCATCACAAGACCCAACCCCGAAGCACCTTCCGTTTCAGGCTCAGAGGCTGCTGAGGCCGGTGCTGTTCCCGCTCGTGTGCGGCCCTGAATTCCTGCCAGCGTGGAAGATTTCGAGGCCACGGAGTTTGATTTCTTCGATCCGGCAACCACTGTTTCTACCTCCGTGAAACCGGACAAGAGCTTGGCCTGTGTCTTTTGCCACCTCTCCAAGGCTTCTGCTCCCGCTTCCACCGCAGCACTGGGAGGCACGTGGACATTCAAAATCTGCCCCTCACGGAAGTCGCAGAGGTACTTTTGAACTGGTCCTTTACTCGCCTTACTGCCCAGAGAAAAAACCATTTCCTGATTGTTCACTCGGATCTTCGCACCGGCGAGACTGACGTCATCAATCACCACCGGCACCCATCTGCGGACAGGCTTCAGGGAGAGCGTCTCTTTGACCTTCACGGGCTGAACCTTTTTCACCGGTGCGCTGTTCTTCTGAACAACAGTTTTTTTGGCTTGCGTCGATGTTTTCGCCACGGGTGTCTTTTTCTGAGCCGTCGTTTTACTTTTCGCCGGCGCCTTTGGCTTGGGTTTGCTCACACTCTTCGCCTTGACGACGACAGACTGCTTCTTGCTTTCCTTCTTTTTAGGCGCTTCTTTTTTCTTGGGAGTTGCTTTTTTCTTCTTGACTGCCACCTTCACACGAGCAGCTGACATCCCGCGCGTGACATTCACTGCCTTGGCGATCGCCGAGTTCTGCGCAGCCGGAGAAAATTCAATCTCGAGAAAGGCCGGCAGGCTGCAGTTCAAGCGCCGCTGGCATCTGTGCTGACCTTCAATGAAACGCTGTGCAAGAGACACAACGATTTCAGGTTTGACCGGTTTTTTCAGCCAACTCAGGCAATCGTCGAACGCCGCCAGCTCACGGTCGATATTTTCTTGAACATCAGGACGGTCGAAAGCTGTGATCAAAATGGGTTGTGGAAACATTTTTTTCAGTCGCCCCGCCGTATAGGCCCCATCTCGGTCAGGAAGATCATAGTCAATGATGAAGGCATCCAGTTCACCGCAAGTTTTTGCCAACTCCAGTGCGTCAGCCGAAGTCCTTGCCACAACAACCTGCACTCCTGGGAAGTGGTCCTTGAAAACCTCACTGGTCATCACAAGACTGGCCTTGCTGGCGTCGGCAATCAAAATGCGTTTCATAGAAATCCCCCGAGGTCAGGTAAAATGAATTCCAAATTCAGCACTGAGGCGGCGTGGCCTTCAAATCATTATCAAGGCGTTGTTGTTTCCGGATTCGAGCGCCTCTCAGGGGCCACGGGGGCCGTTTGAGGAGCTGACGCCGGTGATTCAGATTGACCGGATTCCGGCGGCATGTCGTTTGTCGAAACCCCTGCCATCGGCAGACCCACATCCCAATTGTATTGAGTGTCTATGGGTCGGATTGCAGCAATGGCCCACTGACCGCGCGTGTACTTCATGCGTGCCAAGCTTTTGATCTCTTGCATCGGTGCTCTGGAGCGGTCCTCTCCGGACATCCAGCTCCGAAATTTCACCCTGTACTCAAGCTCGACTTCCTTCTCTGGAACAACGTCTGAACGTCCGGTGACTTCAAACTCTTCAAACTCGTAACGCCGATCCAAGTACGCCTTTTTAAACGCCTCAGGGGAATTGGATGCGAGCTGATCGCGGAACTCGCCCGTCGTCAGACTCTCCAAATCTTCCCGCTGCTCTGAACGGGTGATGTTGACTGCCAAATCAATATAAGACCTCAACTGTTCTTCAGCTGAAATATCCGATCGCTGGGAACAAGAGCGCGGACCGCACCCGACGAACATGAACAGACTCAAAAAAAGCGAAAAACGTTTGCAGACAAGATCCACAGCGGCGCTGTTCAGCATAGGATGCATCTCCGTTCGGGAAACCTACAATTGAAGTCTATCAAAGGGAGCTCAAAGGGGGGCTTATCAGCGTGTCGCAGCTTTGGCACTCGCAGCAGCATCTGCCCAGCCACACACTTCCGCGGAAGTAAAAGGAGCAGGCTCGACGTCGACCGGAGCCGTTCGCAGCTCGGACAACTCACTGGAAATGCTCCAAGCACGGCTGTCGATCGCAATCACAGTGGGTTCGGGAAGTTTCAGTTTTTTCAACGACTCTTTCCAAGGAGTCAAACCAAACGCCCGCAACGTATCACTCGCGTTGAAAGGATTGGAAGAAGGAGAGGAGTCAGACGCGGGCGGCTCCAGACGCATCAGAGCGGCCACGGCGCGACGGCTCGCCAAACCCAAACCATAAGCAATCTCTCTGTCATCAAAAATGTGCGCCAGAACGCAAATGCGGCGTTTGGCCGAGGATATTTCCAAATTCAACACATCCCTGAAAACGGAATAACTGGGATAGACATAGCCCTCTGCTTTGAATTGGCGGGCCACCGATTGAGAAGAAGATTTTGGCAATGCGGAACCTTCAGACGGCGCCGAGACTGCCTGTCTTTCGCCTGAAAACAACAGCATAAAAACCGTCAAGGTCATCGCTGTTGCCCGGCAAAATGAGCAATTCATTCTCGCGAGTGACGTAGCGTCGGTAGTAGTCATGGACCCGATTCTCCAGCGGCACGGACTCAAACTCACCATGACGATCTAAAAATGCACGAGCCTGAAAAGTGGTTTCCTCAAGCTCAGCACTGCAGACAATATAAACAAGCTCGCCCCCCGGGCGCACGGCACCAACAAGCCCGTCAAGCAGCCGACGCTGCTCTGCTGCACAATGCTCGATGTCGGAAGGGGTTCTGTGCCATCGGATTTCAGGATGGCGACGCACCACTCCGAGAGCCGAACAAGGCGCATCCAAAACGACCGTATCAAATTGGAGACCCTGAACCTTTTCCAGTACGTCTCCCATCAGCACGCGCGCAGGAGTCAGGCCCACACGGGAGAAATTCTCTTCGAGCACAACGGCCCGTTTTTGGTTGGTCTCGGCAACGGTGAGGCTTTGAGGTTCGACGCCCAAGTCCCAGAGTGCAATCGATTTGCCACCCGGAGCAGCGCAAGCATCCAGAACTTCGGCTCCGCTCCGGATATCCACCAACTGAACAACCAACTGCGCAGCTGCATCTTGAACAATGTAATGACCGGACGCGAAGGCTGCACAATGAGACAAGTCGGGCAAACGCTCGAGCTTGAGCGCTGACTTCAGTGGCAACCACTCGCTCGAAAGTCCCTGCGTCCTGAGAAGATAGGTCGCCAGATCATCACCTTCCGGCAACCTGCGTCGCGACAAACTCCGCAGCACAATAGGAGGCGCTTTGTTGTTTCCGCTCAGCAGATGCTCAAGTCTCTCCAAAGGAATATGTCGCAGCCAGCGCTCGATGAGCCAGACAGGATGTGCATACTGGACAGACAAATATTCTGCTGTCTGTGTCTCGCGATCGGGCTTGGGGTAATACTCAGCCTTGCGGGCGACACGCCGCAAAATCGCATTGACAAACGATGCTGCGTTGCCCGCTCCTACCTTCTTGACGGCTTCCACGGTCTCAGAAACGGCAGCTCGATCGGGGACCCTGTCCATGTAGAAAATTTGATACGCTCCGACACGGAGGGCGCAGGCGACACGGGGATCCAAACTCGTGAAAGGACGGTCGACCATGTGCGACATGATCCAATCCATTTTGGACAACCAGCGCAATGAGCCATAGACAATTTCAAAAATGAAGGCTCTGTCGAGGGGGCGGAGTTCAGCCGCATGGTGCTTGAAGAGTCGCTCGAGAACGGCGTCGGCATGCTGCCGACGTGTCAGCACATGGTTGAGAGCGTCGATAGCAATCGCACGCGAGAGGGTTCCGATTCGGGTCGACATAAGCCAGTCTCCTCTGGGGTCTGACTTCGGGCTCGTACGCCAAAGCCGAACCGGATTCAAACAAAAAAAGCCTGATTTAGGGACTGGCTGGACGTCCATTTGCCTGAGACGACGCTTGGGGAGTCCACTCTGAAATAGCATCCCATCGACCGCAGTTTCTGCACTGCCAGCGGTGGTCTTTGAAGATTTCGGAGCACATTTGGCAGGCAAAAAGGGGGGCGGACAACCGGATCGCAGGCTCCGAGCGAAAAAATTCTCTGAAGAGGTCCAGCCACTGCCCTTGGTTCGAGGGCTCCGAAAACGCTCCCAGAGGTGCCGGCGCGCTCTGGGGGTCGTTGAGCAGCCCCCAGATGAAATCCAGTTCGGGCGACTCACCCGAATCCTCTTGCGCGGGTTGGAATTTCAATTGACTCAGAATTTCCGAGCGCATTTTGGGAATGACCTCGCGCAGTTCATCGTTGCGCTGGTCCAGACAAGCCCGCCAAGCCCGAAGGAATGCCTCGTAAGCCGCAGGCGGAATGAGGGGAAAAGCCAATCTCAAACGGGACAATTCCTTCAAGTCAACACAGAAAGCCATGAGCAGCTGATCGGCCGGCTGAGACACAGCACCCTGCCAGAGAACGCTGGTCGCTTCGATCAAGCGAAGCTTGGGTTCAAATGAAGTCGGACTCCAACGGATGGCCTGTTTGGCCAGCCTGATGGCCAACTGCTTTTTCTCGGTGTCTTGCCGCTGCAGAACGGCACGGGAGGACTCTGAGAGGATGTGGGCGACATCGCGCGTCAGATCGCCTGAGGCGGGGCCCGTGTAGGTTTCCAGCAAAGGCTCCAGCTTGTCCTCTTCTCCTCCACCTCTGGCCAACAGAGTCAGAAGAAACCGGAACACCTCGACGTGCGCGGGCTTCCGGTGCAACAATTCAAAACCCGTTTCAAAAGCTTTGGAAGTCAGTCCGCTGAGAGCGTACACCTGTGCCAGTTCAAACATCGCCTTGTTGGTTTGAACACGGCTCACTTTTTCCGAACTGAGGATTTGCAGATACAGAGCCGCGGCCTCCCGCAGAGCACTTTCTTGAACCGCATATCGCGCAGAGACAAAAAGAAGCGAAAGGTCAGAGTCCTCAGATGCTTCGTCCCCGTCCGTCTGTAGTGTCGACGATGTGAGGATTTTCAACTTTGAAGGCAAAAAGAAGGGCTGCGCAACGCCATCTGCCGGCCTGTAGCGTTCAAGTCGTCGGAACCGACGGCGGAAGGAACGCCAAACGGAAGGAAAAAGAAATCCGAGAATGAGCCCCAATAAGATTCCGGTCAGAAGAAAAAACAGGGCTTCATATGTATCCCAAAGCGGCAAACCGTCTGCGATGGTGTCTGAGACAGGACGTGGCACAGCTGAAGAACCTCCGAAAACACACCGGTCGACTCACTGGTTTGGGCCTAGAGACTACAACTGCTACACTCTTCCCACAACGAGCAAGGACCCTAAAATGGAAATTCAATCCAAACCCGACAGCGCGGGAAAACATTTGAACATTCGATTGATCATCGCGGTGCCTGCCCGTTTGGGTTCCACCCGCCTTCCCCGTAAGCCGCTGGCGACTCTTGCCGGTCGTCCGTTGATTGCGCACGTCGCTCATCGGGTGGCCCAGTGCGCCCGCGAGATTTGCAAAACTCTTTCGATCTCTGAGAAGGAATTGCTCTGCCTTGTTGCCACCGACAGCACTGAAATTGCCGACTGTCTGAAGGAAAGTGGTTTACAGATTTGCATGACCCCTTCGGATCTCCCTTCGGGAACAGATCGCATTGAAGCTGCTGTCATGAGTTTGGAACAAACAGGCCAAAACTTTCCCGATGATTGCGTCGTGATCAACCTGCAAGGCGATGAGCCGTTTTTTTGCGTTGAAGACATTGTCCAGCTTGCGAAACACATGTTCTCTGACGGCACTGTTCCTATGGCTACACTGGCGTTCCCGCAGAACAAGCCGGAGCAATTCCTGCGCGCCTCGGTGGTAAAAGTAGTGCGAAATGCGGCGGGGAATGCGCTTTACTTTTCGCGCGCTCCCATCGCATGGCCTCGGGCGCTGTGGGGGGCCAGCGACGCGCTCACAGCTTTGGGTGAGAAACTGCAAGCCGATGCAGCGATACCCTTTCTGCAGCATGTAGGTATTTACGCCTTCAGAAGAAATTTTTTGCAGGCGTTCACAAAAATGCCTCCAAGCACTTTGGAAACGACGGAAGGACTCGAGCAACTCCGTGCCCTTGAAGCCGGCTGGAACATCCGCGTTGTGACAGCGCGGGAAGCCCCGTTCGGGATCGACACGATGGACGACCTGCTGCGTGCCGAACACCACCTGAAAACAACAGAAAGACGACGAGAATGATGAAATGCAGTCTGAAGAGTACATGGAGAAGTCTGCTTGCAGTTGCTTTTGTTGCCGCGGGACTGGCGCGCTCTGAGGCGCAGGCAGTGCCGCAATTGTTTTTGCAGGAACCCTCAGGTCAGCAGGCCGACGTCACATGGGCCAGGCTCGAAAATGAGCGGTTCATCATCTATTACGATGCCACCCAACCCTCGTTGGGCGATCACGCGCTCAAAGCGTTGGAAAAAGCATATTCAGATTACAGCCTCCTATTGGGGACCGTTCTGAAAGGCCAGCCCGTGCCGCCTCACATCACCGAGGAAGACATTGCGGTCTCAAAATTCAATAAAATTCCAGTCATCATCAGCAGCCGGAGTGATGGAGCATCGTTTGCAAACTTCATCCCGCAAACGCTCGAAATACAATCCTCAACACGCCCTCCGGCCTCCCTCTTTCAGCATGAGCTGGCTCACCGCATGATGTATGAACACATCGATCTGGGTGTGGGACCGGCCGGACGGACCTTCATGCTCGCCATGTTGCCCACGTGGTGGACGGAAGGTCTGCCTGAGTATTTGACAGAATCTCTGGGCCGTCTGGAAACCGAAGGCTATCTGCGGGCCATGGCTCTCAACAATTCTTTCCTGAGTTGGGACCGCATGCACGCTCTGTACAAAGCAGCGGGCGACACCTCACTTTTGGGGTATGCAACCGCAGGACGATTTTTCAAATATTTTCTCGAGCGGGCACATGACACCAACCTCAAGACACTCCATGAGGGCTTAAAGTACAAACAACTGATCCCGCCTTTTTTCACCGGAGCCTACTTTCTCATCAAGGACCTCACCGGACATTGGCCGGAGGATCTCTATGACTCATTCAAAAAAGACCTGAAAACTGAAACCTTCAAATATCTCGAAGGAATGCCCCAATTGAAGAACATGACAGGGGCCTCGCGTATCTTTTCGAATTTCGATCGCGGCTCTTACCTTCTTCAGGACAAATCCATCCTCATCCCCAGTTTTTCTAACAGCGCCCGACGCGGCGGTGTGGAAGTCTACAAGTTTTACGATCCCAGATTCAAAAAACCGGAAAAATCTTTTCTTTTGCCGCTCGAATTGGAGTCCATCAACCTCATGGCCGCGCACCGAATGGACATGGTGAACGGGGGGTTCTGGACAGCAGTGCGCGAAAGGACCGAAAACAGAACGTGGGGAGACAGCGTTGTTTATCAAACATTCAATGGTCCCCTCAATCAAATCAGCGATGAAAAAATCTCAGAACAAAACTCGTTTTCGATGTCATCCGAAGGCAAGCCTGCCGTCATTCGTGAAATTTCGGCGATTGCCCCAAAGACGGCGGCCGTCCTTTCAACCCGTGACACCTCCTCATTCCTCGACATTATTCAGGCGGACATCAAAAAGAAAACTCGACTGGCATCATGGGTCACTCCGGCGAGTGTCCGGATCGTCAGACCGCATGACGCTTACCTGCAAAGCGAGTCGTCAGAATGCGTCACGGTCCTTGTGGATCGTGATTTTGAGCTCACATCTTTGGAACGCCACTGCGCAGACAAAGAGCCTGAAGTCATCATTCCGAGTGGAACTTTGACTCTCCGCGACGGTGTCATGGTCGCACCGGATGACTATTTTTTGCTGGTCGGTTGGCACGATGTTCAGGCCTTAATCCATTGGGAAAAAGGACAAACCACTCTGATTGCCGGATTGCCCGACTGGGTAGAATCGATTGCTCCCGGAGAAAACACAGATTCGCTGATGCTCACCGTTTTTACCGGCTCCGCGCGCGAATTGTGGCGTGTTCACGTCAACCAACTGCGGTCCTCACATTTGGCTTGGATGACCACCCTTTCAGAGGTGTCACGTTGGCAAACTCAGCCCGTCTTTCATCCCTATCAGCCGCCTTTTGAAGTTCTGGCCCAGCAACTCCGCAGAAGCAAACCCACTGCGTCTGCAAACACGACTGCAACCGACACGACCGAATCTCCGGAGACAACCGATGCGCCTGAACAGCAGGATCAAACACCTCCACCTGCAACCACTGCCGTCACCACAGTCCCTGCCCCCTATCGATTCAAGCATTGGATGACCTACCCTAATTTCACTCCTTCTTTCCTCGCCGGAGTGACGACATTGGGTGTCTTTTCGCGTCCCCTCGTCGACGAAATGGAACGGTTCTATGTTCAGTTTTTTGGTTCTTATGTTTGGGACACAACGCTGAAAGAAAGCGACCGCTGGGGCTTGGAAGCCAATCTGATTGGCAATCGTGTTTTCGACGGATGGAAAGCGAATGTGTTTCTCCGCCCCCGATTCAACGGTCTTGCCTACGCGTTCCGCTGCACGTTACCCAGCGACTCCACGGTTTACCTGTGCCCTGAAAACAGACAATCAACCAAAACCCAGTTCTACTCTTATGCCTTTTTGAGGGAATGGGGCTCGGACTTCCAATTCAACCGCCGCTCGGATGCGCTTTCTTCCGACCTGTCAGTCCGAAGCAAAATCTTCAAAATCAGCCCTTCTTCCACCAACAATTTCATTGCCGACAAGCCCTTGGGCGCACAGGACACGGCACTGGTTTCTTTGGGCGGAACTGCAGAGACTTCCCTGTGGAAAAAAGTTTTCTTCACAGCGCCGGTGTCGGATCTGAATAAAGAAGAGATTCCGGCAGGGGCTTCCATCCGTATGAGTGTCGACACCACCCACAGCCTCAATGAAGCAAAATCTGGAAGTGGAAAGAAGCTGCCTCCGGTGGGCTTTCAAAATTACTCCGTCGAAATTTCACACAGCGCCGTTTACGGAAACCAAAGCTTTGGCATCCGGAATTCCTATTCATCCACCGGCGGCGGAAGTCCTCTCAACCTGCAGGAGTTTTTTCGCCCCTTCAAAACCTACCTCATCGGTGCCAACGACGGCCTTCAGGACATCAGCACATCCCTCTCGGGCAACGGCCTTCTTGGCTACAGTCTCGTCGGCCGAGCTCAATACAGAAACAGCCTCAATTATACATTCCCGATTGTCCGCTCCATCGACACCCGCCTCGGACTGGCCTATCTCGAACGCCTCGAAGGCGAACTCGTGCTCAGTCGCGGGGGTGTCTCAGACCGCTATGACCTGAAGAGAACAGAGAGCATCACGACCCTGACCGGTTCCATGCGATTGAACATCGACATCAAAGGCTACGGCTTTTATCCCGCCATTCTCTATGGCCACGCCATCGACAAGCCGCTCTGGCAGCTGTTCACTCAAATTCGATTCGATCAATTTTGGTGATTTTATTCAAAGCGATCGAGACCGGCATCCAACAATGATTGCAGGAGGCGGAGATGAGCCACCTGCACCTTCAAATCTTTGGGTACCACCCTCATCAGGAAATCAACATCCGATTTCGTGTGGCGGATTTGCAGCCACTTGACCAAGTTCTCTGCAATGGCCAGCCTGCGTTGGGTATCCAATGCGACGTAGCCTTGCGGCCTGCTCAGTTGCAGCAATGAAACATTGTAAACTTCGTACCCTGAGTCCGCCGCCTCAGAGGCTACAACTTCGAGGACCTCAACGCAGAGTGGATTGAAGCTTTCAGCACCACCGGCCGCCATGCGTGACTGAAGCTCGCCTAAAAAATTGGTGAACGTCAGCATGCGTCCGCGCCCTGTCAACAAAAGACGCATCACACCGTCTAGACGCTTTTGAACCAAACCTTGTTTCTGCAGTTCATCGACAAAGCGCGAAAAGTAGTCGCGGGGCCAACCGGTGATCTGAATCCACCACTCGAGAGTGCGCTCGTAGTCGGTCCAAACGACATTCCCTTCCTTTTGTCCCAATTGGAGTGCCAAAAGTTGCAAAACCCGCAGCGAGCGCAAGATCAGCATGAAAGGCAAATCGAATCCGCCCGCGGTCGTGATTTGATGCCTCTTTTCGAGCTGAGCCAGCTTTTCATTGGTCGTCCTCAAACGACCGCTCATGCTCTGGAGCATGGTGACCAGCCACTTGGGGATTTGCGTCAGCAGTTTGTCGAAGTCCTCACGGGTGATTTCCGTGATTTCAGTTTGCGCCAAAGCCTTGACATGTGCGCTGCGGGGCTTCTGATCAAAAAACGCCATTTCTCCGACAACGGCTCCGTCGCCGAGCTGGGCCAACTGCACTTCCTCATTGCCCTTGAGAAAATAAACTTTCAGCGAACCGGTGCGGACAATATACATGGAATCGGCCTTCTCGCCGGTGCGAAAAAGAACTTCTCCATCTTTCAGTATCCGAACGCGACCAGCCACCTGAGCCTCCCCTCTCCTCATTTTTGCACAATTCCTGCCGATGACATGCGAGGTGGAATGCACACCTGAAAAGACTTTGACACTTCAGGAGAACGACATGAGCAAAGGGCCGACGAGAAGAACTCGCTTGCCAATCAACCACGGGTCTTCCGGCGCACTGAATCTGAAGGCCGGTCTGGAGCGTGCACTTGCTCATCAGAGCGCCAAAGTTCTTCTTGAAAAGCAGATGGAAGGTTCAGGAATTCCCGTGCTGGTGGTCGAAGATCAGCCGTTGATGCGAAAAGCTTTCAAAAAGGTGCTGGAACCCACAAACATGTTCTCGATACAAGAAGCACAGACGCCAAAAGATGCCATTCAGATTCTGCGCAATCATGCCATCGACCTTGTTTTGCTCGACCTTTACCTGATGAAAGGAAATGGTTTCGAAGTTCTCAATTACATTCGCTCCCGACCGATTGCCAACGACATTCCGGTGATTTTTGTCACGGGTGAGGCGTCGCGTGACGACATCGTTCACGCCATAGAACTGGGGGTCAATGATTACCTTTTGAAACCTTTTGAAGCTCCCGATCTGCTGTTCAAAATCCAGCAAGTCATGTCTATTTACCTCGACCCGCCTGACATTGTCCTCAAATTGCGCGCAGCGGAAAAGATGCTCCTGCGGAACCAGATCCGTGAGGCGCATCAGGAGTTCATCACACTGCGTTTAAGAGACCCCAGCGCACCGCGGCTCCTTGTGGGACTTGCCACTGCCGAGTGGAAATTGGGCAACATTCAGAACGCCAAAGATCTCATCGGCGATGCCATTCGCCTGACCGACATGTGCTTCCCCGCCTACGCTCTCATGGCCGACATCCTCATACAGGAAGGAAAGAAAGCCGAAGCCGTAGAATTCCTCCTGCGCGAGCTGAGTCTCAACGGCAAGAGAACAGGCCGCCGCGTTCAGCTGGCTGACCTGTACTTCGAGCTCCATGATTATCGTTCCGGCCTTGAGCAAATCCGATTGGCTCTGGTGGATTTTCCGAACGACGAAGCGCTTTTGCTCAAAATGGCCCAGCTGCAAATGGAGTGCGGTGATTCGGATAAAGCACTCCACTATTTCATGAAAACACGCCGCAATGTTCCGAAATCGTCTCAGGCCTTGAGAGGAATTACCGAGATTTGTTTCAAAACAAACAACGGTAAGAAGGCGGTGCAGATATTTACAGATTTTCTGAAGCAGAAAGCCCAACAAGCCGACGTGCTTCTGGCAAGGGCGTTGGTGCATGAAAAATTGGGGATGACGGAAGAAGCTCTTGCGGACATCGAAAATTCTCTTTTGATTGAAGCTGATCAAGTGGAAGCACTGACCACCAAAGGCCGTCTGTTGAAAAAATCAGGGCAGGAAATGCCGGCACGCATGATTTGGGCTTCACTCACCCGCATTGATCCTAGCGCGATGAGCATGGCTCAGGTGGGGCTTGTCAATTTCAATTCGGGCGATTTCGCTCAGGCCGCACTCTATTTTGAGCGTGCGCTTTTGGCTGAGTCCAACAACAGAACCGCTCTTTACCACCTCGCACTGTGCTACAAAAAGCTGGGTCACGTCGGAAAGGCCAAATCTATTTGTCAGCAAGCACTTGCGCTTCTTCCCGAAAACAGGGAATTTAAGGAGTTGCTCGAAGAATTTTCCGGAATGCGGGGACATGACGACCTGCCTGCCAGCAAAACCATTCCGCGCGCAGGTTGAGTGTTTGGCTTGAGTCAACCACCGAGCTCCGGACGACATTCTTTGCACGGAACGGGGACACACCATGACACGTGAAAACAAAAATTACGGCGAACAACCTTGGATCTCCAAAGAAGACCTCCAAGACATCGCCAAAATCGGCGGCGACATCTTAAAAAGGACTGTGAGCTCGGGAATCGATGTCATTAAGGATGTCACTGACACACTCCCCAAGGATGCCTCGCAACTCATTTCCAAAAGCCGCGAAGAAGTCTTGAAAGGTTTGACCAAAGAATTTGCGCAGAATTTAGTTGCACTGGCCGTGGACAGAATGTTTGCTGCCGTGCGCGAGCACCGTCTTGATATTTCCATCAAAGTGAGAAAAGCAGGAGACCCTGAGAATCCGCCGTCAGGTGAATCTCCGACTGCGGAGTCAGCCGATAAAAGACACCAGACTTCAGCTAGAAAGCACCATCCGAGTCGTCATCATCCGTAACAGCAGAAGGGAATTGGGACGTCAGGGGCCGCCCGCCGTTCCTGAGGATTTCCTCAATCACCGGCCTGCAACGCGTGGCACCACAACCCCCATTCCCGCTGCCGGTCGCCTTGTTCACCTCTTCCACAGTTTTAGCGCCGTTTTGTACTGCTTCACAAATGCGAGCCATCTTGATTCCCTTGCAGATGCACACGACCCGCACTCGCGCTTTGATTTCTTCCAATGTGAGTTTTTTGTTGTCAGTCATTCATTTCCCTGCCGGAAACGTTCTCGTCACGACTTCTTGGCAGTAGGAGCTGACCGCGGCCGTGACTGAGTTTTCGAGCTCTGCAAAGTGTTTGAGAAACTTGGGTTTGAAATCAAGGTTGAGCCCCAGCATATCCTGTAAAACAAGAATCTGTCCGTCACAGACAGGACCGGAACCGATACCGATGGTCGGAACAGCACAACTGTGCGTGACCGCTTCTGCACTCGCATCATCAACAAGTTCGAGCACAATGCTGAAGCAGCCGGCTTCCACCAGACGCTGCGCTTCGGAAAGCAAACGTTGGCGTGCTTCGTCACCGCGTCCTTGGATCCGATAGCCACCCAATGCGTGAACGCTCTGCGGCACCAAACCAATGTGCCCCATGACAGGAATGCCATGCGATGTGAGTCGGCTGATCTGACGACAGATATCGATGGAGGCACCCTCAATTTTTAAAGCCTCGGCACCTGCACGCATCAATTTTTCTGCATCGGAGAACAATCTCTCGTCTGAAAATCCGGCGCTCGCGAAAGGCACATCCGCAACCAGCAGAGGGGTTTTCAGAACACTGGCGACACAGCGTGTGTGGTAGGCAATGTCATCGGCTGTGACCTTCAATGTTGAATCGCCGCCCTGCATCACATGCCCCAGACTGTCACCGACCAGAACCACGTCGAGGTCTGTCTTCTCCAGCAGCCGCGCAAACGTCGCGTCATAACAGGTGAGAGCCGACAAAGGAGCCCCTCCTTTGCGGGAGAGAATGTCAGTCACCCTGCGTTTTTTACGTTGGGACGACTTTTCGTTGTTTGCTGCATACGACATCAGAGTGAAACCTCCTCGCTGCCCACATAGACACAGCTTTTGGAATACCATAGAACCGCACCCTAAAACAGCTCATCGGGGCCAGCGGGTTGTACCAAAAAACCAACAGAACCCAAGCCGATCCCCGGCTCAAAGGGAGCCTGACACCACATGACAACTTTATTCTGGACAGCAGATTCTCCCTATTGCCGGATTGTTCTTTGGAGTCTGTGCCAGAATCAGCTCGAAACTCAGGTGCGTTTGGAGCATCTCTCGTGGCGAGACGTTCGGACCTCGGGGGCTGCCGGCCATCTGGGTGCGAC
>JBEGJP010000316.1:0-6982 GCA_041184525.1 Pseudomonadota bacterium | reverse complement strand
TTTGTCTGCTTTGTCCTGTTCTGCAATCGGTCCAGTATTTCAAACCAAGGAGTTGCTGGATGAAAATGCGAAGCGCCATCCCACCGCTCTTCATTGCATCCCTTTTTCTGAGTCTCTTTGGATGTGGCGGCGAGACAAATGCGAACAGGAATACAATGGCTGATTCAATGCAGGTCGCCTCCCAGCAGTTGAACAATACTCAGGCGTCTTTGCAACTTTCCACAGCTCCATCACTCGAGGGTTCAAATTGCCAATTGGGGTACAGAGCATCGAACTGCACGAGCAAGCTCACGTGGACTCTGACCAGCCAAACACAATTGGCCTGCCTGTGGGTTGTTTCAGGCGGTACAGCGACAAAGGTGTCGTGCCGCACGGGCAACAGCTCCATCGATATCACTTGGATCAACGAAACCGGTTGGCAGTTCGAACTCCGTGCCGGAGACACAGCGACGGGATCATTGCTTGCGAGTAAATTCATCAAAGGAGAGGCTGCAGTTATTGTTGGCAACTCTTGCCAACTCAAAACGACTGACACTGTCTGCGACACAGACGTGTCTTGGAATATCGTTCCAAACTCGTCCGCTTGTCTTTTCGTCGTTTCCGGAGGCAAGTCGACGCTGGTTTCGTGCGGTGCTTCCGGCACGAGACAATACATCAATTGGATCAGCGAGAATGGGTCTTATTTCGAGCTCCGTAAGACGAGTGACCCGACCACAACTCTTCTTGCCAAGCACTTTGTGAAAGGGATGCGGATCAATTTCAACGATCCGGTTCGAGGTTCAGTGGGTTCGAGTCTGCCACCCAAGGTGTTGCCTGTTCCCTTCACCGGCCTCGCAACTTCGTGGGATGGTCGTCTTATTTTCAATGCCGAAGCCGTCGTTGAGCTGACAGTTTCTGGCGTCAAGCCTGTTTATTATGGGACGTCCGTGAGGACTTTTCGACCCGAAGTGGTCAAGTCGAACTCCACCCAAGGTTTGGAATTCCCGAACACATCGCCCAATCTTGCATTTTCAGGTCTGAAAATGCTCGAGTGTGATTGGAGCTACGTGAACTCATCTTCCAGCACACGAAGTTATGTTTTTGGCTCTGCATCCCTCTGTCCTTCGGTCAATACCGACCTCATTGATGGCCGGCTTCATGTCGCTGTCGCCCCCGACTTTCGCCCGAGCGACGAGACATTGAGAGGTGGAAATCCTTTCCCCTCAAATGCTCAAGGGGGCTTGGATTTGGGTTCAACTGGTTTTGAAACTTATAAATTGGCTTTGATCAGTTCCCCCAACAGCGTGGGTGTGAATCCGAAAGAGACAGCAGGCGTAGACTCGAGTTTTCTTGTCATGAGCTTTGCCAAAGTTGTTGTTGCCAATCCTCGTTCAGCCAACGCCAGTGTCCAGAGTACGTTCGTGGAAGGACCCGGTCAGCTCCTCAGGGTGAAAAACGATCTGCTGGGCTATCCGAAAGGACCGGGTGTTTATCCGGACGGCTCACCGTTTTATGGTTACGAGCCGACAGTTTCTCTCGATGGTCGTCTCATAATTTTTCAGGGAAGGAACTTTCCCAAGAAGTTGATGCACGGGATTCTCTATTACACGTTCAATGAAAACCCGAGCGATCCCGCCAATTGGAGTCAGCCTCGTTCTGTGAGCGAAATGTACTGGACGCATGGCCCCGGCAACACCACTCAGGGAGAAAAGATCATCGCCGGCGTTCCCTTTTCGAAGCGATATCCTCTGGCGGCCAAGCCTTTGGTCGATGATTCAGGAAAAATCTTTGTGAAAGGCTCGTTCTTGGTCGGCGCTTATCCATGGTTGAGTTTCGATGCTTCGGAACTTTTCAGCCCGACAGTGAATTCGTTCTATGGTCCTGCGCGACAAGCCTATTCGGTCATTGGTCGGCAAACAAATTGGCGTATGCGCAACATCGATGGCGCCATGAACACCTCGCGCGCGGCACTGCCCATGCCAAAGACGTCCACTGACTTTTGGACAAACCAGAAAGTCACCGCAAGCGCTTACGACACTTTGTTCAAGAGTTTGTATGGAAGTGCTGTGCCGGCGGGAAGTTGGGAGACGATTCTTCTGGCCCCGTTGGGTCTCACGTCGTCGATGTGGCAGCCGCGGCAGAGCCAGTGGGGCGTCGGTTCGGCACCGGCAGGGGCTCGCTATGATCTGCCTTATCCCATGGCTGGGGATAAAAAGGTGTATTCGATTCTCACCTCGCATTCGAGGCGCTACGTCGAGGTGCCCCTCGATGAATTTGAAGACGGGCAGTACATTGTGAAGTTCCATATGAACGAGGCTGTGGCCTACGATCACAATCTTATCAAAACGTATGGGGAAGGTGATTCTTCCGTCTTGGGTTCGGTCAGAAGCAACGGGACCCGCTTCGACGTCTTTCGGACTTCAGATGTCTCGGGCAATGGAGTTCAAGCGACTTTGAGAGGCGGCGCGCAGTTCCCGTTCGAGCACTATCGGGCTCTGGACAAGTGGCTGAGCACAAATGGTGAACCCACTCCCGCATACACCACTGTCAAAGACATCTTCGAAGGTATGAATGGCAATTCAATTTATTTCCCCGCCACCGGAAGCGTCTTGACTGATCCGATTCCGACCCTTTTGCAACGTATCAAGACGAGTCAGAAGTACTCGCTGAGTTTTTGGGTGAAATCGACCCAAGCCGCGTGCGATGGCGAACTTCTCTCTGTCGAAGGACTCATCACAGTCTCCTGTGCCGGTGGACAGTTGGGTGTAAAGGTTATTCTCAGCGGAGTCGCAAAGTCTCTCGCTTTGCCTGCGCAGACGACGATCCCGAGCAATGTGTGGTCTCACGTCGGTATTACGTCGCAGTTTGGATCCTTGAAGGTTTACATGGACGGCCTGCTCAAAGGGGTGGTGCAGACGGGTGCTGGCGTCTTGCTGAGCACTGACAATCCGGACGCGAGAATTAAAATGGGCCCGGGGTCGCGCTCGCAGTCGATTTCGACAACGACGTCGTTGGATAAGATTCTCCAGATGGACGAAGTTGCAGTTTCAGATATCGTTCGCAATGACGATGAAATGTTGGATGCGGCATTCAGGCGCAAGTCGGCTCCCCCAGCTGCAAACCTCGGACCGGTCGCACTACCGTCCGTTTATTCTGCAAGTGCTGCTCAGGTTCCCAGTGAATCTTCACTCACATCTGCAACGATAGCTTTGGGAAAGCAGTTGTTCTTCAGCACGGCTCTATCGAAAAGCGGGCAGTTGAGCTGCGCGACGTGCCACGATCCCACATTGGCCTTCACTAAAAATGTTGCGAAAGCTGTGGGGGTAAAAAGCAGGACAGGACTTCGCAACACTCCGGCGGTGTTCAACCGTCTGTTCTCGAAAGTACAGAACTGGGACGGAGGTGCTTTTTCGCTGGAGAGCCAAATTCTCACGCCCATTCAGCATCCGATGGAGATGGACACGACCATTGACGAGGTGATCGCAAATCTCAACAGCTCGACATGGAGCAGTCTCTTCCAATCGGCCTATGGAGTGAATGCGGCGACCCCCGACACCATAGCCAAAGCTATGGCGAGCTATATGCGTTCGATTGTGAGTTCGCAAAGCACTTCCGAAAACACAGCGACTCTGTCGGAAGCACAGTTGAAGGGAAGGGCGCTCTTTTTCGGTAAAGCCCGTTGTTCGGGCTGTCATGCGGGGCCCAATTTAACCGACGAAGCATTCCATAATTTGGGATTTGCACCCATTGATTCCGGTCGATGGGGCGTGACGACCCGAAGTTCCGATTTCGGCAAATTCAAAACTCCTTCTCTGAGAAACATCAACCGGACTGCACCGTATTTTCACGACGGACGTTTTTCGAATCTCAACGATGTCGTTCTCTTTTATAATCGTGGTGGCGACACTGAAGACAAGCGCGACTTCAATGTACACCCCTTGGGTTTGAGCAGCGCCGAAATGGCGGACTTGGTGTCTTTCTTGCAGTCCATCGACGGCACTCTCACTCCGTAACCACCCCGTGACGAGTGTCAGACTCTCTTCCATTGAATCAACTGCGACTCGACCGGAAAATATTCCATATTCTGAGTCGTCGTCGGAAACCCCCACATGACCTGACTCGGTCCATTGGTTTTAATGTTGCTTTCTTGACCACTGATTTACAGAGAAAATTTACTCTGGTCTTCACGTTTTCGGACGGGTTCTCTAACGTTTGACCGAATTTATGTCATCAAATTCGGCCTGAGTGACTGTTTTTGCTGTTGTTTGCCCCTCCGAATTGCGCTAACTCCCTCCAACGATTATTGAGGGCCCATCTTTGTTTGGGGGAAACATGCTTTTTAAGCTTTCTGCTGCCTTATCTGCGGTCATTTTGATGTCTGGATGCGGAACTGCGCGCAACCAAGATTCCAGTTTGAGTTCAGAGAAGTTCTCTATTTCGATTCTCGGCATTGAAATGGGCTCCTGCACGCGCGACGAACTCACGCGTTTTGTCGGTGGAGAAAATGTCCCCGCAATTTCGGATAAAATTTCAGCCGATCAAGCTGCCGAACTGCGTCAAAAGTTTTCAAGAGTCATCAAGATTTCTCCAAATCGTGTTGCCGAGGCTCTGGCTTCACCGTTGGGTTCTCAAATGAACGAAACCCTTGAAAGCATTTTTCCCCGCGACTTCTCAAAACAGAGGGTCGCTGAAGCATTTACGGGTTCTCTTCAGGATGGAAGTTTGACCCTTCTCGAATTTGTTTCGCTTTACTCATCGGAAACACTGCATGTGAACGGCATTGTTTTTCTGGCTAAAAAGGGCTCGTTGGAGAATCTTTTTCTGAAAATGGAAGAATATTTTCAATGAGGGCTTGCATGAGCCACACAGAGCTTGTGGGATGAATTCTGCAGAAAAGTATTTTAACTTCGAAAGCAAAAAAGAGGGGCTTGTGAGTCCCTCTTTTTTTTCACTTTGTCTGAGCTGGTTTGACTCTTATTCTCTCACAAGAGAGAGGTTTGATCGGTTCAGAATTTGAATTTGCTCAACAGTGACTTCAATCCGCTCGTCCGCTCGCTGGCGAGAATTTTTCTCACATCATTGAGGAGCTGAGAAACCTCGTCTCGTTCAGCGCCGCTGAAATTTTCCAGCTCGTCAATGCACTGAGCCAAGACGGTTTTTTCCGCCTTCTTCTCAAGAGCATTTTCTATGGCCTTGAGTGTTTTGATCTGTGCGTTTTGCAGGGGGGAGGTCTTTCCGGCTTGAGGGAGGCATTCCGAGAGCAATCCATTCACAGCCGCTGTGCCTGTAAGGTCGCGCAGATGGGCAAAGCCCCGTCCGGCTTCGAGAAGAAGATTCAATCGTTCCGTGGCAGACGAAGTGGCACGGGCTTGACCGACCAAGGCGGAGCAATCGTGGCTGGTGAGATGTTTGTGAGCTGGACCATGGTCATGTCCGCAGCAGGAGTCATGGCCGTGGTCGTGGCTGTGATCGTGCGTATGATCATGCCCGTGTTCGTGACTGTGGCTATGGTCGTGGCTGTGATCGTGGCCGCAGCAATTGTGATGTGAATGGGAGTGATCTTTGTGGTCGTGCATTTTTAAATCCCTTCATTCAATGGTGTCAGACCTTCGTCCCCAACGCCTCGGTCGAGTTGGCGGTCCATTTCGTATTTTGGATCGTACATGTGTTTCTGGTTTTGGTTTTCGTTTTCGACCCACGCAAATCGCGGGGTGTCGGGTGAAATCCCGCTTCGCGCAAATTCCGTGAGAATATCCCGCGCTGAAGAGAGCGATTCGACTCGGTTCAAATAATCACGCAGCGATTTGATGCCGGGGAAGCCCTTGGCGTACCAAAGCAGATGTTTGCGCATCAGCACAGCTGCCGTGGTTGTTTTTCCATAGTGTTGTTCATGATAGTCGATGTGGCGCAATACCAGCTCGAGCCACTCTTGAAATGTGGGGTTGTGACTTTTTTCTTCGCAAATTTCTTTGAAGATCCACGGATTCCCCAGTGCACCGCGACTCACCATGACGGCATCGCAGCCTGTTTCGCGCTGCATGCGAACTGCCGATGCGAGGTCAAAGATATCGCCGTTTCCGACGGTCACCGGAGCTGCTTTGTGGGCGTCTCTGGCAGCGGCCAAAGCCGATTGGATGCCTTGTCGCACTCCTTCGCAATCGACTGCCGTGTTGTAGGATTCTGAACGTGTCCGTCCGTGAATCGTGACCATGTCGGCTGCCGCGAGGGTGATGCGGCTTGTGGTGTCTGTGACGTTCACTGCGTCGCGGGTGAAGCCCAGCCTGATTTTTGCGCTCAGAGGCAGAGTTGTGCTGCAGCGCGCAAGTTCGACCGTCTTCTGCACCCGTTCGGGATCTTTTAGAATGGCGCTTCCGCAGCCGGCACCGGTGACCTTTTTAACTGGGCACCCCATATTGATGTCGATGGTATCAAAGCCTGCTGCGTCGAGCTGTTCGATGGCATGAGCAACGTCTTCCGCCGAGGATCCCGTCACTTGTACTCCCAGCACATCCTCGTTCGGATGTCGGGCCATCATTTCGAAGGTGCGTCGGTTTTTGTACTTGATTGCTGTTGCTGAGAGCATCTCGACGTAAGTGAGGCCTGCTCCCATTTCTTGGCAAATGCGCCGGAAGGGCACGTCCGAGACGCCGGCCAAAGGTGCCAGCAAAACGCGGTTCTTAATGGCCAGCCGACCCACCTTCAGCGGGTTTGAAAAGTGGAAGTTTTGTGAGGGAAGCGGATGCTTGGATGCCATGCCTTGAGTTCTCCTCCGAACCAACGGGGTCATGACCCAAAAAAGTCAATCTTTCAAGAATTTCCTCAGGTGATTCAATGCAAAAAGCTCCTTGTTTGATCAGGAGGTTACTCCCTTGGCTGGTGGCGCTGTGAACGGGACCGGGGAGAGCCCCCACATCAACTCCGATTTCGGCAGCGAGGTGGGCGGTGATCATGGAACCGCTGGCGAGGGCGGCTTCAATCACGAGGACGAAATCGCAAAGTGCGG
>JBEGJP010000315.1:0-28883 GCA_041184525.1 Pseudomonadota bacterium | reverse complement strand
AAGTGTAATGACCGTTTCAAACATGTTGAGTGGAGCTGGGTCGGTGGCCGAATTTGCACGTCCCGCTTTACCGAAGACATGATCCACTTCTGGCAGGGACTTGATGATAGAATTTTGTTTCTGCATCACCTCAATTGCAGTGTCGATGCTCATGCCAGAAACGCTGGTCGGCATGTAGAGGATGGTACCTTCGTTCAAAGGCGGCATGAACTCGGACGGTATTTTCAAAAAGACGGGAACCGTGGCGAGAACGAGGACCGCGGCTGCAATGATCACGCGCTTTTTATACTTCACTACGAGATCTATGACAGGCGAATAAATCCTATGAAGAAAATTGCTGATGGAATGCTTATTCTCATGAACGAATTTTCCTTTCAAGAACAGCACACCCAAGGCCGGTGTGAGTGTGATTGCGAGCAAAGCCGCCCATGCCATCGACACTGTTTTTGTAAAAGCGAGCGGTTTGAAAAGCCGACCTTCACGGCCCTCTAAAGAAAAAATCGGCAAAAATGAAACCGTAATGACGAGCAGCGAAAAAAACAGCGGCTTGCCCATTTCCACCATCGCTTCCGTGATGATGCGCCGCCTTTCGTGCTCAGGCATTTCCTTTGTGTTACGGCCTTCAAGTCGCTTGTGGGCGTTCTCGACGAGAATGATGCCGGAATCAACCATGGCGCCAATGGCGAGCGCGATTCCTCCGAGCGACATGATGTTCGCCGTCAGGTTCGTGAAGAGCATGGGAAGGAACGAGAGAAGCACTGCGACGGGAAGAGGGAGGATCGCAACCCAGCTTGCGCGCGCATGCCACAAAAAGAGAGAGACAATGACCGCGACGACGACGATTTCTTCCACCAGAACTCTTTTCAAAGTTCGAATGGCGCTTTCGATGAGGTTGGAACGATCGTATACAGGAACGATGTCCACACCTTCGGGCAATGATTTTTTGATTTCATCAAGGCGGGCCTTCGCGGCGTCAATGACATTCAGTGCGTTTTCACCGATGCGCATCACCAAGATGCCACCCACAGTTTCACCTTCTCCATCGAGTTCGCCAACTCCCACGCGCGGAGCTCCGCCAAGTTCAACACGTCCAACGTCGTCAATTGTGATGACCCTTCCCTTGCTCGTGACGGAAACGGGAATGCGGCGAATGTCGTCGAGGGATTTGACGTAACCGCGCCCCCGCACCATGAATTCAGAGCCGGCAAGTTCTACGACGTTTGCTCCAATTTCCTGATTACCATTGCGGATGGCGCGCGTGACTTGAAGAGGGGAGACGTCGAAGGCCTGAAGCTTTACAGGGTCAAGGTTGACTTGGTACTGTTTGACAAAACCACCCACGCTTGCCACCTCGGCCACGCCGGGCACGGACTGCAAAGCAAAGCGTAAATTCCAGTCTTGAATCGATCGCAGCTCTGCAAGGTCGTGTTTCCCGGTTTTATCGACGAGAGCGTACTGATAAACCCATCCAAGACCGGTTGCTTCTGGCCCTAAAGCAGGCACAACTCCTTGAGGCATGCCTGCGACTGATGAAAGTTTTTCGGAAATTCGTGAACGCGCCCAGTAGAGATCTGTTCCGTCTTCGAAAACGACGGTCACCTGCGTTCCGCCGAACATCGAAACGCCGCGCACGTATCTCACTTTTGGGGTGGAAAGAAGGCTTGAAACCAATGGATAAGTCAAGCTGTCTTCCACCAAGTCGGGAGAGCGACCTGGCCAATCTGCGGCAACGATGACTTGAGTGTCGGTGAGATCAGGCAGAGCATCGAGGGGAAGTTTGCGCAGGGACACCAACGTTACAAGTGCAAGCGCCATGGTCAACAGAATTGTGAAGTAGGGATGGGCCGCACAGAGGCGAATGATACGTGCGATCATTTCTGAGCTCCTGTTGCATTCCTTTTCCATTTTGGCAGCGCGGATCGTAATTGCGCTTCGGAACTCAACAGGAATGTCCCGCTCGACACAACGCGATCGCCCGCTTTGAGGCCCGAAGTGACTTCCACCATTTCAGGAGTGCTCTTCCCAATTGAAATTTCGACCGGCTCCAGCACACCGCCACCCCTGTCCACGAAAACGTATTTGTGCATTCCGGAGTGAAGGAGGGCGGATTGAGGAATGGCAAGCCATGTTCCGAGTTCGATGGGAAAACGCACGTCTGCATAAACTCCGGGGCGTAACTGTCGAACGAATTGATTGGGTGAGACACGGACGTTTACTGTGCCAGCACCCTCGTTGACACTGGGATAGAGGAGTGTGACTTGTCCGGGATGGACCGACTGCTCATCGCCTGTCAATTGAATCTCAACGGGCTGACCCACGCGCAAATTCGCCACATCTTGTTGGAAGACACGGGCGACAATGAAATTCTTGCTCAAATCCCCGATCACATACAGCACCTGATTTGCTTCTACTCCGGACCCTTCTCTGGCATTTATTTCAAGCAATGTTCCAGACTGAGGAGCAGAGATGGTGATTTCCCTTTTTGGCACTCCTGATTTTTCGATGGCTGTGATGTCGGCATTTGAAAGCCCCAAATTCCGCAGCCTATCGGAAGCAGACGCTTCGAGCTGTGAGCTGCCTTGCGTGGTTCTCTTTGCAATCAAATATTCGCTTTGCGCTGCTACGAGTTCAGGGCTGTAGACTGTGAACAAAGGCGTTCCCGCTTTGACGTGATCTCCGACCCGACCTTTGAATTGCTTTTCGACATATCCTTGAAAACGAAGCACCACCTCGGCACGGCGCGTGTTGTCGGACTCCACCACGCCAAAGGCTCGCACGGTTTTGTTCATTGGAAGCATTTTGGCCTCAGAAAACCGAACGCCAATTTTCTGGATCCGATCCGCTCCCAATCGCAAGCCTGATGAGGCCTGGGTGCCTCCCTCGCTTTTGGCGTCCTTTGCGTTTTTGTCTTGCAGCCCAGCGATCCCCGTTGTGAGGCTGTAATAAAATGTTTCTTTGTTGTTTCCTTTTTCAACAGTAATGGCCACGTCCCATGACCCTTCCATGCTCAGTTCGTAGTCCACGAGGTAATTGCCGTTACCTTGATCCTTTGGTCTGCCTCGGGCCTCCATGTGAGGCATGGTGCCCATGGCGGGCATGGAGATGATCGGAGTGAGCTTGGCAGCTTCAATAGGCTTGCCCGATTCGTCTGTAACCTTGACTTCAAACACATTTTGACCAGCCTGTGGCGGGTTTGGTTGTAGAGTCATTTCAAGGTTGAAGGCTGCAAACGCAGGCAGCGCAAAGAGCACCAACGCAAGAAGCGCGAGGCCTGCAAACGCATTTTTCTTCAGATTCGATTTTACTGCCGGCATGGTGAAGTCCTCAATTGATTCGTAAAAGTTCTTGAGCAACGTTCACATTCCCATTCCACCCATTCCGCTGCTGGGTGAAGCCTCTGCGTCCGGCGTGTTCATGCCGCCTGATGGAGTTTGCGGAGAGCGCTTGGGAGATGGCAATGTTCCTTTCGAAGGGCCATTCATTGGTGCGCGAGGGTTCTTTTGCATCCGACTCATACCTGAGCTGCGACCCATTTCCATTCCCGTGCCCATTCCTTCAGACCCAATGCCGGACAGAGGCATTCCTGAAATTGGAACATCAATCTCTCCATCAACAAAACCGGCTTGGATACGCTCCATCGAAAGGTCCGCTAAGGTAATATCTTGCTCTAATGTGATTTGCGTCGCTTGTAATTTGAGGAGGGATCTGCGTGATTCGTTGACTGCGTTGATTGTTCCTCGCCCTTGTGCATATTCAGCAAGCGTCGAAGAAAGGTGCTGCTGCGCGTTTGGAACAATTTCCTTTTTCAACAACTCCAAGTTCTTTTTAAGCGTCATCGAACGCCTTGCGGTTTGTGCATTTGCCAACGATTTTTTCTGCTCGTGCCACGAAATCTCTTGTGAAGCCTTCTGGCGCACAATCGTTTCTTCTGTAGACAACGCCTCACGTGTGCCTCCAGAAAAGATGGGAACTCGGATTCCAACCATGGCCCCAAACATTTTCATTCCTGAGTCTTCGCGCATGAGCATCACTAAGGTCATGATTTCTGGCAGGGAACGTTTTCTCTCTGCTGCGATGTCCGCACTGGCCGCTTCCGTTGTGCTTTGGATTTGCCGTTGGGTGTAATCCGTGCCTGGATTTCTTATTGAAGAGTTTCTTTTTCCGACGCCGCTGCTTCCGCTCGAAAATTCTGCCAGCGCAAGGTTGAACGTGACTTCCGCTGTCGATGAAAGTCCCATGAGTTGTTTCCCACGCGACGCAAGATTGTCGAATTCCGCCTTCAATGACTCAATGTTTGCGGCAAGAAGCATTTTTTCATTTTGAGCGGAAAGGACGTCTGCCTGAATTCCAATTCCCTGTGAAAAGCGTGCACGAGCGGAATCTAGGATGCGTTGAGTCTCTTTTAAATTCTCTTGCTCATTGGAAATGAGCCTTGCTTTGGTGGTGAGATCAACAAACAGCTCTTTTGCCTCAAACACACGAAGAGCATCGGCGGCGTCGAGACGGAGCTTCGCAATCTCAGTTTGCTTCTCTGCTGCATTCGTTTCAGACCTCAATGCACCCGGCCATGGAAACAATTGGGTCACACTTAACGTCCAGGCTGCTTCGTCGGTCGAATTATTTTCTGGTTTCCCCATGGGGTCCATCCCTGCGTCCATGCGCCGTGCCGAACCAAAAGGTTGCCTTTCGCGCCCAATGGCTATGGTAGGATCAATCAGACGCCCGGATTTTCTTTCAGCGGCTCGAGTCCGCTCGACCGACGTCTGGTCGATACTTCTTTCCGGATGATTGCTTGCGACTTTTTGAATGAATTCTTGGAAGTTCACGGGGCCTGGAATGCTCCCCTCGTTGGCCGTTGCCTTTGCCGATGAGTGAGGCTGCGCGAGAGCGAGCGTTCCAATAGTGCAAAATCCAGCAACCAATGAAAAGCCGCGAACGAGCAAATAAATGGCGGAATGGCCCAGCATGCTTTAGTCCTCGGAATGGCAAATTCTTGTGTCAATTTCGTATACTCCACACAGGGTGGAATTGTGACAAGCGCAGCGCTTTCTGCTCCGAATGCAGACCTTGTCACAACGCTGGGGCAGCTGGCGTAATCAATGGAGTAGGAGAGTGAATGTACAAAGAAGTCTCGGACGAAGAACTCTTGAACCTCTATTTTGAAGGTGACGGACGGGCCTTCGACGAATTTTTTAAGCGTCATTTTGGCCGAGTGCTTGGGTATGCTCGTAAGCTGGGTTTGTCAGATGCGGACGCAGCAGATGCCGCCCAAGAGTCCTTTCTCAAGGTTCATCGGCAAATTCATTCCTACGAAAGGGGGAGGAAAGTTCTTCCTTGGTTTTTTACCATTGTCCACAATACCTGCCTCACGCATCTTCGTTCGGAGAAGCGCAGGATTCTGAGGGAAAACAAAGCGCACGAGCAGCGAGAAAGTCATTTTCAAGACCTTAAACATTTCCCCTTACAACAGGGGCCAGTGAGTGAGGAGCAAGAAAATAATCCACTCAGCCTTGAAGATGCTGAGCTTAGAAAACGATTTGAGAAACTCAAATCTGAAGAGCGGACTTTGCTTTGTGAGCGCATCGTCGAGGAACAATCTTACAAGGATATTTCTCAAAAGACTGGGAAAAGCGAAGCTGCACTTCGCAAGATGTTTCAGAGAGCATTATCGCAACTCAAGGGGATTTCCAAAGGATGAAGGACATGAAGAATTCAGGTTTGGAAAAAGAGCACGTGGTAATAGACGAAACTTCATTGCCTGAATACCAAATGTTTCTCGAAGCTGCTGACGATGGCGCCTTTCATTCAACGAGAACGTCCCACGTTGCGGAAAGGATTTCGAGAGATTTGGTCTCCTCACCCCGTTCCATTGGAATCAAATACACGATTCTCGTGATTGTTGGGTTCTTCCTTTCCTTGCTTATCTGTGCGCAGGGAAATATTGGCTTGGGTGCAGTTTCCTTCAAGATATTCGAAGAAGTCATGTCATTCATCCCACCCAAATTCTGTGGCATTGTTTGCGGCACGATTTTTTCTGGAGTGCCGTTTTTCTTCTCTTTAATTGTTTTAAATCGATTTGAGCAGCGTTACCTTCTTTTCCGGATGTGGTGGCTTGTATTGTTGCTACCTATTCTTGGTGCGGTCTGCATGCAATTTTATGGAAACGTCATGAGAGATGCCGACGACTTCATGTGGGGGTGGGCAAGCTCTTGGACCATCGCTGCCGTCATGACGCCCTATGTGTTCGAAACTGTCTTGTATGTCTTTGCCCTCAAACAGAGAACGTTGAAAACAAGTTCGACTTGATGACCCAATTTGATTTTTCAGGAGCGCAATTTCGTTTTCCTAGTGACCGATTCCACAACTCCACCTTCGATGATCCCCATCTTGGTCCAAGAGCGAAACCAGTTCGTGATTTTTTGGGCATCGTTCTCGCTTGATTCTTCAAACGACAGGGCTAGGGACTCTTCAAGGGTCTTTCCGTTCTGAATTGCGGCAAGCAAACGATATGCGTCGGCTGCGATAGGTGTGACCTCTATTTTGTGGTCAGTGCCGCTAAACACGAGCAAAAAAGTTTCCTGGAAAGTAGGGGAGTCTATTTCTAGAGGCTGTCCGTCCTCACGTGAATGGAAAGCATCCAGAAGTGGTTTTACGTCCCAAGATAAGGAAACAAGCTGTGCTGAGGGAGTGAGCGAGAGAGCGCACCGAGGTAAAACATCTGGAGAAATCTGTGAAAGTGGTGTAATTTTCCTTTGAGATGAATATGCGGAATATAAGGAAACGACACGGGCCCATTCCAAGGTTGCAAGGTCAACGAGGAATGGAAATTCAAGTTCAAGCTTGGCAAGAAATTTTGGAAAGTTGACGCCCGTCTCGCTAATGTTGAAAAAGGTCGAAGGATATGCACGATAATATTCGAACGAGAGAGCTTCAAATTGGTCATCACCCAGAATCCAATGAGTCACCGGAAAACTTTCCAAAAGAGCTTCGCACAGCCGAAGTTGGTAAGCGTGTTGGTAGATTCGAATTCTCGCCTTAGGCATAGCGCTCAAAAGTGGTGAGCGCACCGGGCTCGCAGCTTGCGTCAAATTCTCCATGAATTCTCGTTGAAGAGACTTCAGTTCATTTTGAGGCGTACAAAGGTCGTCAGGCTTCTTGCTCATAGACTTTACCTTCAATTTCCTCGCGCATGATGGCCTTTGCTTTCGAGGCTTCTTGAAACAAAGTTTCGATTGGTGGAATTTCTTCATCCCACTCGATCAGTGTGCTGCGTGTGCCAAAAATTTTGAGCGCCTCGCGATAAAGGTTCCAAACGTTTTCGGCAACCAAGCAGGAGTGCGTGTCAATCAAGATGTCATCTGACTCCATGTGCCCGGCAAGATGAAACTGACGCACTGAGTGGGTCGGCAGTCCATGCAAATAGTCGAGGGGGCTAAATCCGTGGTTCACCGCATTGACGTAAATATTGTTCACATCCACAAGCAAACCGCATCCACTTTGGCGCGCCACTTCCGAAAAAAATTCCCATTCAGTCATTTCCGATGTTGAAAAGGTGACATAGCTCGAAACATTTTCCATCAGGATCTCGCGTCCCAGAAAGTCTTGTACCATTCCAATTTTGCTAGCGACGTGATTTACAGCGGACGGTGTGAAGGGAAGTGGAAGAAGATCGTGCACGTTTCGTCCATCAATCCCCGTCCAACAAAGATGGTCTGATATGATGAACGGCTCTATTCGCTCGGCAAGTTCTTTGAGCCGCTTTAAGTAAACTGTATCCAGTGCATCTGCCGATCCAATCGAAAGTGAGACTCCATGCATGGCCACTTGAAGGTCCTGGCGAATTTTTTCAAGGACGACTAAGGGACGTCCGCCGAGTCCCATCGATCGAAGTCCCATGAAGTTTTCAGAGATTATTTCGACCCACTCCACTTGCGGTTTCTGGGAAAGAAAATATGGGAAGTGTGTTGGGCGCAATCCCACCCCCACACCCAGGGAGGACGTTCCTTTCATCAAGGAACTCATCATTGAGCCTCCAAGATTGAACATGCGGGTTTATTTACTTGGTTTCGTCTGCGGCTTTCCTGAAGGCTCGCCTGTTGTATTCGCTGATGCCAGTTTTCCACCGGCATCTTTGCATTCCTTCTCTGATTTCTTGAAAACAACCCCTTTGCCAGCGCACGAGTTTTTTCCTGCACAAGAGTTTGCTTTTGTTGCACAAGCTCCTTTGCCGGAGCATGAGTTGAGCCCCATGCATGCAACGTGGCCACCGCTCATGTTCATGCCTTGGCCTTGTGAGTTACCTTTCGTCTCTTCGGCATGAGCTACGCTCATGATTCCAGCAAGGGCAGCTCCAACGAGAAGCGATGATTTCTTCATATGTGACCTCAATTTGTGAAAATGCCAGCAAAGACTTTCCGTTTTCCCACACTTTACCGGTACCCGGCCTTCAACCAGTGTATATGCCACTGATAAGCGCGATGTGACACAAATTTGAAGGGGTCCGGATTTAAGGGAAAGGGGCAGACTCAGGACATGGTCCTTCATAAGAGTCTGGTGATGTGCTGTCCAATTTGAAATAGTTTTCAAGAATCAAACATTCGCTTAGCTCGCTCGGTGTTGTTTTGTTCACGAAGCTCCTCTCGAAACGTGAGAAGTCGCTCGCGAATTTGTTCCCGGACCTCTCGAAAAGCCTGGAGCCTCTCTTCATGAGATCCTTGAACGGAAGCGGGATCGGGAAATGGCCATTTGAGTTTTGCCGCACGTGCGTGAACCATAGCAGGGCATACTTCTTCGGCACAAAGTGAGATGACGTAGTCAATGCCTGCCAGGAATGATGGGGAGAGCTGATTATAAAACTTGGATCGGTGAGTGGTCAGATCGATTCCAATCTCCTTCATAGCTTCGACGGCAAGTGGATTCACCACGCCACTCGGTTCTGATCCTGCGCTTTCTACTTCAAAGCAGTCGGACATGTACGTCTTTGCTAAACCCTCGGCAATTTGGCTCCGTGCTGAATTTGCAACGCATAGGAACAAGATTTTCATACGGCTTTCACTCCCAAAATGTCGCTGTCTTTCTCTCTCATCCGCAAGGCGACTTTAACCAACAACAAGAGAATTGGAACTTCGACGAGGGGGCCAATGACGGCGGTGAAGGCTTGACCTGAATTCAACCCGAATGCGGCAATGGCGACTGCGATCGCGAGTTCGAAATTATTTGATGCTGCTGTTAGGGATAGTGTTGCGGCCCGGGGGTAATCGGAACCAAAACGCCGGCTCATGACATAAGAAACAAAAAACATTGCAATGAAATACAATGTGAGAGGGAGTGCGATGCGCGTGACGTCCAAAGGAAGGCTTAAGATGAGGTCGCCTTTGAGAGAAAACATCGCGGCAATCGTGAAAAGGAGGGCGAAGAGCGTAAGCGGGCTGATGCTCGGTGCGAACTTTGAGTGGTACCAGTCTTTGCCCTTCGAGCGCATGAGCGTGTATCGGGTGAGGGCACCTGCTGCAAATGGGATTCCCAGGTATATTCCCACAGTTGCTGCAACGTCTCTCATTGAAATGTCAAAGTTTGTCGATTCGAGACCAAAGACTTTAGGCAGCCAGGTAAGAAAAATCCATGCGTAGAATGGAAAAAACAGGATCTGGAATACTGAATTGAACGCAACGAGTCCTGCGCAGTACTCGCTGTTACCTTTTGCCAGGTCGTTCCAGACGATGACCATTGCAATGCAGCGCGCGAGTCCTACGAGGATGAGGCCTGACATGTACGTCGGTTCGTCGGGAAGAAACACGATTGCGAGTAGGAACATGAGGACCGGCCCTATTACCCAGTTTTGGATAAGTGAAAGGGCCAGAATCTTCTTATCCTTGAAAACGGCAGGAAGGTCTTCGTAACGAACCTTCGCCAACGGTGGGAACATCATCAGGATGAGGCCTAGAGCGATTGGAAGCGAAATCGAACCAGAGCTGAAGTTGTTCAAGAACTGCGGCACGGAAGGGGCGAAGCGGCCAAGAAAAATTCCTAATGCCATAGCCGTGAAAATCCAGAGTGTGAGATATCGATCGAGGAAAGAAAGTGTGCGCATGGTTTTGGGCTCCGCTCATCGACTCATCCACACTGGTTTGGGGCGCAGCATGAAGGGGCAATGTTTTGTTCAGTTTTTAGGGCCGGCGACGGAGCACAGCATTGGCTCTTTTCCGATTTAAATGTGTTGGTCTCGACGCCGTGCATTGTGTCAGCCTCGGCGCTGCGTACCCAGAACTCCCACTCATGCCCGTCTGGATCGCGCACCCAGAATTTGTTTGCAACCGCGTAACAGCAAGTTACGTTTTCTTCGATCCTGAGTGGTAGGTTTGCAGACTTGGCTGACTGGAGCCATGAGTTGAGGCGTGCGTCTTCAAAGAGTTCGATTCCGTAGTGGCGATTGGAATTGCTTTCCTGAGCGGTATCGGGATTTAAAACAAGCGCAAGATGCAGCGGTGGCTCTTCCATTCGAAAATTCGCGTAATCTGTTTGAATTTTCGTTGGAGCGCTTTGAAAAAGCTTGCTGTAGAAGGTTACTGATTTTTCAAGATTCGAAACTTCCAAACTGACATGAACGCGTGTTTCCATGGGATCTCTCCTATTTCATCCTTCGACAAAAAAAGAAATTCACTGTGAGTTCAGCACTGAGAAACTGCAGTTTCACAGTGCTTTGACAAGGGACTTGAAAAGTTTCAAGACAGCAGGGTTGACGCAGTAACACCGCTTCTGTCCCTCGATCGTTCCTTGGATGAGTCCGGCCTCTTTTAGAAGTCGGAGGTGCTCAGATACGGTGGATTGCGCCAGCTCAAATTCGCCCGCCAAGTCACCTGCGATACAAGAGTCCTTGCTGATAAGAATCTGAAGAATTTTGACTCTTGCAGGATGCCCGAGAGCCTTACAAATTGTTGCAAGGGCGTCGGGTCCTTCCTGTGTGAGTACTGGGGTGACGTCGTTTCCAATGCAGTCCAATGGCTTTCCTTTTAATCCAAATGGAAATCCCCCAGCTCTGCTGGGGGACTCACAAAGTTTGACTTTTACGGGCTGAAACTGGGAAGCCTTCGTTTGTGAACCGCTCAAAGTTTCACGAACGAAGGCCCTGGAATGGAGCAAAGCCTAAATCACTCCCGCTGGGAGTGCAAATACCACGTAGTCTTTATCCCCAAGTACCGAAAGAAAGCCATTTATGGAGAACTTCGAAGGGAGCTTGGCGCAATCTTCCACGATTTGGCGCGACAGCATGAGTGCCAAATCGTGGAAGGGCACCTCATGAAGGATCACGTCCACATGCTCATTTCGATACCGCCAAAATACGCGGTTTCGGAAGTGGTCGGATTCCTGAAGGGGAAAAGCGCGATAGCGATTGCTCGAAACTTCATGGCGCGAAAGCGCAATTTCCAAGGTCAACACTTTTGGGCGCGAGGCTACTACGTAACATCAGTGGGTCGAAACGAAGAAGTCATTAGGCAGTACATTCGCGATCAGGAAAAGGAGGACCGAAGAGTAGATCGTCTGTTCGAAGAGCCCAAAATGTCCAGCCGCGCGCAGAGCGGCTCTTTCTAAAACCGCTTTGAGCGGTTCATGCCTTTAAAAGCCCCCGGCTCTGCCGGGGGATTATTACTTTAGTTAATCGACGATGGACGAAATAACACCTTCTTCGAGATTCGTCAAATCTCGTCAAATGCCATTTTCAGCCTGCTCATCGGCACATGCTGAGGAAGACGAAACTATATTTGATTTGTAGATTTTTGATCTACCGACGCATGAATGGCCGTCGTCAGATGTGAGAGACGCTTGGGCTAGAATGACTGTGTCGGTCCCAACCAGCGGGCTCCATATCTTCAATGAGTCGCAATTGGCACCCATTGCAATTAGGTCTCGATGTTGGTCGAGAATCCTTCGAAGATCTCCTTTGTTGGCATGAGCGCGAAGCTTTGAATTTAGACGTGTCGATGCTGTTCGGAACCGAGAGAGAATTCAGAAAGCGTTATCGATTATGTCCTGCGCTTGTATTGCCAGGTGCGAACAAAAAGAAATTCGAATGTGCATACGCGACGATGTCTGGCTGTGAGCTGTCGAAGTGATCAACGCATTCGATATCTCTTATCGTATCCGTTAGAATGAGTTCTTTTGGTGTTAGCTTTTCATGGATTTCAAAGGTGCGCGCTTCGACAAGTTCCAAATCGAGCGTCCACCAGCTTTGAAGGAGCGTCATTTTCTTGCCTGCCTTACTATCCGTTTCTCCTTGCCGGTGTTTGGCGAATTCTGGACACCCCGTCGCGCTGTTTGTAAAGATTTCATTTTGGTGCGTGTAGAAGGGTTTGATTCGCTTTGTTCGAGGGTTCGAATGGAGGTTTCAACTGTCGGGGGTTCATAGTCCGCGAACTGGATGGACGGATCATGTACCGCCACTTCTTGCTTGGTAGCCAGCCTAAACAAATGGCCCTTGGCAATTTTCCGTCGTCCATAAAGGCACGCATGGATGTTGGCTGAGGGAGCGCCAATTGCCCTGGAGGCATCAGAAATAGATTTGAAATAATGTAATCCGTCCATCATAACGGGAGTGCCAATCGTAGCTTTGCTTTTCAGCATCCGACTGGCAATCTGCTCGAGCATTCCCCTTTGGCGGGCAGCGTCGTAGGCTTTTCGGTCCATAGTCTTGAACTCAAACATCGTCTTGTATCGTCGAGCAGATTTCAGAACCTTTGCGCTTGTCCATTGCTGCAGTTTGCAATTCATATGTGAAGAAGCGCGGTTGAGCCATCCGTGATATCTCGCTGTATAATACGATGAAGGGTGTCCTCTCGCCCATTGCAGACGCTCGTTATACATAAGCGCGATCTTTTGAACGTCTTCGAATTTCCAGCGGCACCCACCCTGACTCCCATTGGTCATGTTGTATCCTGCGCCTCCTTGCGCTCCATTTGTAGCAAGCTTCGAAATAAGTTTTCGCTCACGCTCGTTGGCTTCCGTTTCCACATTGGTTTGAAAAACGTAATGAAAGCTGAAGTTTTCGAACCCGAATTCTCGGAGTGCGGATGAAAATGCGCGGGTGCATCCACGTCGCGCTTCAGCAAAGTGAAGGTCGCGGCGTTTGTGAAGATATCCCGACTCTTTGCCTACGTAGATGAAGCCATTGCATCGATTGATGGCCAAATAAATACGAAACGTTCGGTTGATGGACCGTGGTGGAATGATACGAAATGACGTGTCAGACATCGACGGCCACCTCACATTCATTTGAGGTGGGAGCCATTTTGCGAGGCCTCGGATGAGGTCGCTGAATTGCGCCTCCTGCCTTTGAAGCGAGAGTCAACATGTGCTCTAGAAACGCGCGAAATTCGTTTGCGTCATCCCCTGGTCCTAGACGTTCCAATCGGTAAGTGCTGTTCTCAGTCAGGATAATGAAATCCCCTGGCCCAGATTTGACGATTTTCTTAACGAGTGACGTCACAATGACTCGCACGCCTTTTGAGTGTTCCAAGCCACGACCCACAATAACAAGTCGTTCTCCGATTTGAGGCAGACGTGCGAAGCCCAACATGGATTCAGTCCGAACGGCATTACGGTTCTTTGAGAGTTTTGTCAGACGGGAGTAGTCTTGTGTTTCAACAATCATCGAGTCTCCTTGGAAAGGTTTGTCCTTGGCTAACAAGGTCAGTGCCGCTCCATTGGGCAAATTAGTTAGCAAGATTGTTTTGTTTTTTGCCATTGAATGACGTGGCTGAAAGAGGGCCAAATGGCCCAGCATTCAATGACGTATGTTCTAATGAAAGGATGGCAATGTGACGTCGCCAAAGCCGGGCCGCCCGCCCCCATTGTGGTTTGTGAGACTCGCCTTGATTGGGCTCGATCCAGATGGACTCTACACTGCTGCAGAGATCGCGCTTCTGGCTGAAAGAGCCAATCAGACTGTGAGGCTGGTTCTGCACGCACGGCTTGGAAAGCCCGAGATGATTGTAATCAAGGGGTCATTAAACCTCCATGCGGCCTGGTGGGGCCGCGATTTGATCGCTGTCGGAAATTCCCGTCTCGAAGAAACGAAATCTGAATCTCGAAAGGGAATTTTGCCGGCGGAGTTGAAGAAGCGCTTTTGGGACTTTCATGGGTCCCTGAAGCGAGGATGAAAAGATGCTTAACTCGAGTGCACCGCGATGCGCAATTAATTTTTAAGCGACAGATCTAAAAATTACTGCAGGAGATCGAATTGCTTGAGGAAAATTTTTTCGTCCGTGCTACGAGGAATGCGTTTCAGCAAACTCATGTGGAGGAGCAATCTCCAGTCTGACTACGACTGGAGCCTTGCCGTCGCGTAGTTGAAGATCGAAATCGGGGGCAAAGTGGCAGATTGGGAAGTTGTTTTCCGAGGGTGGGCAAGCCCTTTAAGTGAGACCGAACAAGCGAAGTGCGACAATGCGGAACGCATGATTCGAGAAGCGATTCGAAACCATTCTGGGCTGGCCGATCTTGACGTGGTCGTTTTCCCGCAAGGATCGTATCGTGCAAATACGAATGTCAGGCAGGACAGCGACGTAGATATTTGTGTGTGTTGCACGAAATATTTTTATGCAGACTACACCCACGGAATCACTCCCGCTTCTGTCGGCATTTCGGAGAGTGGGTTGTCCTACGCAGCTTTCAAAAACATGGTCGGAGAGGCACTTGCAAAGAAATTCGGAAAAGGTGGGGTTACTCGTGGAAATAAAGCATTTGACGTACATGAGAATTCGTATCGCATCGATGCTGACGTCGTTCCAACTTTTGAGCATCGGCGATATTTTCGGAACGCAGGTGGGGCTATTGATTACGTTGCTGGAGTTGAATTTCGTCCCGACGGTGGTGGCGCAGTCATCAACTGGCCTGAACAAACTCATCGGAACGGCGTGGAGCGGAACATTGCAACTGGACGGCGTTACAAAAGCGTCATTCGGATTTTAAAACGCCTCCGCAATAGAATGCAAGCAGAAGGAAAGGTCGAAGCGAACAACATTGCGTCGTTCTTGATTGAGTGTTTGGTTTGGAATGTGCCGTCAGAAAAATTCGGTCACGAACGCATAGTAGATGACGTAAAGGAGGTTCTCAGTCATGCGTGGTTTCACACCTACGCGGCGGAGCGATCCCATGAATGGGGTGAAGTGAACGAACTTAAATATTTGTTTCGAAATGCGCAACCATGGTCAGTGCATAAAGCCGAGAACTTCCTGTGGGCTGCGCGTTCTTATTTGGGGTTTATTTGATGCATCGAGTTGATATTAAGCCCTTCCTCTACGTCATCGGCGCCCTGACCGCGGCGGTTTGGTTTGGCCTCTTATGGTTCAATGGAGTTGATGTTCAGGTCGACGTGTTGGGCGCGGGAAAGCAATTGTCCACGGCATTGTCGATCATGTCCATTTTCGCTTTTGGTTTTATTAAATGGTTTTGGAAGATACCATTTTTGCCGGAATGGCTTGTCCCTATTCCTAATTTGAATGGCACTTGGACGGGGCAATTACATTCGACGTGGGTGCATCCCGAGACCAAAGAGCGAATCGGTCCAATTCCCGTAGCTTTGGTCATCGATCAAACGTTCTTACGTTGTACTTGCACGCTGTACACAAAAGAATCCTCATCGATCAGCTACGAATCTGGATTTGTAATTGGGGACGACAATTCCAAACGGCTTTCATTCAACTACACGAACACTGCAAAGGTCGTGCATCGAGAACGCAGTCAAACGCATAATGGTACGGCGTTACTTAAGATCGTCAATCATCCGCATCGTGCTCTGGAAGGCGAATATTGGACGACTCGCAAGACGACGGGTGACATTTTATTGAAGTTTGAGACCAAGAAAAAATGGGAAAAAGTTCCAGACTCATTTAGCCATCCCAACGAACCGCCAACTCCTGAATCGTGAAAATACAACGTCAAAAGCTTGCAATAGAGAGAGTTTCTTCTGTAGAATCCTGGTTCATCTCGAGCATGATGCACTCCTTCGCAAGGTCCAGCATTCCCCATCTCTCCATTTGTTTGAGAAAACACCACAACACAAAATTGTCATAGGCATTTTCGGAAGTCATTATACCGTTCACTTGAACAGGTTTGATGCCATAGTACGATTCGACATTCTTGGACCCGCCATAGTCAGAAGGCGTGTTGACCGAGTAGTGTTCCTGAATCATCCGGGTGGTTCCCAAGCCGCATCGAATAGCTATGAGCAATTCAGACACACCGCAAAGGTTGAGCATTGTTGCAACGGTAGGTCGGAATCGACGTCGATCCCACCCGGTCGGAATGGGCGTGAGTTCGAGATTCGCCTCCTTTTTCAAACGGAGCATGGCGCGCAAGCATAGCGATGCTGCTGGACGACGATCGACTTCGGTCTTGGTTTGAATTTTTGTCAGGACGTAAATTCCGTTTTGAAGGTGAGCATAATCGGCATTTTCGCTATTTCCTGCGCGAGTGCCAAGGCAAAGGTACGCAATAACGGTCAGTGATTCATTCACTGTTATGCAAGACTGAAACAGTGAGTTGAGTTCCGCCTTACCAAGCGCGGGACGGTTTTTTTCTTCGACGCCTTCACTGACAAGTTCGTTCCGACGAGCCTCGACTCTGTTTTTGACCACGGGATGGCCCTTGTGCCAAGCTTTGAAAGCGGGAATTTCAGCAATGACATCGAGGCAAGAGATAAATGTGTTGATACGGATGCGGCGGGCATTTTGTGTCCCCGCCTCTTTTGCATCTTCCCTTTGAGGCCTTGCAATCTTTACTGCGGCATCGGCGGCTCGTTCAGCCCACAGATAAAATTCGTCGGGATCTTTTGGAATTGGTCCAGCCTGCATGAGGGCTCTGTCGACGACCCAAGGGTTGTTTGCATGATTTTCGGATTTCTTGGTCCGAACCAGAGAGCGATGGCGCAGCGCTGCGAGGAGGCTGAAAGTCAACTCCTCTTGCCAGGCCTTTGTTCGATTCTGCTCTATCTTTGCGGCTTCTTCCAACCACCGTTCCTTATGGGAGAGCGGCGCGGGGTCAATGTCATCTCCGGCAACTACCCGTTTGAAGAATTCGAACGCCGCTTCATAGGCGCGTTTGGGGTTCACTGGCGTTGCTTTGAATGTCCGGAGAGTCTTTCGATCTTTGGTCACCCAGTAATCCGATGGAATTCCGGCTTGGTACTGGCAGTAGAGCGAAATGGTATGGTTGTCGACGTAGGCGACATTTTTGCGTTTGGGAAAAGACATGGATGCCCTCGATATGCGTTTTAGAGGCATATCGGCATTCCGATGGAGTAACTGAGCGAAATCTGGCGTCTAAAAGAAAACCGCCAGATCCTCTCGGTTCTGACGGTTCTCTGTTACCTTCAAGGGTGTAACCCCTTAATATGGCGGAGAGAGAGGGATTCGAACCCTCGGTAGGGGTTAACCTACACACGATTTCCAATCGTGCTCCTTCAGCCACTCGGACACCTCTCCGCACGATTGGGCAAAGTCCTAGACCAGCCCCGCTGGAATATCAAGGAGGCTGAGGTAGGGTGGGGGAGCGCAAGGCTCTCTTTCCCGCGAGGACGACAAGATGATTAAGATTTATAGCTACGAAAAATGCTCCACCTGCAAAAAGGCATTGGCATGGCTGAAGGCAAAGGGGGTCAACGAGGTCCAAGTGCTCCCGATTGTCGAACAACCTCCCACTGTCAGCGAGCTGCGCGCCATGGTGGGCTTTGTTGGGGAGCTCAAGAAACTGTTCAACACCAGCGGTGAGCTCTATCGTGAGATGAAGATGAGTGAGCGTCTTCCCTCGCTCACTCAGGACCAAGCGCTCGAGCTTCTCGCGAAGAACGGGAAACTGGTGAAGCGGCCGTTCTTGTTGGCAGAGGGTTTTGGTTGCGTGGGTTTCAAGGAAGACGAGTGGGAAAAGCACTTCTGACTTTTGGTTTGCTTGCCCCTGCTGAAACGGCTCACACCCAATCGATTTCTTTCAGCGGTGTGCCCAACTTCAAGAGACCCGATTGTGTGGCACGCGCGAGCAACTCTTCGAAACCGCGTTTGTCCCTCTCGAGAATAGAAACAGTCGTTTCGTTGGCGTAGAGGTCTAAGTAGTGGCGCAGTTTGTCGCTGGACAATCCGGAAAAATAAGTGTGCCCCGGAATTCTTGCCATACGGACAAACTCTTCCCTGTGCGTGAGGGAATAGCGGCAGCTGGCCACAAAAATTTCCGAGAGGTCGCTTCTCGTCTGTGGTGACAGTTTTCGACTGACGACGTTCAAACCGAGCGGGAGGCTGGAGTTCGTTTTTTCAGTCCAACGTTCACCAATATCCATCAGCCTGACGCAACCGTGTTCACCATAGGTGAGTCGCCCCTCATGAATGAGAAGGGCAACAGTCGGCCTACCTTGAGCTTCACAGCGTTTCAGGTGTTCGAAAACGCGTGTCAGTGGAACAATGGGCACAGCTTCAAAAGTCTTGAAGGGCAGTCCCACGAGTTGCGCCACCGTGTGCGCAGTTGTCGTTTCGCCGGGGGTCAGCAGGTGAAGCTCCTCAAGACAGCTTTCGAAAGAACTTCTAAAGAGTTGTTCTCCCAGCCCCCCTTGGAGCGCCACCACAACAGGGCCGTAAGCGTCGCCTACTGAAGCTCCCATCCTCAGAGGCTGGTAGCGATCCATCAATCTGAGAGCATGAATGGCGGATACGGCGCACACATCCGCACGCTCCTCTTGAGCGAGCTTATTGAGCGCTTGTGTGTCAGCCTCTTCAAAGCTGAAAAGATAAGGGCGTTGATCGACGTGACTGGGCACCAAGCCGGCGGCGAGCGGCCAAAACATCAGCCGATCGTCCGGATCGGGGCTATGTGCCACGTGAATGTGCAATTCCCGGCCCACCAAAACCTCTCTAAATTGTTTGAGAATGGCATCCTTGGTTGTAAAGCGTTCCTGAGTCAAGCTTTCTGACCGGTCGTTTTCCGACAATGACGTAGCCAAGAGCCCGTCACTGCTGAAATAAATTAATCTTTTGAAAGTGTCTTGACCGAATCAAATGATTGCACTAAGTCCGACAACTCAAAGCGACGGGACCCCCGTTTGTGGGAATTCCCTGAGGCTGTCTGCATTTGTTGTGCAAAGGAATACGCCTGTGAGTACCAAGTACGCTATCGTCAATGTTTTCGGTCGTCAGTTCAAAGTTAAAGAAGGCGACAAAATCCAAGCCAACTATTTTGCAAGCGATGTCGGCGCGAAGGTTTCCTTTTCTGACGTCTACATGCTCAACAACGGCGGCAGCTTCAAAGTGGGCGCACCCACAGTGGCTGGCGCAAAAGTGACTGCCACAGTTGCAGCCCACACACGTGCCGACAAGGTTCTCGTGTTCAAGTATCTCAACAAAAACCATCTTAAGAAGACCCAAGGTCATCGCCAACCCTACACGGTCCTGACAATCGACAAGATTGAAGGCTAAGCTAGCGCGTTTGATGATCGCTTAACACAGACGAGGAATTTGCAATGGCAACCAAAAAAGCCGGTGGTAGTACCAAAAACGGTCGTGACAGCAACCCAAAATATCGTGGCGTGAAAACCTTTGGTGGTGAGTCTGTTCGCGCAGGCAACATCATCATCCGTCAGGTGGGAACAAAGATTCACCCTGGCAACAACGTCGGCATGGGCCGCGACTTCACGCTCTTCAGCAAGATTGACGGCGTTGTGAAGTTTGAATTCGTGACACGCACGCGTCAGCGCGTCAGCGTTTATCCCGCAGGCGTGTAAGCTCGACTCGAGCGCCTAAAAAGAAGACCAGGCATCGCCTGACGGCATGTCTGGTCTTTTTTTTGTCCGCAACTTTCTTGTTCCCCACCCAGTTTCCTTTTGCTAGCGTCGCCAACAGGCTGCGTCTTCACGCAGTCGGGAGTGCATCTGAATGAAGTTTATCGACACCGCAGAAATTCAAGTCAAAGCAGGCGACGGCGGAGCCGGCATGTCCCATTTCCGTCGTGAAAAGAATGTGGCCTTTGGTGGTCCTGACGGCGGCAACGGTGGCCGCGGCGGAAATATTGTTTTCCAAGGTGATGAAGGACTCCACACGCTGCTCGACTTCCGTTTCAACCGCATCCACGAAGCACAGGATGGCGGCAAGGGTGGCACGAACAACAGACAGGGTGGAGTGGGTGAAGATCTCATTCTCAAAGTGCCCTGCGGAACGGTTGTTCTTGATGCAGATTCAGGTGAACTGATCGGTGAAGTCATCAAGCACGAACAGCAGATCGTGGTCGCTGAAGGCGGCAAGGGCGGTGTGGGTAATCATGTGTTTGTGAGTTCCAGCAATCAGGCACCGACAAAAACGATCCCGCCCGCGATGGGTGAGCGCAAGCACTTGCGCCTTGAACTCAAAATGATTGCTGACGTTGGAATTATTGGTGCGCCTAATGCAGGCAAGAGCACGCTGATCACAGTGATTTCGGCAGCGCGTCCGAAAGTGGCTGACTATCCTTTCACAACACTGGTTCCTAACTTGGGAGTGGTGAGTCACAAGGATGCCGATCCTTTTGTTGTGGCCGATGTTCCGGGGCTCATTCCGGGAGCAAGTGAAGGCAAAGGATTGGGCCATGACTTTCTGAGGCATATCGAGCGCACACGCATTCTCATTCATTTGATTGATGCGAGTCAGGACACTGCCGAGGCAATGATTCAGGATTTTGAAGGCATTCTTTCCGAGTTGGCACTGTACGACAATGCTCTTTTACAGCGGCCAAGGCTCACAGTGCTTTCCAAGCTGGATTTGGTTTTGCCGGAAAATGAAGATGAGTATTTGAATCAGGAAGCGATCGACGGGTTTAGGAATTATCTGCGCGGCAAGCAGGTGGAATTCATGGAAGTGAGTTCCGCGCGCCGCATGGGAATTTCCAAAATGTTGGATCAGATTGTTGGCCTGTTGCAGACATTGAAGGAGGGGGAATAATCATGTCAAAACAAAAAGTAGAGAATCAAATCATCAAGGCGGGCGAGCGGATTTTGGAGCGTGAAGAGCTCGTTAAATTGGCCATGGCAATTGGTCTTGAGAAGAAGGCCACACGTCCGCTTGCCATTGACCTTCGCAGTCAGGGTGCCTTCACCGAATACTTCGTTATTTTGAGTGCGAGCAATGGCCGTCAGGTCGCCGCGGTAGCAGAAGAAATTCGTTTGTTCTTCCGCGACAACTTGGGTTTGCAACCTGTGTCAGTGGACGGCCGTGAAGGACGTACGTGGATTCTTCTCGATTACGGCTTTCTCTTTGTGCATGTGTTCCAAGAGCCCACGCGTGAGCTCTATGCGTTGGAACAGCTCTGGAGCAAGGGTCGTTACATGACTTCCACAGAACAAGAGCTTTCCGCATTGCTCTCTGAAGTGAAGGCTGCGTTGCCTCAGCCTGCCGCTGACGACTCTTTCGAAGCAGCTCAGCTCTGAGAACGCGATGCATTTTGTTCTTCTCACTCCATGGAAATTATCTGCAGGTGCAGCCAAGGCGTGGAGTGAGGAGTTCGTCGGGCGTATCGCACGCACGGCATCTGTTTCGATTGTCGCTCCTGCGAAGGTGTTAGACTCCGAAAAAGCCATTGAACAATTTCTGGTCAAAGAATGTGAAAAAGTCGTCGCCGATCGCGGCGCTCTTTTTTTTCTCGATGAACGTGGCACACAATTTTCCAGTGACAAATTTTCTGCCGAACTTGTCCAACTGCGCGATCGTGGCGTGAAGCAATTGGGTTTCGTTTTTGGCGGTGCCTATGGTTTGCCGTCGGCTCTCGCTCCCCTCGTTGCACAAGGGCGCCTTTTTTCGCTTTCGGCGGCAACGTTTGCTCATGAACTTTCGTTGGTTGTTCTGTTGGAGCAGTTGTACCGTGCCGAATGCATTCGAGCGAAACACCCTTACCACCATGGCGGTGCCTCACCGTTGGTGGGGGCGCTTCAACAGGGGCGCTCGTCTGTTTCGAAGACGCTGTAGCAGATGCTTTTCTCCTCTCTCTTCTTTTGACGTTCTTCTCTGCTTTTCCTGCCTCAAATATTTTTCTGCACCTCGTTGGGTGAAGTGCACACGCTGTGGTGTGTCGTCGTGCGGGGGATCCTGTGGGGAGCTGCCGTGGCTGAGCTCCGTAACGGCATTGTTTCCCTATGCAGGCCGGCATCGCTCCCTCTTGCTTGCCGCGAAAGAGGGCCAGAATGTGCTTGCTTTGGAGCTTTTTTCCGATGTGTACGGACGCGCCGCCATGAACGCTCTGGAGGGTCTCATTTGCCAACACAGGATCAGGAAGATTGTGTTGGCACGGTTGAGGCTGCGGCGGATTGTGAGCATGGATTGGCACCCCACCGATTTTTGGCTGATGCAAATCTCCAAGTTGCGGAAGGAGTGGGAATACTCCAACTCCTCCTTCGGATTTCCCGAGGTCTGCACAGCGGTGTCGTTGCAGTGGAAAAAGCGGGCTCTGATGAGCACTCCCGAGAGGCGCAGGAATGTCAAAAGGATTGAAAACGGGAATGTTCCAAATCTCAGAGCGTCGGATGAAGAGACAGGCTCAGGAGCTGTTTTGATTTTGGATGACGTGCTCACCAGTGGTGGCACTTTGCAGCGGGAGTGGTTAGATTTGCAGGAAGAGAATATCCTCTCCGAGGAGCTGAGCGTTCATGCTTTGACTCTGTTCAGGACTCCGCTACGAAGTTCAAGGGAAGGAAGCGATCATTGACTCAGCACTGGGAGACTTGTTTCCGTGCCGCTTTGGAAAAACGTATTGCGTTGGAACCAAGGTTTGCGGATGCTCAACAAATCGGTCGCATTTTCGCAGGCTCTTCTGATGGTCTCGATGGCGTTCTCGTGGATGCTTTTGGTCCGCTGGTGGTCTTGACCATTTACAATCCAACCTCTTCCAAAGATGCGGTCGAAATGTTGGACGCTCTTGAGAAAGGCTTGGGCGACGGGCGTTTCGTTCTTGGAAAAGTCCGCCGTCAAGAAGGAGGTTTCGATTTCCTCGATCCCAAAAAGGTGCTGGGTTCGCACTGGGTGGCGCGCGAGGATGATTGCCTCTTTGAAGTGCGTGCCGACGACAAAAATGATTTTGGTTTATTTCCCGATGCACGCGCGGCGCGACGTGCCTTGCGGAGTGTTGTGACGCCCGAGTCCTCGGTTTTAAACTTGTTTTCCTACACCTGCGGGTTTGCGGTGGTTGCCATGAAAACAGGAGCCAAGTCTGCCATCAATGTGGATGCCAATTCAGAAATGCTGACTTGGGGCAAACGCAATGGTGCACTCAATGGCGTCGACTATGCTGTCATTCCCGAGCTGGCGCAAAAGTATCTCCAACGTCTTCAGAAGCGTGTGGAGGAGGGCCGAATCGTTTGCCCCGATGTTTGGGTGTGCGACCCTCCTGCGTTTGGCGTAGGGCGAGGTCCCCAGCGCGTGCTGAAGCATTTCTGGGAAGATTTTTGGAGTGCGGTGGATGCTCTTCGGCCGAGGGCAGTGCTCGTGCTGCGCAATGACCGGACGGGGCACCGGCAGGGAGACACCTTGGAGCGTGAGCTGTCTGCTCGGTGGGCGGGCACCTACAGAACGCAAGCCATCTCTTTTGCTGAATGCCCTTCTCTCTGTTATGAAGAACCCGATGTTTTTTATAAGCTTAATGAATCATTGATGCTTTTGCGGTGTTAGAGGTTTCGTTCGTTCCTGCCGATAGCTTTATAGCTGGTAGGGCGACACTCAGAGGAGCCTCAAACAGGGTTCGCAGACCTCAGGCCGCTGGTGAATGGAGGCGCGCTCATGTGGTCCGGAGGAACAGAGATGTCGGGTTCAATTGCCATCCCCGCTGGAAAGCTCTCGACCGAGGTCGAGTTCAAGGCGCGTCCTTCGGATCCGATCCGACGCAGCCCTTCACCTGAAGGCACTATTGGATCAGACATTCTTCCTCCCGAGTACGCCGACGAACAGCACAGCACGTGGAGTGAACTCTATCGGCGCCAGAGTGCCATCTTGGGCGGGCGCGTGTGCGATGAATACCTTCGCGGCCGGGAGTTGCTGGCTTTTCCCTCTCAGCGTGTGCCTGAATTGGCTGTCCTCAGTGAGCGTCTGCGACAAGCGACAGGCTGGCAGGTGATCCGCGTGGAAGGTTACGTTCCTGAAACGATCTTCTTCAAACTCCTCGCCAACAAATGCTTTCCCTGTACCGACTTCATACGTCATCCCACGGAGCTGGAATACACTCCCGCGCCTGATATGTTTCACGATTTGATGGGGCATTTGCCTCTCATCACTCACCCGCGCTTTGCTTCGTTCTTCCATGCCTACGGTTTGGCGGGCACGCGCACGCGTTCTGAGGAAGAAATTGCGTGGCTGGGTCGTATCTACTGGTTTACAGTTGAATTCGGATTGATGAATCCGAACGCGCATCGGCCTTCCTTGCGGCGTGAGACTGAAACGGTCATTTACGGGGCAGGAATTGTGTCTTCGGTGGGCGAAATTCTCCACAGCCTTTCGCCTGTCGTCAAAAAAGAGCCTTTCAACATCGAAGCTCTTGCGCAACGAGTGTTTGATATTCATCACATGCAAGATACTCTGTTTGAGATTACGTCATTTGACGAATTGGAGTCAGAGTTTCGAAAATGGGCATCCGACAAAGGACTTCTTGTTTAATCAATTTGTCTTGTGAGTTGGGGAATGCACTCCGCAGCGGGTGTGTTTCGTCGATGCGTTTTGTTCTTATCGCTTCTATTGTTTTTCTCTTCACTCTTTTCTTGATGACGCCCGATGTTGTGTACGCTCAGGGAGCTTCGTCTGAGGGCGGTGGCAAAACCGTGTCGACGGAGGGTGCAACAACATCCTCCACTGCAGCCGAGGCTTCTGCCAACACCTGTCCTTCCCCGACACCGGCTTCAGAAACCCCAGCGCGACTGAGAAATTTCGAGAACACCACTTCATTGAAGAAGTTCAAGGTCCGTCTCGATAAGGGCGGCAACAGTGTGGGTGTTGTTCCTGCTGCCACGGATACGCCTCCTCCGGCGGGAGAGTGTTATTTCGTCTTGGCTGAAAACCAGACTGACGTTGTGGCAGAACTCGCTTTCCAAAAAGTGACGAAGAACAACAAGGGAGTCAGTATCTGGGTCTTCAGGCCTGTGCGACGATCGGAAAGCGGGAAAACAACGGTCAGCTTGAATATTGTGAAAGCGTCGGACTTGGCTTCAAAAGGTGACACTGCAAAGTCGGCCGCGCTGCTGGGTGAAAACCCTTTGGCTCTTGCTTCGTTCCTCCTCATTCAAAACGCACAACATCAGGCAGCAAATGTGCGCACCGGACTGGCATTGAACATCCCCGTGTCCGGAAATGGGTTTGTTGTGGAGTCCTTTGTCCCGCAGGTGGCGGGCAGACCATGGATGAACATGTTTGGATTCCGCATGCAGTATGCGTCGTGGACAGCTGAAAAATTCATCTTCAGAAAACCTGTTGCCGATGAAAATCAGAATGCGACGGCCAGCGGAAACAGTTCCGAAGTTGACATTGTATTGCGTTACCCGATGTCCTCGCGATGGCTCACGCGCTTGGGATTCTTCGTCTCGCCCTTCGCCAAGCAAACTGAAATATTGAAGGCCGAGGCCACTGCGCGGAGTCCGCAGAACACTCAAACATTGGAGCGAAGCGGACTTGTTTTTGGCGGGGAAGCAGAAATGCTCCCCTCAGAGAATTTCTTCCTGTCGGGACGCTGGAGTGCCTCTTTTGGGGCGGCTGTCAAAGTGAAAGACGAAACATCGCCCGGTGAGAGTGTCACCGGCAAAGGAACGGTCAATCAAATTCATTTGACCGGAATGGCCGGAGTGAGAATCCCGCTCACGTCATCGCGCGGGTTGCATTTCGAAGGACTTGTGGGGAACAGATACCGGATGGACACCTATTCCTCGCAAATCGCCGATGCCTCGCAGGCGGCTCAGCGCGACATCGTCACCTTTTTCCAATTTGGCTTCGGTTCTTTCCTTTGAACGCAATCTTCAAAAGCCGGGTGGAATGATGATGCTGTTGATGCCTGTCGTATAACCTGTGAATTCTTTGGTCTCTTCATCAAATTCAGGAATGAAGCTGAAAAGATAATCACTCTTGAGTTTGTGATAACCGCGTTCGCCATCCCGCAGATAGCTCGGACGATCCAGACGCTCCGAGCCTCCCCAAGAATTCTTGGTGATGAACGAGGTCAGATTTCCAAAAGTCGCCGCCTTCGATTTCAATTCAGGGCTGACTTCGCCTTCGGGAGTTACAAAGGGCTCGTTGGTGTTCGGATCGGTTCCCTCAGCCAGATAATCTTCGAGAACCGTAGAATGGTAGCCCTGCCGACCGGAGCCGCTTTCGATCAGTTTTTCCAAACTGAACTCGCCTGCACTGGTCATAGCGTTGAAATCGACAAACCAGTTCAGCACCACAGGATATCCCGCGTTCATAGCACGCATAGCTCTTCTGAGGACGCGCTTTTGCGAGTCGTTCAGTTCGCCGCTGGGTTGGACGGTGGGCTTAAGACCAGTTGCAGGAGCCTTGGGATAATCTGTGTAATTGACAGGCCACTCGACGTTCGTCCAGCGGGGCATGACCTCGGAAAGTTGTCCTTTTCCGCCTCGACCCGCAGACACAAAGAGTGTTTCGGGGTTGATGATCTTCTTCTCGAGTGAACGCATGTTCACGCCAAAGGCGCGATCGAGTTCAGCGCGGATGACTTCTTCGGAACGGGATTCCGAAAGGGGTCCGGTTTTCAGACTTTCATTCAGAGTCGCTGTGGCGCGCTTTTGCCGCTCACTACGTGTCAAGGAGGCTTCTTCAGGAGCGAAATCAGCTTCGCTCATCAGACCGAATTTGAGGATCAATTGCGTCGCTTCATAAAAGGACCCGCCGGTTTGCAGCTCACCGCGGTCAAGGGAGAGCAGCTGCACTTCAAAGTGACGGTAGGTCATGTAGCTTTCCGAGAAGTTCGGCAGGGGCTCGGTGCCGGTCCGCAGCACCATCGACTCCACCCAGCCCAAGGCCGCATAGGCCCAGCAATTCCCGATGCTTTGCCATTTTACGGTTGTGTGCGGGATGTTCACGGTCCGCAGCGAGGATTCTGACCTTGGGGTCAAGGGCCCACCAGAATTCGGGCCGGTTTGTTTGGATTGAGAGCAAGCAGGGAAAAGTGTCAGAACTGCGGGAACCAGAGCAAGAGTGCGAAGGGTGCGGATGTGTTGAACCATGGCGTTCTTCTCCTCAGTCTGAGACACTTGTGCTTAGGTCATCAGAGCGGCAGCCAGCGGTAGTGGAGTTCCAATTGGAAGTAAAGAGAAAAGAACTTCAGCAAAAGTTAGCGCTTTTACGGAAATTTTTCGCGCTTTTGGCCTTTTGCTGTTTCCTCCATGGTTGTCGCAGCTTGGATCCTTTTGGCAGGGTCGTTTCCTCCAGAAAGATCCCATCCGATTGGGGGCAGCCCGAGAAAGGTTGGGCCTCGTTTTATCACCCCAAACTGGAAGGCCAGAAGACGGCCAGCGGCGAGGTCTATCAGGACGATTTGCTCACCGCTGCTCACCCGACCTTGCCTTTCGGCACGGTTGTGATGGTGCGGAGGTCGGCGACGGGGCGCTACGTTTTTGCTCGGGTCAACGATCGCGGTCCCTTCGTGGGCGGGCGAGTCATTGACCTTTCGCGTGCGGCAGCCAAAAGTCTCGGGTTGGTCGCTGCAGGAGTGGGGCGTGTGGAGGTTTTTGTGATTCCTGCGGAGCATCCGTTGATCGGCCACCTCTAATCACGATAGTTTTGTCCCAAACTTGCGAGGTGTTTTTCATTATGTCTGGCGAACGCAGGCCCTTCGGCTCCGACCCGAGGGACGATTTTGAGGATGATCTGCTGACTCTGCCTGACCAGCGCTTGGCAAAGCCTCCCCTGTATAAAGTTGTTCTCAACAACGATGACTACACGCCCATGGAATTTGTCATTCATGTTCTGCAGAAATTCTTTCGGAAAAACGAGGCTGAAGCCGTGCAGATCATGTTGCTGGTCCATAAAACAGGGAAGGGGGTCGCCGGTGTTTACACCTTTTCAATCGCCGAAACGAAAGTCAGGCAGGTGAATGACTTTTCGAAGCAGCACGGGTTTCCGCTGCTGACAACTCTGGAACAGGAGTGAGTGGCGTGTTGAGTCCTCAGCTGGAAAAATGCATCAGAGCGGCTTTTCAATTCGCTGGTCAGAACCGTCACGAATATTTGACGATCGAGCACCTTCTTCTCATGCTTCTCGACGACACGTCGGTGCGTGAAATTTTGGAGAAGTGTGGCGGTAGAGTCGAATCACTGAGAAGCGAGTTGAAAAAATTCATTGAAGAAAACACCCCCGTTGTGGATGTTTCGGAAACTGAGACTGACGAGGAAAAGGCGTTTTCTCCGACCATGACGCTGGCGTTGGAAAGGCTCATTCACAGGGCCATGGTGAGGGTCCGCAGTGCGGGTCGCGAAGTTGTTGATACAGGCAAAATTCTCATCGAAATCTTCAATGAGCCTGATTGCCATGCGGCATGGTTTCTTGAAGAGCAGGGACTGAATCGATTGGAAATGATCCAGTACTATTCGCATGCCCTCTCGAGTACGCAACGCGGCGGCACCGAGCCTTCAGAGCGTGAAGCAAACAGCTCCGCCGGTCAGGCAGGACCGGCGAAAGAAGACATCCTTGAAAAGTTTTGCATTCTCCTGAATCGGAAAGTGACCGAGGGTCGCATTGATCCGATTGTGGGTCGGGACGATCTGATCGATCGCATGATAGAAATTCTCTGCCGCAAGACGAAGAACAACCCCATCCTTGTGGGTGATCCCGGCGTGGGCAAGACGGCTGTAGTTGACGGACTCGCCGCACGCATTGTGCAAGGAAAGGTTCCGAAACGCC